>CALHHY010000012.1 GCA_938030665.1 uncultured Litoreibacter sp. | reverse complement strand
TAGCGGTATTGTGGATGGTCCGGGCTGCCGCCTTCGTCGCGCAGCTGTGCCCAGCCGTCGGCGGGCAGATCCGTGTCAAACCCCGGCAAAAGCACGGCGCCCTGAGGCAGTCGCGCGACCGCGCGCATGAAAGCCCGGGTGGTGCCGCGCGACCCGGTTGATCCGGCAATCAGGATCGGGTCTGTGGGGGGTGACGCCCGCCAGCGTCTGGCCAGCGCGTCAACCACGCCGCGTTGCCGGCCTTCCTCGTCCAACGCCGTATCAGGTTCCAGAAAGCCACGAACCAGCCCCAAAAAGCGTTGGCTGCGCGCCCAATGCGCCGAATGCTGCGCGACGGAAATGCCGGCGAGGTTGTCGAAAGTGACCCCTTCGCTTTGCGTCTCTTCCAGCATAGCGGCGAGGCTGTCGGCCAGATCATAGGCCGCGTGAGGGGCTGCAAGCGTCGGGTCGGCCTCGATCAGCTTGCGTACCAGCTGCGCCAGCTCTAACCGGCGGGACAGTCCGCTTTCCGCCGGGGGCAGGTCGACTGTTGGGTCATCCGCCAATTCGGTGATCAGGCGGATGCGCGGCAGCAACAACGCGCCGCGCTGGGCGAACAGGGCATGGAGTCTGCGGCGCATCCGCGTCGTGTTCACGAAGATCGTAACGCGCGCCAGTGCTTCGGGCGGGGTGCCTGCCAATCTTTCCGTCAGTCCCTCGACGATGGCGCGGGGGAAATCCGCACCGACGGGGAAGGCAAAAAGCCGTGGCTTGTTGGTTGGCTCAAACATCGCGCAGCATTGCCTCCGCCAGAGGGATCGCACCCGGCGTGCCAACATCGGCCCATCTGCCGGGATAGACCGTGCCGTAGCAGGTGCCGGCCTCGATCAGCCCGTCCCAGACCGCGTTCATCGAGAAGACTGTTTCCGGGTGCTCCAGAATGACCTGCCGGTCGATGATCTGCGCGCCGGTGAAAACATAGCCCTCGGGGTCCCGGCCCAGCCTGCCTTTAGCATCCATGCTGAAGTTGCCGGCCCGCTGATACCCCACGGTTTGGGAGACCGGGACAAGCAGCAAAAGCGCCTGCATGTCGCGAGCATCCCATGCCGATTGCAGCAGCGAAAGCGGGTTAGGCCCGGCCCATAGCGCGTCGGAATTCAACGTCATCACCGCGCGACCTTCCATTGCGGGAAGGGCTGCTTTCAGCCCGCCGCCAGTGTCCAGAATATCCGGCGCCTCGACATGGCATTCAACATCAACGGGCAGATGCGCGGCCAATTGCGCCGCCCGGTAATGGGCGTTGACGTGGCAGCGCAGCGACGCCTCGCGCGCGAGGGCAAGCGCGTGGTCAACCAGCGGACGACCAGAGACGGGGATCAGGGGTTTGGGCATTGCGTCCGTCAGCGGGGCCATCCGCGTGCCAAACCCTGCACCGAAGATCATAAGGTCCGTCGGGTGGTCAGACATGCGTGTTCTGGATGCGGGTGATGATGTCGTCGGTAGGCGCCGGGAAATGTGTCATGACAAACGTGCCAAATTCCTCCAGCGCGGGGTGGGTCAGGTCATCACGCAGGTTGCGCCACACGCGCTGCAGCATTTCGGGATAGTGGCCCTTGTGATCGCGCACGCACAGCCTTGTAAACACACCCATGATGCGCAGGTTACGTTGTGCACTACACAGGGCATAGGCTACATCAAATGCTTCCCGGGGAATGCCTGTGAGCCCGCGAAACTGGGCGATACAACGTTTTTGCACTCCGGGGCTGACATGGCGTCGCGCGTCCTTAAGGAGGGAGGCCAGATCATAGGCCGGATCGCCCAGCATCGCGTCCTGAAAGTCGAGCAGCCCGACACGGGCAACCCCTTCACGTTTGGGCAGCCATATCAGGTTTTCGGCGTGGTAGTCGCGTTGCGTCAGCACCGGCGCAGCGGTCAGATAGGTGTCAAGCAAGGCACGCAACTGCCCGCGGAACTCTGCCCGGATATCGGGTGGGTTGTCGGTCGCATGGGCGAGGTACCAATCTGGCGCGAGGCAGGCGGCCTCTGCCATTTCCTGCGGCCCGTAATGGCCGATCCCCTCCGGCGGTTTGGCAAATTGCGCGACGAACAGGGCCTCAACGGCCGCCTCATATAGCTGCTCCTCCGGCGTGTTATCCTCGAACAAAAGACGGGCAAAGAGCGCGTCGCCCAGGTCCTCAAGAATGAGGAAACCATGTTCGGTATCGCGCGACAGGATTTCGGGCGCGCTCAGCCCCTGGGCACGCAGGTGGTGGGCGATCTTGATGAACGGGCGGATATCTTCGCCCTTGTCTGGCGGCGCGTCCATCAGGACCGCGCGGCCCATGCCGGGATGGGTCAGCCGGTCATAGCGGCGATTGGAGGCATCGCCGGCCAGCATGTAACGCTCCCCGTCGCTCCAGCCTGCGAGGAACAGGAACGTCTCGAGGTCATTGCTGCGGTTGCTCATGCAGTGACCTCTGACAAGACTGCGTCAAGCAGCGCTCGCCCCCGCCCCTTAGCGTCAAGGAGCGCCACACGGCTGTCATCAAACTCGCCGTAGGACAGGGTGATGCGCAAGCCCTCAGGGACCAATTGGCCCAACCGGTCGGGCCATTCCACGAGGCAGAATGCGTCGTCAAAGGCCGCATCCAGCCCCAACTCCTCCAGCTCTGACGTTGCGGTGAGCCGGTAGAGGTCGGCATGCCATATCTCAAGCGGTCCGGCCTCATAGGTTTGCACGATTGTGAAGGTGGGGGAGGGCACGTCTTCAAATGTGTCATGGGCCGTCAGTAGAGTCTGGATGATCCGGCGGGCCAGCGCGGTCTTGCCTGCGCCGACGGGTCCCTCCAGCAAGATGACCTGACCAGGCGCGGCCGCCGCAGCCAGGCTGTCCGCCAGATGGTGCGTTGCGTGCAGGTTTGGCAGCTCAATGCGGATAGGGGCAGCGTGGCCAGTCATCGGCCTAGTTTTACTGCAACGCGGCTGGCCCGCAAGGCAGATCAGGTGGCGATGCGGGCAAGCTCTTTCATGGGGGCTGCAATTGGGTCGGGTTGCTGGAAGCTGACCATGGTCGCGCCACCTGCCAGCGGCACGAAGCGGCAGGCCAGCTGTTGGCCGTTTTCCATGTCGGCGGAGCCGAACCATTCCGTCCGGTCGCCCGCGTGGCAGACGAATTCGCGGACATCGCCCCAAAGCGGGGTCGGTAGGCTCTTCTGCTGCCACTGGCGCGTGGCCTCCACGATGCCGATCTGGTCCATCACCAGTTCCGGGTCATGCTCCCACAGCTGGCAATAGGCGCCGTTTGACAGCGATAGGTTCCCGTGTGCGTCAAATACCGCGATTGCTTCCGGCAGGCAGTCAAGCAGAGATTGGCTGACCTCCAACTCTCGGCGGAATTTGCGGGTCAGCGAGACCTCGGCGCTGATGTCTTCGATCAGGAAAGCCACCGCGCCCTCGGGATGGGGGCGGCCGGTGACCTTGTAGGTCTGCCCGGTCGGCAGGTTCCAGGTCTCCAGATAGGTGCCGTTGACGGCCAGCTTTTCCAGCTCGTTGATCTTGGCGCGCCAGTCGGTGAAATCCCGCCGCTCCGGCAGCATCCGCTTTTCGCGCAGGCGGTTGATGAAGTCATACAGCGTGGGTCGGGCAATCAGCCATTCGGGCTCAAGAGTTGTGAGATCCAGAAGCGCAGGGTTGAACAGCTGCATCTGGCGCTGCCGGTCGAATATGGCCAGCCCAATGGGCAGGGAGGCGAAGGTCTGCGTCAGCGTCTGGGTGAAATTGCGCAGCGCCTCCTCTGCATGGATGGTTTTGCTGGCATCATTTGCGTAATGAAGCGTCGATGATCCGTGCCCGTGGCTGGTAATGTCGAACCATCGGGTGGTGCCGTCCTTCAGCGTCAGGGGCGACCGCCGTGGCTGGGCAATCTGGCCCGCAGGCGTCACGGAGGCCCCATCGAGAAGGCGTTTGGGGGGCCAGCCGGAATGGGCGTTCGTCTCTGCCTGTTCGGTCAGGTCCATATAGGCCGTGTTAACCCAGTCGATCGCGCCGCGCTTGTCCTCCCGCCAGATGACAGTCGGCCCGGTGGAGACGGTGCTGCGCAGCACCGCCAACTCAGCGCGGTCGGCCTCCACAATCTCGCGGTTCACGAGGACCCTGCTGGCAAGAATGTCAGGCAGCCCGGTCAGGCGAAACGTGGTGCGCGGCCCCTCACAGGTCACCGCCACATGGACGGGTCCTGAGGTCGTGGCCTCCGACAGCTCGAAGCTCACACCATCGGCGCGCGCGGCCTCGAACGTGGCGTTGAATTGTGGAAACAGCTCGCCCAGCCGGGTTGTCAGCCGCGCCATCGGGTCACTGTCTAGATCGTCGGGCGACAGGATCGCGCGGGCCGCGGGGCAGGCATCGGTCATCATGTCGCCGTCAAAATGCAGCTCATGCGTGACCGGGCCTTCGGGCACCGGTTCAGGGGTCGTGTGACGGGCTTTGAGCCATGCCGCAGACGCGGCGAGGCCCGCAAACAGGCCAACGAGAAACAGGATCAATGACGGCGCAAGCAGGGAGGCTGACACAGGGCGTGGTATCCTTTTGGGGCTAAGGCTACGGATGTGGCGACGATTTCACAGCACGGTTAATGCGCCGTTAAGCCTCGATCCGCTTGTTTTCGCCGAGACCCTCAGATCGGTCCCGCGTTTTTGTCTGCAATGCGCCAGTGGGCCAGCTGACTTGCGCTATAGCGCCGCTGCGGCGGGGCTGGTCGGCGCTGAATTCGGCGCCGCCATTGGCGAACGTAACCTCCGCCCCGCTGCGCTCCAACAGGGTTTTTGCAATGAACAGGCCCAGACCCATCCCTTCATATCCTGGTCTTCGAGGCGTCTCATTCAGCAGCCTGCGCCGTCGCAGAAATGGTTCTCCGATGCGGCCCAGAAGGTCGACCGGGTAGCCCGGTCCGTCATCTGTGACGCGGATCACAATGTGGTGTTGTGACCAATTGCCATCAATCCAGACATGCCCGCGTGAAAAATCCACCGCATTCTGGATCAGATTACGAATCCCGTGGATCAGCTCAGGTTTGCGCGCGATGAGCAGCATGCGCCCGTCTTCCTCCTGCTCGCCGCGGAAGCTGAAATGCAACAGCTTGCCCCGGTCCTGATGCGGCTCGGCGGCTTCCTCGATCACGGTGGAAAGAGGGGCGGAGCGCAGATGCAGGTCGTCTTTCCCCGCCCGCCCCATGGAACGCAGAATATCGCGGCACCGGTCGGCCTGATCGCGGATCAGGGCGGCGTCCTCCTTCAGGTCGGGGACCTCGGCCAGCTCCTCCATCAACTCGGCGCTGACCAGCTTGATAGTGGCAAGGGGCGTCCCCAGCTCATGCGCGGCGGCGGCCACGACGCCGCCCAGATCGGTCAGCTTCTGCTCCCGTGCCAAGGCCATCTGGGTGGCCAGCAATGCGTCGCTCATGGAGCGTGTCTCGGCGGTCACCCTGCCTGCATAGACGGCAAGAAACACGATGCCGATGACCATCGCGACCCAGAACCCGAGCAAAAAGACGAATGGCATTTGCAGCGGCGCCCCTTCCGCCGTGCGCAGGGGGACGAAGACGACTACCAGAAAGGTAACCATGACCAGCGCCAGCCCGCCCAGAAACAGGGTCGATTGTGGCCGCATCGTCATGGCTGAGACGGTGACAGGGGCCAGCACCAGCAAGGCAAACGGGTTGTTCAATCCGCCGGTAAGATACAACAAGGCGGCCAGCTGGGTGATGTCGAACAGCAGGATGTAGAGCACCTCACGCTCCGACAGCCATCTGTTTTCGGGGTAGATCGCGATCGCCACCAGGTTGGAAATGATGGAGGCCCCGATGGCCAACATGCACAGACCGACCGGGATATCGAGAAGCAGCAGCTGATCAGCGACGAAGACGGCCCCGCCTTGCCCGAGAATAGCGAGCCACCGCAAAATGATCAGCGTTCGCAGTCGGACAGTGCCAGCCCGCTGGCTTGCAAGAACAAAGCCGCCGGCCGCGTCGGTCATAGCTGAATTTTTATGGACAGTGTCATATTGGTTGATTGATACTTGAGCCTAGGTAGGGGATCAACGCGACAACTTACGCATCAAAGGACCATCCGATGAACAAGTTCTATCTCTGGATCGCGGCAGTGGCCCTTGGGTTGATGATCGCCGTGCCGCTTGTCTACCCGTATATTTCCGGCTCCCAGGCATCTGACCAATTTGCTCAATGCAGCGAAAGCAGTGTGGCGGGCGGCGATATCGGCGGGCCGTTCACCTTGGTATCGGGAAGCAGCGGTGCGGAAGTGACCGACCAGGACGTCATCACGGAGCCGACGTTGATCTATTTCGGCTATACGTTCTGCCCCGACGTTTGCCCGCTTGACGCGGCCCGCAATGCGGAAGCTGTTGACGTGCTGGAGGAGAAAGGCATCTCTGCGACACCCGTTTTCATCACCGTTGATCCTGAGCGGGACACGCCGGAGGTTGTGGCGGAGTTTGCAGACGTCATGCACCCGAAAATGATCGGGCTGACCGGATCGGCCGAGCAGGTGAAAGCGGCAAGTCAGGCCTACCGCACCTTCTACCGGCGGCAGGCCGGCGGCGGGGAGGACTACCTGGTGGACCACTCGACCTTCACCTACCTCGTTCTGCCTGAGCACGGGTTTGTTGACTTTTTCCGCCGCGACGCGCTGCCGGATGAGATGGCCGAAACCGTGGCCTGCTATGCTGAGGCAACCTCCTGATCTAAAATCAGAAAACGGGGTGTGATTGGACGCCAGCGGCCGCCGGGCTACGTTCCACAACGAATAGGGCCGAACCGCCCCAATGTTGGAAGGAGAAACGTAATGGCCACGGCCTTGAGTGACATAGGCGATGACCGCTCCTTGCTGTTGGTCGATGATGACGAGCCGTTCCTGAAGCGACTGGCGCGCGCGATGGAGAAGCGTGGGTTCGAGCCCGAAGCGGTCGGATCGGTGGCGGCTGGCAAGGCTGTGGCGACGGCCCGTCCCCCTGCTTATGCGGTGGTAGATTTGCGGCTTGAGGACGGCAATGGCTTGGACGTGGTCGAGGTGTTGCGCGAGCGACGCCCTGACGCCCGCATCGTTGTGCTGACGGGTTACGGCGCGATTGCAACGGCGGTTGCTGCGGTGAAGATCGGGGCCACGGATTACTTGTCGAAACCGGCCGACGCGAATGACGTGACAAACGCGTTGCTGGCCTCTGCCGATGCTTTGCCGCCCCCGCCCGAAAACCCGATGAGCGCGGATCGCGTGAGGTGGGAACATATCCAGCGGGTCTATGAGCTGTGTGATCGCAATGTCTCGGAAACGGCGCGACGGCTGAGCATGCACCGCCGGACCCTGCAACGCATCCTTGCCAAGCGCAGCCCCCGGTAGCTGCGCAGGATGAAGCCTACCATTCCGTTGCTTCTTGTTGCCGCGTCCTTGATGGCATGCGCTCCCGCCCCGCGGCCTGACGAGGCGGAGGCTTTAGGTCCGCCCATCCCCTTTGCGACTGATGCAAGCGGCATCCAATTGTTGGACCGTCCGCAGCGCATTGATTTCGGGCGTACTCAGCATTCGACGGTACCTGCGATGCGCAAAGTTCTGGCCGCGCGGGAGGTTGCGGTCGGCCCTTGCGCGGAAGGTGGTCAGTTTGTCGTCTGGGCTGATGGCACGCAACTCGTCTTCGTGAACGGGGCATTCCGCGGATGGGAACGGGTTAGCGCGATCGAAGGTCCCACACGCGCGGGAGCACCTTGCGGGAAACTCTGACGTCATATCCCGCGTTCAGAAGGCCGTCAGAGCATCAGGCGTTTGGTGATGCGATCTACCAGTGTGCCATCGCTCAGCGGTACCGCCCGGTCCAGCAGGTGATCACGGAAGCCCATCTTTTCGTAATAGGCCAGCCCGCCCGTGTTGTCGGCGCGTATGATTGCGGACAGCGTCTGGAAACCAGCGGTCTGGGACGCGTCGCGCGTGACCTTGAACAACGCACTGCCGATGCCCCTTTGCGTGATGCCGGGCCGCGCGAAAGTGGCGATGCTGCCGATACGGGCCTGTGACGCATCATGGGCCTGTGACGCATCAAGCGGCGTGACCCATTGCATGCCCACCAGCTGGTCGGCTTCTGCGACATGCAGGAAGACCTTCGGGCCTTTGTCAAAGAATCTGTTGAAATAGTCGGGGGAGCGCGGCTCCTGATAGGCGGTGGTGCCGCCAATTCTGATTACCTGGTTCAGGATGTAGGCCAGCTGCAATACGTCGTCGAGACGGGCTTTCCGAATTTTCATGGGCAAAGTTCCTCGAACCGTGCAATAAAATCGGCTTTAACCTCCATCGGCGGTCTTGGGGTCAGCTCTGTAGGCAGGGCCGCAACGTCGTCCGGCGGGCCGAAAAACCGGTTCGCCTCCTCGATGGAGAAACCTGCGATCTGGGTGGCCTCCAACCAGGCGGAGATTTTGTCGGCCTTTTTGATCTGTTTCTTGATTGCGGCAGGTATTGCAGCAGGCAGCCCAAAACGCAGGTGAATAGCCGCCGTCAACCGATCATCCAGCGCGGCATAGCCCGGCCCCACAGCGGCTTTGACCGGCGAAATCATGTCACCGATCACATATTCCGGTGCGTCATGCAGCAGCGCGGCCAGCTGCCATTTCACTGGCGCTTTTGGGTTCGTCTTTGAAAACAGCCGCTCCACGAGAATGGAATGTTCAGCCACGGAATAGGCGAAATCGCCAATGGTCTGGCCGTTCCAGCGGGCTACGAAAGCCAGACCATGGGCAATATCCTCAATCTCGATGTCAACCGGTGTCGGGTCGAGAAGGTCCAGCCTGCGCCCCGACAGCATCCGCTGCCAAGCCCGTGGTTGTTTTGCCATATCGTCGTCCTGCCTGTTGTAGTGAGTGGTTCTTATGCGCGCATCCGTGTTTCTAGAGGGTGGCCCGGAATTGATGAAGGGGGATTTGTCATCTGCAAAATAAGCGAGCCTAGTCGAACAACCTTCGGTCGCTATGCCGTATTGAGATCGTGCGGCGAACCTGATAGGCGCGGGGCAACCTCAAGTAAGGACACGCACGATGGCTAAGAACTATATTGTAAAAGACATTGAACTTGCTGCATTCGGCCGCAAGGAACTGGATATCGCCGAGACCGAAATGCCGGGGCTGATGACCCTGCGCGAGGAATATGGCGACAAGAAACCTTTGGCTGGTGCCCGGATCGTGGGTTCGCTGCATATGACTATTCAGACCGCCGTTCTGATCGAAACGCTGGTCGCCTTGGGCGCGGACGTACGCTGGGCCTCATGCAACATTTTCTCGACGCAGGACCATGCGGCGGCGGCGATCGCTGCGGGCGGCACACCGGTTTTCGCCGTTAAAGGCCAGACGCTGGAAGAGCATTGGGATTACCTCGACAAGTCGTTCCTTTTCGAAGACGGCCCGAACCTGATCCTGGACGATGGCGGCGACGCCACGTTGTACATCTTGCTGGGCGCGCGGATTGAGGGGGGCGAGGAATTTGGTGTGCCCACCTCCGAAGAGGAAGAGGTCATTCAGGCCCAAATCAAGAAGCGCATGGCCGCTAGCCCCGGCTGGTTCAGCAAGATGCGCGACCAGATCAAAGGTGTGTCGGAGGAGACCACGACGGGTGTCCACCGTCTCTATGATCTGCATAAAAAAGGCGAGCTGCCTTTCCCTGCTATCAACGTGAATGACAGCGTCACCAAGTCAAAATTTGACAACAAATACGGCTGCAAGGAATCGCTCGTAGACGGCATCCGCCGCGCCACTGATACGATGATGGCTGGCAAGGTCGCGGTCGTGATGGGCTACGGCGACGTGGGCAAAGGCTCAGCCGCGTCGCTTGCTGGCGCTGGTGCGCGCGTCAAAGTGACCGAGGTCGATCCGATCTGCGCGCTGCAGGCAGCGATGGACGGGTTCGAGGTCGTTCTGTTGGAAGACGTGCTGTCCTCGGCTGACGTTTTCATAACCACCACGGGCAACAAGGATGTCATCCGCATCGAGCATATGCGCGAGATGAAGGACATGGCGATCGTTGGGAATATCGGCCATTTCGACAATGAAATTCAGGTGGCAGCGCTCAAGAACCACAAATGGACCAACATCAAGGACCAGGTGGATATGATCGAGATGCCGAGCGGTAACCGGTTGATCCTGCTGTCCGAAGGTCGTTTGCTGAACCTCGGCAACGCGACGGGCCACCCATCATTCGTGATGTCGGCCTCCTTCACCAACCAAGTGCTGGCGCAGATGGAGCTGTGGAACAACAACGACGCCTATCAGAACGAGGTTTATATTCTGCCCAAGCATCTCGACGAGAAGGTCGCCCGGCTGCATCTGGACCGGATCGGCGTGAAGTTGACCAAGCTCGACAAGGCGCAGGCCGACTATATCGGCGTGTCGCCCGATGGCCCTTTCAAGCCCGAGCATTACCGCTACTAGGCTACGGCCAATATGCGTGGCCTCGCCAGACTGTTCAGCGCCACCCTGTTTGCATGCGGGGTGGCGTTTTGCATTTGGCAGCTTCTCGTCCATCCCCAGACGCCTTTGGCGCGGGAATGGAACCCTACCAAGCGCCTGTATATCGAGGACCCGGTCACCTGGCTGACGGGTCTCAAGCTGGACATGGCCGCAGATAACGAGGCGCTTTGCACGGCGGTACTGGGGGAGGGTGGCGCGCGGTTTGTCCGCCAGCCCGATCTGGAACACAGCCCACAATGCTTCATCCGCGACCGGGTGGCGCTTTCTGCGGTCGGGCGGGCGCAATTGGCAACGGTGGAGACCACCTGCGCCGTCGCCTTGCGCGCCGCCATGTGGGAACAGCACGGGTTGCAGCCCGCCGCGCGCCGGCATCTGGCTGCTGAGATCACGCAGATCAACCACTTCTCAAGCTATAGCTGCCGCCCGATCCGTGGTTCGACCTCGCGGATGAGCCTGCATGCAACGGCTGAGGCTTTGGACGTGTCAGGGGTTGTCCTGTCGGATGGACGCCAGTTGAGCCTGCTGCAAAGCTGGACGCAGGAGCGGGAATTCTGGACGGCCGTGCGTGACAGCGCGTGCACATGGTTTGAAACCGTCCTGGGCCCTGATTTCAATCGGCTGCATGCAGACCATTTTCACCTGCAATCACGCGGCTGGGGGACCTGCAGTTAGGCTCCCGCAAGTATCGAATTCTCAGGACCATGAACGATACGAACAGACCAGAAGGACTGGCATTATCCACAACCTAAGATCTATGGCTGGTGGCGGTTTCCCTCTCTTTACGGCTACTCGTGCGGATTTTTCTTTTGAACGCAGAGAAATTAACTATTAAATGGCCGCGGAAGCAGTCATGCTTTATCTGCTGAATATAGCGTTCGGCGAACAATGCTCCGCCTAAATATGGTGGTAAGACAAGAGGGAGAGCTCGAATGGGCAAGAGAGAAGACCTGATCGCAATTTACGCGGAAGACCTGAAAAACAAATGCGGCATGACCCCCGATATGGACCTGCTGACCAAGGTGACCATCGGCTGCGGTCCGGCGATCTACAACGCGGATGCGTCCACAGTGGCAGGCAGCCAGCCGGATGAGCTTGAGACCGTGAAGAACAACTTTCTGATTAAAAAGCTGGGCCTGTCAGACGGGCCGGCGCTGATGGAAGCCATCAACTCCGTTATCGAGACATATGGCAGATCAGAGCGGAACAAATACCGCGCCGTGATTTATTACATGCTGACCAAGCATTTCAACAAAGAGGCCGTCTACGGCTGATATGGTTGCAGTCCGGCAAGTAGCCACGCGCGAGCTCAGCCGGAATTTGTAGGCAATTTGACTTTAATACCACGCGCAAACCGCTTTGTGGCAGCGACGTTTTCGGATAGGCTGATTGTCACAATCTGCGCGGTGTGAGGCCAAAGCACGTGGGGTATCGAAAGGGGTTCCGATATTTTCGGGGCCCCTTTTATCTTGTTTGACGGCAAAAAAGTGGGTCAGAGGCCACCCATCTTGCAGATACGCGCCCATTCCTCCGGCGTGACCGGCTGCACCGACAGTCGGGAGTTTTTCACCAGAACCATATCCGCCAGCTTGGGCTCTGCCTTGATGGCGTCCAGATGGACGGGTTGTGGCAGTGGCTTTACGGCCTTGATATCGACGCAGTCCCACCTTTCGTCATCAGTTGTGCTGTCAGGATGCGCCTCGGCGATCACCTCGACTATGCCCACGACCTCCCGGTCTTTTTGGGAGTGGTAGAAGAACCCAAGATCCCCCACGGCCATCTGCCGCATGAAGTTGCGCGCCTGATAATTGCGCACGCCGTCCCATTCCTCCCCGTTGGGACCCTTGGCGACTTGCTGATCCCAGGACCAGGTGGCGGTTTCAGATTTGAAGAGCCAGTATGCCATAGATATCTCCTTGGTGGCGGGCGCCTATTCCGACGTTAGCGGACGGCTGAGAAGCGTTGTCAAAGCCTGCGCCAGGGTGATTTCGTCAGCGGTCAGTCGGGCGACGGCCTCGGTAATTGGCATGTCAATGCCATGCTGCTGCGCGAGTTTTAGTGTCGCGGCAGCCGTTGCCCGCCCTTCGACGGTTTTGCCGCTATCGGGCTGCGTTCCGGCCCCAAGGGCGTAGCCGAAGCTGTAATTGCGCGACTGGTCAGATGTGCAGGTCAGGGCCAGATCGCCGAATCCCGCCAAACCGGCAAGCGTCTCCGCGCGGGCGCCCTGTTTCAGCGCAAGCCGGTGCGTCTCCGCCATGCCGCGGGTCATCAGGGCGGCGCGGGCACTTTCGCCCAGCCCCGCACCCATGCAGATGCCGCAGGCAATCGCGATGACATTTTTGAGCGCGCCCCCCAGCTCCGCCCCCGTGGGGTCGTCGGAGAGGTAGAGACGCAGTGTATCCGAGGCGAGCCGCTGTTGAAGCAGCTTTCCCATGTCCGTGTCCGCACAGGCCAGCGTCAGCGCCGTTGGCTTGCCTTGCGCGATGTCGCTGGCAAAGCTCGGGCCGGTCAGGACCGCAACGGGACAGCTCAGCCGTTCAGCGATCACCGATGTTGGCCCTCTGCCGGTCGAAAGCTCAATGCCCTTGCAGCACGCGATGGCGGCGTTGGGCGTGCCTTGCTGTGCGTCAAGATAGCTGCCCATGGTTTGCATTGGAATGGAGAGCAGCAAGATGTCCTGGCCCGTGATCGCGGGATCAGACGCAATCGTAATTCGGTCCGGCAGCGTGACGCCGGGCAGGCGCGGCGATTGTCGGGTTTGGGCGATTGCCGCCATGTTGCGCCCTGTCAGCGTCACGGGCTGCTCGATTGCAAGCGCGAGTGCCGTGCCGAAAGCGCCTGCACCCGCAATGATGATCCGGCTCATGCCTTGGCCCCTTTCTTGCCCGATCCCAGCATTGGTCTGGCATCCGGGTCAAGAGGCCAGCGCGGTCGTGCGGCGAGCGTCAGATCGTCAAGCAGCCCGAGGCGAAACCGCTCGATTCCGACCCAGGCAATCATCGCGGCATTGTCGGTGCAGAGCGCCAGAGGTGGGGCGGCGAAACTTGCGCCTGCTTCGTCGGCCTCGCGCCGCAGGGCCTGCCGGATCGCGCTGTTTGCCGCGACCCCGCCCGCGACGGCGAAGGCCGGAACCTCTGCCAGCTGCAAGGCGCGCCGGGTTTTGACCGCCAGCACATCGGTCACGGCAGCTTGAAACCCGGCTGCCAGATCGCTCTGGTCTTGCCGGGTCAGCCCTCCTTGCCGGTCAATCAGCGCGTCGCGGGCGCGCAGAACGGCGGTTTTCAGGCCAGAAAAAGACATGTCGCATCCGGGTCGGTCAAGCAGGGGGCGTGGTAGCGCAAAACGCGTGGGGTCCCCTTGGATCGCCGCCTTTTCAATGGCGGGACCGCCAGGTTGCGACAGCCCCAGAAGTTTGGCCGTTTTGTCAAACGCCTCGCCGGGGGCGTCGTCGATGGTGCCGCCCAACCGCTCGAACCGGGTGGCGCTGCGGACCACCAGAAACTGGCAATGCCCGCCCGATACCAGCAGCATGAGGTAGGGGAATGCCAGCCCGTCCGTCAGGCGCGGCGTCAGGGCGTGGCCTGCCAGATGGTTGACACCTATCAGGGGTTTGCCGGACCCGGCGGCCAGGCCCTTGGCGCACATGACCCCCGACATGACGCCACCGATCAGTCCCGGCCCTGCGGTGACCGCAATGGCGTCTATGTCCTGGATCGCAACGCGGGCCTCGGACAGGGCGGCCTCCACCATGACGTCAAGCTTTTCTGCATGCGCGCGCGCGGCAATCTCAGGCACGACGCCGCCGAAGGCCGCATGAAGGTCGGTCTGGCCGTAAACCTGATTGCTCAGAATGTCCGCAGGGCCGTCGCCCGTGTCGCGCAGCACGGCGGCGGCGGTGTCGTCGCAGCTGCTTTCGATGCCAAGCACGATCAGCGGGGAGGCAGGGGCGTGGCGCAAATAATGCTCCGTTGTTGCGCGGCAATTGTGGGGCAGGTAACACCTCCCCATGGTTCCTACAATGCTCACCGGTTGCCTATGCACGTTCTGCTGACCCGTCCACAGACGCAGGCAACGCGTTTTGCTGTTGAGCTGCGCCATGCCTTCGGGGACGCGGTGGAGACCATCATCAGCCCGCTGCTGGAGATGCAGGTTTTACCCGCCAATCTTGATACGGCAGGGTTTGAGGCGCTGGTTTTCACATCGCAGAACGGGGTGGCCGCCTATGCAAAGCTTGGCGGACCGCTGCACCTGCATGCCTTTTGCGTGGGTGACCGCACGGCAGAGGCCGCGCGTGCCATTGGCCTGACGGCATCCAGCGCTGGTGGCGATCTGGTCGCCTTGTCGCGCTTGATCGCCACCGAGGCGCCCGGCAAGCGGCTGTTGCATCCCAGCGGCGCACATGTGGCGGGGCAGCTGGAGGGAGCGGTCACCAGGCAGATAGTCTATACCCAGAAAGCGCTGCCGCTGTCGCAGGCGGTGCTTGACGCGATGGCCAAACCGAAACCGATGATTGTTCCGCTGTTTTCCCCGCGCAGTGCCGCCCTGTTTCAGGCAGGTATGGCGCAAAGCTGCCGGGCGCAACTCCATGCGATCTGTCTCAGTGCTGCCGTCGCTGACCAATTGGTTTTGGAACGCTTCGCATCGCTGCGAGTTTGCAAAAGTCCAAGCAGCAAGTCGGTGCTGACCCTGATGCGCGACCTTGTCGCTCATTGACCAGCTTGAGGCCGCCGGAATATCCGGTCTATGCTAACGCCTGCGCGGGACTTCCGACTCGCGGTGGGTAGTGTGAAGGAAGCGTAATTTGGCAAAATCCCCCAGAAAGCCTTCGGGCAAGAGTGCCGGTGGGTCAAAACCCAAGGATGAGGTGACCGACGCCGAGATCCTCTCAGAAAACGAGGACCCTGCCCAGCCTCTTATGGGAGGCTATGGCGCGGATGCCACCGATACCGTCCCTCGCGAAACTGTGCCTGAGGATAGCGACTATGACAGCTCCTCCGTGCCTGCGATCACACCGTCAGCCGATCCGGTGCTTGTTGAAACTTCCGAGGATGTTGCAGCCGCTGATGATGTGATGAGCGCAGCAGCCGACACGGCCAGCGATCAGAAAGAGGGTGCGGCGTCTGCTTCGCATGACCCCGAACCTGAGACCCCGAAAGAGGCTCATGCGGCTCCTGTTGCCGCACAGTCTGCACCGCAGCCGTCTGGCGGGGGGCTTTTTGGCTCAATCCTTGGTGGTCTCATTGCGGGCGGGATAGGTTTTGCGCTGGCGATGTATTTCTTCCCGCAAGGCTGGCAGGAACGCGATGACAGCGCACTTAGAGCGCTTGAGACGGCCGTCGCGGATCAGGAAAGTACTATTGCGGATCAAACGGACCAGATTTCCGCCCTGCAGGCGGGTCTCGACGAATTGCCCCCTCAAATAGGCGCTGCGACAGAGCCATTAGCGGCTGATATCGCCCAGCAGACCGAAGGGCTTGCGGCATTGGCGGCGCGGCTTGATAGCCTCACGCAAGGGGATGGCACAACTAAGCTGCCCGATGACGTCCAAATCCTGCTCAACACGCAACGCGATGCGTTGGCGGCGCTGCAATCGCAGGTAGAGGGCCTGACCGATGAAGCCGAGGCGCGCCTTGCGGAGGCTGCTGCCCAGGAACGCTCCGCTGAGGAGGCCGAAGCACGGGTGAAAGCGCGGGGTGCTATGCAGGAAGTGCGGCTGGCGCTGACCAGCGGTGCGCCTTTTGTGGAGGCGCTTCCCATCATCTCAGGGGCGACCGAGATCCCACAGGCGTTGCAGAACGTGGCCGATACCGGCGCGCCAACATCCGCAGAATTGCGTGACAGCTACCCTGATGCCGCACGCGCCGCACTGGCCGTTGCTATCCGGGAGGAAACGGGCGACGACACACAAAGCCGGTTCCAGCTGTTCTTGAAGGATCAGTTGCGCGCACGCTCTTTGACGCCGCAAGATGGCGATGACGCCGACGCGGTCCTGTCGCGTGCAGAAGCCGCCGTGAAGGCCGAAGACTACGCCGCCGCACTGCAAGAGATCGAGGCGCTGCCTGAAACAGCGCAGGAGGCCTTTGCCGATTGGCGGGCCATGACCGAGGCGCGTATCGGCGCCGTCAATGGATATGAAGCCGTCGCCGACGCGCTCAACGAGAATTAGGATAGTTTGATATGGTTTGGTCCCTGCTGAAAATTCTGGTTTTCGTCCTTGTTGTTATCGGCGTCACCTTTGGCGTGATCCAATTGCTCGAAACAAGCGGTGATGTCCGTATCTCCATCGCCAACACAGAAAGGACACTAACGCCGCTTGTCGCTTTGGTGGGTCTGATCGCTTTGCTGGCGATTTTCTGGGTCGCGTTGAAGGTGCTGAGCCTACTGGTGGCGATCTTCCGGTTCCTGAACGGCGATGAAACAGCCATCTCGCGCTATTTCGACCGTTCGCGAGAGCGCAAAGGTTTCGAAGCGCTGGCAGACGGGCTGACGGCGCTGGCCTCGGGCGAGGGGCACACGGCGATGGCCAAGGCCGCACGGGCCGAGAAATACCTGAAACGGCCGGAGCTGACGAACCTGATCGCGGCCCAAGCGGCGGAGCAGACCGGCGACACGCGCAAGGCGCAGGAGGTCTACAAAAATCTGCTGACCGACGAGCGGACCCGGTTTGTCGGCGTACGCGGCATCATGAAGCAGAAGTTGGCCGAAGGCGACACCGATACCGCCCTGAAACTGGCGGAGAAAGCCTTTGCCCTGAAGCCCAAGCACGAGGAAACACAAGACGTCCTTCTGAAGCTGCAAGCCGGTAACCAAGACTGGGCAGGCGCGCGCAAGACGTTGAACGCCAAGCTGAAATACGGCGCATTGCCGCGTGACGTTCATAAGCGCCGCGATGCGGTTCTGGCGGTATCTGAAGCGAAGGAGGTCGTCGCCGAAGGCAACACCATTGAGGCGCGTGAAGCCGCCATCGAGGCCAATCGCCTGTCTCCAGACCTGATCCCAGCGGCGATCATGGCTGCACGCGGATATATCGCGCAAGGCAAGGGCCGCTATGCAGGCCGTGTTTTGAAGAAAGCGTGGGACGTTCAACCCCACCCGGAGCTGGCCGCCACATTCGCTGAGATCGCGGCCGACGAGACCCCGCAAGCTCGGATCAAGCGTTTCCAGTCCCTGGTCAAATCCACGAAGGACCACGACGAGACGAAGATGTTGATGGCCGAGCTGAACATTGCCGCCGAAGATTTCCCCGCGGCCAAGCGGGCGTTGGGCGATCTGCTGGATCGCGACCCGACAGCGCGTGTGCTGACCATCATGGCCGCCATTGCGCGCGGCACGGGTGACGACGACGCCGTGGTCCGTGGATGGCTGGCCAAAGCGCTGGTCGCGCCACGTGGCCCGCAATGGGTGTGCGACAACTGCCAGCAAGTGCATGGAACGTGGGAGCCGGTTTGCTCCAACTGCAAAAGTTTTGACACGCTAAGCTGGCGCGTGCCCGCGCACAGCGATGCACCGGCTATTTCCGGCGCGGAAATGCTGCCTTTGATCGTCGGCGCCATCGAGGATAAGAGCGATGCTGATATGACAGAGGCGCAGCCTACAGATGCGGATGGGTCTGAACAGGCTGACACTGTACAGGCAGCCGCGGGCGTCGTAGAAGCGGAAGCTGCGCCCGCGGACGCGACGGTTGAGGCAAAAACCTGAAGCCAGGCTAATTTTGTCCGGTGGGGCTTTTTGCGTCAAAAACACTCTTTCGCCTCCAAAGCGATGGTGCTAGAGACCGCGCCTGATGCCGCTGTAGCTCAGATGGTAGAGCACGTCATTCGTAATGATGGGGTCGGGGGTTCGAGTCCCTTCAGCGGCACCACAGGCCTTCCTTGGGGGTGCCACTGAGGTCTCATTTTATATGAAGGCGGACATTCAGAGACAAAATACCTTTTCTCATCGGTGTATTTGACCGCCAGTTCCTGTGTCGACAGCGCCTCGTGTCCGAGTGCGAACTCAATCAGATCATCGCGTCTTCCATCGGGAATCCGATTCCAGACCGACTTCGGACGCGGCGATTCATCGGCCAGCGCATCGAACACGCCGTCGACGTATCGATCGTACCATCGATAAAATGTCGTGCGTGAGATGCCCAACATGTAGCGGGTCTGTTTGATCGGCAAATGCGAACCCTCAATCGGAGAGATGATCTCCAGTTTCTCCGAAGCAGGAGATCTCATTCCTCGTATCCCCCACTTCCGGTCATGCTTTTTCGGAGCAGACGGTTCTCAAGCGTGAGGTCGGCACCGCAATGTTTCAGAGCCAAGGACTCAGAACGCAAATCACTTACCTCAGGCGATGCGGCCTGCCGCGCCGTGTCACCCGATAACCGGCGCCCACCAGCTTCAAGGAGTTCGTTGGACCAACTGTAGTAGAGGCTTTCAGCGATACCTTCGCGGCGGCGTTTTTGGATTTCCGCGATTTTTTCTGCATCTCGATCTTCTAATCGATAAGATGAACCAGGGATCCTCCGTCATTCAAATCCTCAAATCTGTCCCAGGGGTGCTGACGTCAGACATCACGCTGGCAAACTCAGACGACGACAACAACCCGCCATACTGAGAAAAGACGAAAAACTGTTGCGCTCCGCGGCAGAAGGTTGGGTAGCAGAGCATCTCGCGTCAGGTATTCCACATTGCGCCCAGGTCGCGCCAGCGCATCCAATTTTTTTCCAAATTCCGCGGCGTACAGGTTCCTCGTTCGCGGCATGTAAAACACTCTGCGTCATCAAGCAAAAAATGTCCGTCAAACCGGCGGAACTCCAACTCCAGTCATGCCAAGATGTGCCTGATGGGGTGGGCGCTAGCCGACGTATTCCAGATAGCGTCTTGTGCAGATTAGCGCACGCTCTGCGTAGATGCGTTGCCGGCGATCATCAGGCGGCAGCCGGGGGATCACCCAACCGCAGGAAGCCAATCCCCGCAGCATGATGAAAAGCGGCATGAGGTCGGAAGAACAGCCGTAGCCGTCGCAGATGGCTCTCGTAAGCGTCTCAATCCGGTCGCTACCGACATACTGGATCAAAGCAGCGCCAAGATCATAAAGCCTGTAGCCATGGCCGCTATCATCAAAATCGATGAGATGCATGCCATCAGCGTTCGTCAATACGTTTTCTCGGATCAGGTCCGCATGGATCAGGCCGATATCTAAGTTATTGATATTCCTTAATTGCTGCGCAGCATTTCTGCGCGCCTGCTGCAGCAAATCTACCTCAGCGGGTACCAGGGCGGGATTCTCCCAGAACCGGCCCCAAAGCGGAGCCTCGCCCAGCAATCCCTCCAGATCCCAATGGGGGCGGTTAAGCGTATCAATTGCCAGCCTGTCGGTCGTTTCATGTA
Source organism: uncultured Litoreibacter sp. (assembly GCA_938030665.1). Lineage (GTDB taxonomy): Bacteria > Pseudomonadota > Alphaproteobacteria > Rhodobacterales > Rhodobacteraceae > Litoreibacter. The sequence continues at coordinate 13,863 of CALHHY010000012.1, read as the reverse complement.
GCCGGGCGGTCAGCGCGCCCAGCTTTTCGTAGAGGCTGACCTGCTCAGAAACTGTGCCGTCAAGCGGGGTATCGCCGGCGCCGATCGGGGCTGCATCTATCCATGAGACCAGCGACACGGCCTGCCCGGTTGGCAGCATTTCCACCAGACGGTCAACCTCAGACCTTAATGGTCGGGGGCAAGGGAATCCGTCATTGGCCAGCGCCTCGGTCCAGAGCAGTTCCGCCTCAATCGCGCGTTGGGTCTGATAGCCCTGCCGGTGCAGCCGCAGCGCGGCGCGAGGGCCCGCATTTAGTGTGACCTCGAATACTGCGTTCTCCCGCGCGCCGATAAGACGCGGCAGCATGGCCAGCCCACCCCAAAACGCAGCCGCCTCGATTGCCTGCGCGCTCAGGTCAGCCATGGGGCAGCGTTTCGAGCACGTGTTCCAGCGTGTCGATGGCAAGATCGGCGTGCTCGCAGGCAAACGGCATGGGCGGGCGCATCTTCAGCGTGTTGCCGTGACGCCCGATGCGGTTCATCAACACACCTTCCCGCCGCATGCCCTCCGTGATCACGGCGGCAAAATCGCTGGCGGGGGTGCCGTCTTCATGCGCGAACTCGATCCCGAAAAACAGGCCCTGACCACGTGCCTCCACCTTCAATGGATGCTCGATCAGGCGCAGCCGGTCCAGCGCGTATGCGCCGACCTCATGGGCGTTGGCTTGCAGGTCTTCCTGCTCCATCACATCCAGTGTCGCGGCAGCGGCGGCGCAGCTGACCGGGTTGCCGCCGAATGTGTTGAAATAGCCAAAGGCGGTGCGGAAGGCGGCCATAATATCAGGGCGCGCGATGGTCGCGGCGCAGGGGTGTCCGTTGGCCATGGGCTTGCCGATGGTGACAACATCGGGCGCGAAACCAAGCCAATCATGGCCCCAAAACGCTGACCCGAGCCGCCCGAAACCGGGCTGCACCTCGTCGCACAGGATCAGCCCGCCCGCAGACCGGACCGCAACGACGGTCGGGTCCAGAAAACCCGGCGAGATCGCGGGAAAGCCTTCATTTGCAAAACTGGGGCATAGCATCAGCCCGGCAAAGCCATGCCCGCTGGCCTCAAGCTCGGTAATGGCGCGGGCGACGTTGCGGGCAAACGCGTCGGGTTGATCCACCTGCGAGCCACCGACCGGGTCGACCGAATTGGGTGCTGGCACCAGTTTGATATGGTCCGGGTACCCGCCTATGGGCGGCCTCCGGGTAGAAAGCTGCGAGACCGCCATCGTGTTGCCGTGATAGGTGTTGTCGGTCGCGATGAAGCCGGTCTTGCCGGTTACCGCCTGTGCCATGCGCAGCGCGATGTCATTGGCCTCCGACCCGGTGCAAACCATGATCAACTGATCCAGATCGTGAGACAGGGTCGCCGTCAGCCGGTCGCCATAGTCCAGGATCGCGTCATGCAGGTAACGGGTATGAGTGTTGAGCGTGGCCGCCTGCCGCGCGATGGCGTCGACCACATGCGGGTGGCAATGGCCGACATGCGGCACGTTATTGTAGCAGTCGAGATATTTGCGCCCCTCCGCATCCCAAAGCCAGACGCCTTCGCCGCGTAGGATATGGACCGGATCATCGTAGAAGGTCGGCACATTGGGGCCAAGCAACGCTGTGCGGCGCGCCAGAAGGTCAGTCGTCATAGGCTACTTTTCCGCGCATGGTCTTGACCTCGCCCCGTTGCTTCTTGCTGGCGAGCCTGCGTTTTTTCGACCCAAGCGTAGGCCGTGTCGGGATCCGCCGTTTTGGTCTTTCGCAGGCCTTCAGGATCAGCTCTTTCAGCCGCGTCTCTGCAATCTCGCGATTTCGGGCCTGACTGCGGGTTTCCTGCACCTGAATAATCAACGCGCCCTCATTCGTCCAACGTCGGCCGGCCAGCCGTTTCAGCCGAGCTTTGACCGGACCGGGCAGGTTGGGCGACCGCTCCGCCTCGAACCGTAGCTCGACGGCGGTGGAGACCTTGTTGACGTTTTGCCCGCCGGGGCCGGAGGCGCGGGTGAACTGCTCGCTCAGCTCCCAGTCCTCGATGGTGATGGTGTCGTTGACGCGGATCATGGCACCTACCGTAGGAGGGTCGTTGACAAAGAGAAAGGGCCGCTGACAGCGCAGCGACCCTTCCGAGATCTGATGGAGGTGGGGTCAAGTGGATTGACCTGATACCTCGGTGTGGTTCAGGGGACTGCCCCTAAAAGCGCACCTCCGCACCTTGCTTGACACCTCGCTCCAATATCACTCTAGACATGGACACCTCCTTTCTCTGGTTGCTGTTGCCAGTGATGGTGGCACATCTTGTATAGAACTCAAGAAGTTTTTAGGCCGGAGTCTGCGAAAACTTGCTGACGATGATGCGGAAGGGGATAAGCGCCAGCAGCGCGATTGCTAATTTGACCCCCCAATCAGCCACAGCCAGTGACACCCAAAGCGGCGCAACAGGGCCTGATCCCAGAAGCGGCACGGCCTCCCATGACCAGTTGATCGCGGCGTCGGCGCCGGGGCCGAAGAACGTGACCGAGGCCGAAAAGGCGATGGTGAAAAAGAGCGCCGTGTCAACGGCGGAGCCCACCAGCGTTGATGCCAGCGGCGCGGTCCACCACTTGCCGGACCGCAGCCGGTCAAAGATCGAAACATCAAGCATCTGCGCCGTCAGGAATGCCAGCGCCGAGGCAACAGCAATGCGTAGCGGCACGGCAGGCCCAAACTCCAGCATGACTTGCGACCCGATAAGCGAGCAAATGATGCCCACAACAAACCCTGCCAGCACGACCTTGCGGGCCGCCGCGACCCCGTAGACCCGGTTCATGATATCGGTGACCAGAAAGGCAATCGGGTAGGTGAACGCGCCCCAGGTCAACCAGTTGCCCAGCAGGAATTGCACAAGGATGTTTGAGGCAACCACAATGGTGGCCATGGCAAGGATGCCGGGAAGAAGACGGGTCATGATCAGGGTTTCCGTTTTGACAAGGTGGCGGAGAACTTGGTGCGAGCCCGCGCAGTATGCCAATCGCTGATGCTTGGCAAGTGGGCGAATTGCGGCCGCGGAGATCACGGAACCGTGAGAAAAGGCCACTTTTGCCCCAAAATTTTCATATTCCTATGCCTATTCTGCTTTTCAGCATCACGCAGACCACAGGTGGGGCCGGAGTTTGACATGAATATGCACACGCGCAAACGCACGAAGACCCCTGAGGTGAAGCGTCAGTGCCATCGGTGCCATGGCAGTGGCCTTGCGCCCTGTCGCATCTGCGCCGGGCGCGGCAAGGTGATGAGCGGCAAGGATCTCAACGGGATGCCAAAATTCATCAATTGCACCGGATGCATGGGCCGCAAGACTGGCCGTTGCCCGAAATGCAACGGCGAACGCTTCGTGATCTAGATGCCGGCCTCGATGACCGCATCGACCAGCACGGGGATTGAGGCCTCGTTCAGGCCCGCGATATTCATGCGGCTGTCACCCACCATATAGATGCCGTGGTTCTTGCGCATGGCCTCCACCTGCTCCGGGCTGGCCCCAAGGCGGGAGAACATGCCGCGATGCTCTGCCAGAAAGCCGAACCGGTCTGACTTGGCGCGGAACCGCAGTTGTTGGCTGAGCTTCTGGCGCAGTTTCAGCATGCCGGCACGCACTTCCTCAAGCTCTGCCGCCCAATCGGCCTTCAGCACGGGGTCCGAGAGGATCATCGTGACCACCCGCGCGCCATGGTCCGGCGGGAAGGAGAAGTTCTGCCTGTTCAAAAATGCCAGCGTCTTCTGGTTCAGCGCGGTCTTTGCGGCATCCTGGGCCACGGCCATCAGGATGCCGACCCGGTCCCGGTAGACGCCGAAATTCTTCGAACAGCTCGCCCCGATCAGCATTTCCGGCTGGGTCTTCGCCAGATGGCGCACGCCCCAGGCATCTGCCTCCAACCCGTCGCCAAAGCCCTGATAGGCAATGTCGACAAAGGGGATCAGCTGTTTGGAGAGCAACAGATCGGCCACCTCCTGCCATTGCTGGCTTGTCAGGTTCGCGCCCGTCGGGTTGTGGCAGCAGCCGTGCAGCAGCACCACGTCGCCGGGTTTTGCGGATGACAGATCGGTCAGCATCCCGTTGAAATCTAAGCCGCGGGTGTCGGCGTCGAAATAGCGGTACTCGGCCATTTTCATGCCGAGGTATCTGATGATGGACGGATGGTTAGGCCAGGTCGGCGCCGACAACCAGATCGTGGCATCGGGGGAAGCCATCTGGATCAGCTCCAACCCCTGCCGGATCGCGCCGGTGCCGCCGGGTGTGGCGGCGGCGGCCACGCACTCAGCCCTGACCGTGGCATTCAGTACCAACCCGCGCATCGCGTCATGAAAATCAGCTTCGCCCGCAAGGCCGGTGTATGACTTGGTGGTCTCCGCCTCCCATAGCTGCTTCTCGGCGGTTTTGACGGCACGCATGATGGGGGTGACCCCGGCGGCGTTCTTGTAGACGCCAACCCCCAGATCAATCTTGGTGTCGCGCGGGTCTTCTTTATAGGCGGCCATCAGGGCCAGAATCTTGTCGGCGGGTTGCGCCTGCAACGTCTCAAACATAGTCTATCCGGTAGCTATCGGGAGTTGGTCAAACTGGCCCCATTCGGCCCATGACCCGTCATAGAGGGAGTGGTCGCGGTGGCCAATCCGTTCCAGCCCCAATGAGAGGATTGCCGCCGTCACCCCTGAGCCGCAGGTCGTGATCACCGGTTTGCTCAGATCGGCACCCGATGCCTGAAACAGCGTTTTCAGTTCCGCCACGGTTTTCATCGTGCCGTCATCGTTCAGCAGCTTGCGGTAATAGATATTCAGCGCGCCCGGAATATGGCCCGCGCGCAGCCCTTGGCGCGGTTCAGGCTCCTCGCCCTTGAACCGGGCGGGGCCGCGCGCATCCAGCAGGGTATGATTGCCCAGTTTCGCGGCGGCGGCTACCTGTGTGACGTCGCGCACCAGATGGGCCTGACGCTGCACCGTCATGTGACGCTCTTTCAAAACAGGGGGCAGGTCCTCGGTCTCGCGCCCTTCGGCCACCCATTTGCGGTAGCCCCCGTCAAGCACGGCGATATCGGTCTTGCCCATCAGCCGGAACAGCCACCAGATTCGCGCAGCCGAAAAAAGCCCTGCCGTGTCATAGACCACCACCTGATGCCCGTCGCCCACGCCCATGGCGCGCATTCGGGACATGAACTTTTCAACTGGCGGCGCCATATGCGGCAGCGCCGACCGGGTGTCGGAAATCTCGTCAATGTCAAAATAGCGGGCGCCGGGGATGTGGCCGCGCTCATACTCGGCCTTGGGGTCCCGGTCTTCCCCCGGCAGGTACCAGGACGCGTCCAGTATGCGCAGATCAGGGTCGTTGATATGCTGGGCCAGCCAATCCGTGCTGACGAGTGTTTTAGGATCATCGGCCATCGCGTGCCACCTGCCATCTAAAGGTTAACGCAGACCTAACGCCGCGCTGCGGCAAAGTCTAGCGGGCGCGCGCGTTCAGCCAGGTGCCGATCAGCACCATCGCGATCAGCGACACCGTGATCCCCAGAAGGACTGAGGCCAGATGCGACGGCGCAACCTCGCCCACCAAGGCAACCGTGCCACCTGTCCCCAAAGCGCCAAGGACCACGTTCTGGACCAGACCCAGATTGAACTGTTTGGCAGATATCGCGAGCAGGGTGCAGAGGATCGCGCCGGTCAGTGCGCCTGCCAGGATGATCAATGTTCCTTCAGGAGCCGCGCCTTCTGGCGGTTCCAGTCCCGTTTAGCCGAGGTTTCGCGCTTGTCATGATTCTTCTTGCCCTTGGCTACGCCGATTTTCATTTTCGCGCGGCCCACATGGTTGAAATACAAAACCAATGGTACAAGCGTCATCCCCTCGCGCTGCGTGGCCGACCACAGCCGGGCCAGCTCCTTCTTGGAAACGAGCAATTTGCGGCGGCGCCGTTCCTCGTGCTGGAAGGTCTTGGCCTGCGGGTAGGGGGGGATGTAGCTGTTGACGAGCCACAGCTCGCCTTCCTCCACGGCGGCGTAGCACTCGGTGATCTGCGCCTTGCCGGTCCGCAGGGATTTGACCTCGGAGCCCTCAAGCATAATGCCGCATTCTATGTCATCCTCGATGGCATAGTCGTAGCGGGCGCGCCGGTTCTCGGCGATCACCTTGTAATTCTTGTTTTCGTCTTTCTTGGCCATCACCGGGATATAGGGGCTGGCAGGGGGGCGCGTCCAGTGCCCCCGGTGGCCTTTGGGCTAGTTGATCAGCCCGGCCTGGCGCATAGCGGCCTTGATCTTGTCTTTGGTGCTGTCTTCCAGCCCAACATGCGGCAGGCGCACCTCCTCGCTGCATTTGCCAAGAAGCGAGACGCCGTATTTCGCCCCGATCAGCCCGGGCTCCGTAAAGATCGCCTCATGCAGGGGCAGCAGCTTGTCCTGATAGGTCAGCGCCTTGGCGTAGTCGCCTGCGGTCATGGCGTTCTGGAACTCGGCGCTCAGCTTGGGCGCGACATTGGCCGTGACAGAGATGCAGCCAGCCCCGCCATGCGCGTGGAAACCCAGGGCGGAGGCATCCTCCGCCGACATCTGGCAAAAGTCAGGACCGCAAAGCTCCCGCTGCTTTGAGACGCGCGCCATATCGGCGGTGCTGTCCTTGACGCCGATGATCATCGGATGCTTGGCCAGCTCGCCCATGGTCTCCGGGGCCATGTCGATGACGGAACGGCCGGGAATGTTGTAGATAAAGATCGGCAACCCAACCTCGGCGGCGGCCAGATAATGGGCGATCAACCCGCGCTGTGTGGGCTTGTTGTAATAGGGCGTGACGATCAACGCGGCGTCTGCGCCGACCTTCTTGGCATGCTCCACCAGCCGCACGGTTTCGACCGTGTAGTTCGACCCCGCACCTGCAATAACGGGCACCCGGCCTGCGGCGGCTTTAACCACACATTCGACAACGGCGTCATGCTCGTCATGGCTGACAGTCGGGCTTTCGCCGGTAGTGCCCATGGGAACCAACCCGTGGGAGCCCTGTTCGATATGCCATTCAACCAGGTGTTTGAGCGCGTCAAAATCCACTGCGCCGTTTGCGAACGGCGTGATCAGCGCGGGCATAGATCCCTTGAACATGACACGTACTCCTGGTGGTTTCTGGTCTTGGTTTGTTAGCAAGGCTCCGATAGCCCCGGCGGCCCTTCGCCGCAAGGGAAAAGGCTGGCGTGTTTGTGAGTTTGCGCCGCCCCGGCAAAGCGCTATCTTGCAACGCTCAGCATTGGGTTCAACCGAAAGGCATTTGGGTGAAACGGCTTATAACACTGGCGCTTCTGGCCTTGTCTTTCGCGCCCCCCGCAGCGGCGCAATCGCCCGAGACGCGGAACGCGCTTTCGGGTGTCATCACCGCCGCGGCGCGCGGAGATTGGGTTGAGGTGGACACGCTGAAACCGCTGGTCGTGGGCCAGATCGGGCAGGATGTGGTCGACTGGACCCGGCTGCGCGGCGCGCAGGGCAGCTTTGCCGAATGTCGTGATTTCACCGCGCGCAATGGGGACTGGCCCGGCATGCCGCTTCTGCGCCAGCGCTGCGAGGGAAGCATCCCAAGGGGCGGCGACCCCTCCGCCGTCATTGCGTTCTTTGAACCGCAATCCCCGCGCACCGCGACCGGCAGCCTCCGGCTGGCGGAAGCGCTGATCCGCACCGACCGCGCTGTTCGGGGCGCGGCCGAAATCAAGCGCGCCTGGCTGAGCTTCCCGATGAGCGCGGATGAGCATGACGCCTTTATCACCCGTAACGGGCTGACTGTGCGCGATCTGCATGAGGCCCGGCTTGACGCGGCGCTTTGGCAGGATTGGGGCGCGGACATTCAGCGCATGTTGCCGCTGGTCAGCGAGGATTGGCAGGCGCTTGCCGCCGCCCGCGCCGCGTTGCGCGCGAACCGTCAGGGTGTGGATGAGCTGATCGAAGCGGTGCCGGAAACGCTGCAGGACGATCCGGGCCTCGCCTATGAACGGTTCCTTTGGCGCGCCCGCAAAGGCCTGTCCAGCGCTGTTGATCTGGTCGTCGAACGCTCCGTTTCGGTCGAGGCGCTTGGCCGACCCGAAGCCTGGGCGCCCCGCCGCCGGACCTTGGCGCGCAGCCTGCTCAGGGACGGCAAGGCGGCGCAGGCCTATAGCGTGGCCTCGTCGCATTACCTCAGCAAGGGAACCGCTTTTGCCGATCTGGAATGGCTGTCCGGCTTCATCGCGCTGCGCTATCTGGACGCGCCGCAGCAGGCCCTGGAGCATTTCCGCGTGTTCGAGGCCGTCGTAGCGACCCCCATCTCACTGGGCCGCGCGGGCTATTGGACCGGCCGCGCGCATGAGGCCCTGGGGCAATCCGAAGCTGCGCAAGAGGCCTATGCCTTTGGCGCACGTTACCAATCCTCCTTCTACGGGCAATTGGCTGCTGAACGGGGCGGCTTTCCGGCCCCTGCAGAAATTGTGGGCACCGAGGCCTTCCCCGATTGGCGGCAAGCGGATTTCAACAATGCCACTGTGTTTGAGGCGGCCCGGCTGCTCAACCGGTCCGGCCTGCGCGACCTGTCGGAGCGGTTCTTCGTGCATTTGGCCGAGACCCAGACCCGGACGGAGCAGGGGCAGCTGGGCGACCTCGCGCTGGAGTTGGAGGAGCCCCATATCGCCCTGCGTCTGGCCAAGGAAGCGGCGCGGCAGGGGTTGGAGCTTTGGAAGACCTATTTCCCGATTGCAACGCCCGCCGGGTTGGATCTGCCGGTGGACGAGGTCTTTGCCCTCTCCATCGCGCGGCGCGAAAGCGAGTTTGACCCCGTCGTGATCAGCCCCGCCGGCGCGCGTGGATTGATGCAGCTGATGCCCGCCACCGCGCGGGAGGTCTCCGGCCAAGTGGGGGTACCCTACAACCTTGCGCGCCTGCGCTCGGACCCTGCCTATAATGCGCGGCTGGGCAGCGCCTATCTGGCGCAGCTTTCCGCGCGTTACGACGCCAACCCGGTCTTGATGGCCATCGCCTATAATGCAGGACCCAGCCGGGCGGACCGCTGGCAGGTGGAATATGGCGACCCGCGCAAGTTGCACCGCGACGAGATTGTCGACTGGATCGAGAACCTGCCTTTTCGCGAGACACGAAACTACGTGATGCGGGTGACAGAAAGCTTCATGCCCTACCGCGCGCGATTGTCGGGGGAGCTGCCTGAGCCAAACCTTACGACGATCCTTCGGCAGTGACGCGCGCGCGCCACAGGGTGAACAGCCCGGCCGCGATGACTAGGCCCACGCCGATGGCGATGTTGGTCTCGATGGTTTCGCCGAAAACCAGCACGCCGATGACGCTGGCAAAGGCCAGTTGGAAATAGGCGAAGGGCTGCACGGCGGAGGCTTCTGCCAGCTCATAGACGCGGATCAGCAGGTAATGCCCCGTCGCCCCTGAAACGCATAGGGCGGCCATCCAGCCCCAGTCATGGGCCGTCATCGGTTCCCACATCCAGATGCCGATGAGCGTCAGCCCGATGGCACCGGGCACGCCCGTCCAGAAGAACGACGTCGACGCCTTGTCCTGCCGTGCGGCATAGCGGGTCAGCAATGTGTAAAGCGCGAACATTGTGGCCGATAGCAGCGCCACGAAGGCCGCCGGGCTGAAGACCTTCAGCCCCGGTTGCAACATGATCAGCACGCCCAGGAAGCCCACCCCGATGGCCACCCATCTGCGGGGGCCGACTTTCTCCCCCAGGACCGGGCCGGACAGCGCGGCCACGATCAGCGGGTAGCTGGCAAAGATAGCAAGGCTTTCGATTAGCCCCAGCAGCGTGAAGGCCAGCACCATCACGCAAACCTCGGCGGCCAGCAGCAGCCCACGCGTCACCTGCAATACCGGTTGCCCGGTGCGCGCCGCGTTGGCGATGGAGCCCGCCCGCCGCGCGCTGACCGTCAGCACGAAGGCGGCGAAGAACCAGTAGCGGATCATAACGATCATAATGACGTTATATTCCGACGCCAAATGGCGGGAAATCCCGTCCTGCATGGCAAAGATGAACATCGTCAGGACCATCAGCCAGATGCCGCGTCTGGTGTCGGTCATCGCTTTGTCCCGACGCTCATATGGCGCTTGCGGCCAAAGCCCGGCACCCGGTCGACCTCGAACCCTGCCTCTTGCAGCGCGCGGCGCACGTGGCCTGCTGCCGTATAGGTCGCAAATGTGCCGCCCGCACGTGTCTTGCGCCCGACCTCGGCCATCAATGCGTCGCCCCATAATTCAGGGTTTTTTGCCGGCGAAAACCCATCCAGAAACCACGCATCGGCCTTTTCTGCCATCTGCGGCACCGTCTTATTGGCATCACCGATGATGATCTGGGCCGTCAGGCCGGGCGCCTCGAATGAAAAACTGTCCTGCGTCCACGCCCCCAATAGAGGTTCAGCCAGCTCAGCAACTGACGGAAATGCAGCCAAAGCGGCCTGCGCGTCGGCGCGCGTCATGGGAAATGCTTCAAAGCTTGTGAAATGCAGGCGTCCCGCGACCCCGCTTTCCCGAAAGCTCTGCCACGCGCAAAGCAGGTTCAACCCCGTCCCAAACCCCAGTTCTGCGATATGAAATCCGCGTTGGAACCGCGCGGGCAGGTTGTTGCCTGACAGAAATACATGCGCCGTCTCCGCCATGCCGTCATCCAGACTGAAATACGGATCATCAAACTGGGTGGAGACCGGCACGCACCCGTCGCGCCATTCTAGCTCTGCCTGCTGGTCTGCCATGAAGTTCTGCCCTAGTTACCGGCGCAGACAATGCGGAAGGAAACCTACCTTGTCCACGCCGGATATCTGCGTTTTGGGCGGCGGCATCTTTGGTCTGTCGGTCGCCTGGGCCTGCCTGAGGCGCGGGTCGCGCGTCCGCGTGATCGAGCGGCGCGGCATCGGGGCGGGGGCCTCGGGCGGGATCGTCGGCGCGCTGGCCCCGCATACGCCGGAGAATTGGAACGACAAGAAGCAGTTTCAGTTCGAAAGCCTGATCGCCGCGCGCGACTGGTGGTCGGAGGTTGACGCGGTCTCAAACCTGTCCAGCGGATACATGCGCACCGGGCGGTTGCAACCGGTGCCAGATGCGCGTGCGCTGGAACTGGCAAAGGCGCGCGGCAAGGGGGCGCAAACTCTGTGGCAGAGCTTGGCTGACTGGCGGGTCCTCCGCGCGACAAATGCAGAGTGGGAGCCACCCAGCCCCACCGGCATGCTGATCAAGGACACGCTCAGCGCGCATATCCACCCCCGCCAGGCTGTTACCTCCCTGGCGGCCGCGATCACCGCGCGCGGCGGCGAGATCGTGATCGGGGACGGAGAGGTGGCCGGGAAGGTCCTGCATGCCACAGGTTATGAGGGTTTGTTCCAAGATGCCGATGCCCTTGGTCAGCCTTTTGGCAATGGGGTCAAGGGTCAGGCGCTGCTGCTGGACTATGACGCCACCGGACAGCCGCAGCTTTTTGCCGACGCGTTGCATATCGTGCCGCATGCTGACGGAACAGTGGCCGTGGGCTCCACCAGCGAGCGGATGTTTGACAGTCCGGACCAGACGGATGCCCAGCTGGACGACATTTATGCCCGCGCTGTGGCGGCCTTCCCGGTTCTGAAAGGGACGAAAGTGCTGGAAAGGTGGGCCGGCGTGCGTCCTCGTGCCAAAAGCCGCGCGCCTGTCTTGGGGGCACATCCGGTGCACGCGGGGCAATTCATCGCCAATGGCGGCTTCAAGATAGGCTTCGGCATGGCCCCAATGGTGGGGGAGGTGATGGCTGATCTGATGCTTGATGAGCGCGACACAATTCCCGACAGCTTCAAGCCGCAGGCGTCACTGCGCTAGGGCGGTCATGCAAAGCCGCCCGTCGTTGGCTCGCACCCACATCTCCAACCCGTCCCTGCCCGGTGCGGCGCAGAACTGAGCCTCCTCAAAATCGAAGAGCGGGGCGCGGGCGCGGAATTCGAAAGCCTTCAGCCCGTCCAAATGATCCTCGGCCATCAGCATCAGGTGTTGTGCCAGCAAGGGCCCGTGCACGACCAGGCCGGGATAGCCTTCGACCTCGCGCGCATAGTCGCGGTCATAATGGATGCGGTGCCCGTTAAAGGTCAGGGCGGAGTAGCGAAAAAGCTCGGTCGTGGTGAAGCGTCGCGTCTGGCTGAGGGCCTCGTCCCGACGGGCGGGAACCGGGGCCGGGGCAGGGGCCTTTGGGTCGGCCTCCTCCCGGTAGATCAGGTCTTGCCGGTCCTCGATGATTACCCTGCCGTCTTGCCGGATGTCATGGCGCAACGTGACGACACCCAAAGCGCCGCTGCGCCCGGTTTTGCGGTCGGCCGCAACCAGGGTCGTGGTTTTCACGGCCTGCCGCCCCGGCACAAACGGGTGGTGAAATGTTAGCGCGCCGCCCGCCCACATGCGCCGCGGTAGCCCCATATCCGGGATCAACCCGCCTGTTTTTGGGTGCCCGTCGCGGCCAAGCGCCTCAGCCGGCTGCGCGTCCCAGAAAAATACCTGATGCGCGAAAGGGCGTGGGGCGCTGCCGGGCACGCCTAGCAGCACATTCAACGCCGTGATCCGGGCCGGATCAGTCAGGTCTGTGGTTTGCATCTCGGTCGGTTGCTGGGTCATGGTGGGTGCAGTTTGACCACTCCCAAGACAGGCGCAACCCCGTATGCCCCCCGCAATTGACAGCCTTGACCATCTGGTGCTGACCGTGCGCGACGCCACCCGCTGTGTCGCTTTCTATACCGAGGTGCTCGGTATGCGGGCGGAGGTGTTTCGCCCCGCCGACGGTTCAACCCGCACAGCGCTGATCTTCGGGGCGCAGAAGATCAATCTGCATGTCGCAGGCGCCGAATTTGAGCCCAAGGCCCAGACGCCGCTGCCGGGCAGTGCTGACCTATGTTTCCTGAGCGCCACCTCGCTGGCGGATTGGCAGGCGCATCTGAACGCCCATGACGTCCTGATTGAGGACGGCCCCGTCGCGCGAACCGGGGCGGTAGGGCCCATCCTGTCGATCTACCTGCGCGACCCTGACGACAATCTGATCGAGATCGCGAACCTAGTCTAGCATGGGCCTAGCGGGTCAGATCGACCTCCGCCTTCAGCGCGTCCATCAACGTGGTCAGCATCTTGACGTAGCTGTCACCTTTCAGACGCCCGGCCTCGTCGAAAGCCTCATGCGTGGCCGCGACCATGACCTCCGGGCCTTGCATCAGCCGCGTGCGAAAAGGTTGCAGGGCCAGCCGCAATGCGTATTGCGCGCGCGCACCGCCAGCGCGGCCAGCGGCGGCGGACATGATTGCCACAGGCTTGCCGGCCCAGGGGCTGCCTTCGGTCCGGCTGACCCAATCCAACGCGTTTTTCAGCACGCCAGAGATGCCTTGGTTATATTCAGGCGTCGAAATCACGATCGCGTCGGCTTGTTTGATCTGGCGTGCCAGCATCTGCGCGTTGGCGGGCACGCCCTTACTTTCCTCTAGATCACCATCATAAAGCGGCAGCTGCAGGTCGCCTTCGGTGAATGAAGTCACTTGACCCAGCCGCGCAGCTTCCCGGATCAGCAGGCGGTTGGTGGAGGCCTCGCGAAGCGAGCCCGAAAGGCCAAGAAGATGATAGGCTGACATTGAAGTTCCTTTGTTTAACGTTGGACCGGGACTTAGGGTCGGCGAAGACAAAGGCCAGCGCTGTTTACCGCCTGCTAGAAAGCACCGCGCCCGTTCGACCCTGCTTTGAAAGCGCTGAGCGAGAGGCGTTCACGATTTAGTGAGGATCAGTCGCGTACCCTCCTGTATCCAGGCAAATCTAACCGGTTCCGTGAGGCAATATTAGTTAACGATGTCAGCCTATTGAGCAGAG
>CALHHY010000011.1 GCA_938030665.1 uncultured Litoreibacter sp. | reverse complement strand
GCCAGCTTTGAAAAATTCGTTCTGGACGCGGATCAACTGGGCATTCTGCATCATTTGGCCAGGGGTATTTCGATTGACGAAAACGCTCAGGCCATGGGGGCCATTCGCGAGGTTGGTCCGGGTGGTCACTATCTTGGATGTGAGCATACGCAGGCGAATTTCAAAAACGCGTTTTGGAAATCTGATCTGCTTGACTATAAACCTTTTGAGACGTGGGAAGACGAGGGCGCGCGCGACACGCAGACCCTCGCCGCGTTACGCGTCGAAAAGATGCTGGCCGATTATCAGCAACCGCCACTTGATCCTGCGATTGCTGGTGCGTTGGATGCCTTTGTTGCGGAGCGCAAAGCGGCTGAGCCTGACAGCTTTATGTAGTCACACAAGCTGCGGGCCTGTTTTGAGCGCCCGCAGTTCACGTGCCTCTCCGACAATCGCAATCATAATCTCGACGTGGTTTGTGACATTATAGCAGGGATCCGTGCGCGTGCGCTGGGTTTCCAGCTCGGCTTCTGCGTCGATGAGGCGCATCAATGCGTCCGCGTGCCGCGGCAAAACGCCATACCCCAGCAAGCGAGGCAGCTGCGCTTCGCGCCGATAATCTTGTGCGCCGATACGGGCGGCCCGCATCAGAAGACGTGGGCGGTGCAGACTGGCGAGTAGGCTGTGGATATCTTTCATGATTTTCGCTCCCTAGGGTGTGGTGCAAGAAGATTTCCTGCTCCTGGTATCGCTATATTCCCCTAGTTTTCGGGCTGTTGCGCGGTGTCCTTAAACACCGCACGGCGCGTTTATAATTGTTTCTCTTTTGTGAACAATGATGGGTCTCAACGCTAATTTTAACCAATAGGTAACCAATTCTTCCATAGGTTGAATTTACCTATTGTTAACAAAGCTGAGGAGGGACACTCAGACATGGGACTACAGATGCAGGACATTGAACAATCTCAACATCGTGTTGGAGGGGGTGGTAGCACTGTGCCGGGTTGGGTGCCTCGCTCGGTGCAAAACTACATTGATCACACGGAAATGGGCATTCCGATCCGTGCTTTGGCGCGTAAGCAGGGGTGTCATGCATCGACGATTCTCAGACAAATCCGGCGTGTTGAAACGCTCCGCGATGATCCGCTGGTGGACGGTGTTCTCAAAACCCTTGGGGGAAAGTCAGACGTGGCACCAACGCCGCGTGCCCCGCTTGAGCGCGCAATGCGCCTGCCAGCTGTGGCTAATGAACTGCCAAACGCGGCACAGTTGTCTTTGGACGCGATACGTATCTTGCGCCGTCTATCTGAAACCGGGGCTGTTCTAGCGGTTGCTGCGGATCTGGAAAAGGCCGTGATTGTACGGGAAGGCGGCGGCGGACAGAGTACGCGAACGGGGGTTGTGGACCGTGCAATCGCGGAAGCTATGGCGCTCAAAGGCTGGATTATCGCCCCTAAGGCAGAGCGTATTACGCGGTACCATATTACGGCAACGGGTCGTGCGGCACTTGCGGATATGATGGCGCGGGACGAGAGCGCACAGGCTGGCGGAAGCTCTGATGTAGAGACAGGCGAAGACTCCGCTGCCCCGCGCCGCATTCGCTATGGTTTGGCCGAAAGCCCGCTTGTGGCGCTGGCGCGTCGCCGTGACCGCGAAGGGGAGCGCTTCTTGAGTAATGATCTTGTGCATGCAGGAGAGCGCTTGCGCGAGGATTTCGAGATGGCCCAGATGGAGGCGGAAGTGGCAAGCGATTGGGACGGTTTCCTGCTGACACTGCGCAATGATGCGGCTGCGGTACCGATGGTCGGATCTGCTCCGGCACAGCGCGCACATGGCCGTGTGATTGCTGCGCTGCGCGATATTGGTCCCGGCCTGTCTGATGTGACCCTGCGGTGTTGTTGTTTTCTCGAAGGGCTTGAGACTGCGGAAAAGACTCTTGGTTGGTCGGCACGCTCGGGCAAAATTGTTTTGCGGATCGCTCTTATGGGGCTCAAGCGCCATTATGCACAAAATGCCGATCAAAGTGGCGCGATGATTGGCTGAATAATTGCGGTGCATGGCCGCATTGCGTGCAGATAGGGTTTTGTTCAACCAATCATGTGTTAGATAGGATGCGACCATAAAGCGAGGTATCTATGCGCGATCTGAAGATTCCCGAACAGCGCCACCCTGAAAAGGCGCGCCGCCCTGACAATGCCCAACCGAAAAAGCCGGATTGGATTCGCGTTCGCGCTCCGGGCGGGAAGGGGTATGAGGATACGGCGCGCATCATGCGCGAGAATAAACTGGTGACAGTATGTGAAGAGGCAGGCTGCCCCAATGTGGGTGAATGCTGGTCGCAGGGTCACGCCACGATGATGATTATGGGCGAAGTCTGTACGCGGGCCTGTACTTTCTGCAACATCGCAACAGGTAAGCCGCCCGAAGATCTGGATGCGTTTGAGCCGGGCCGTGTGGCAGATGCGGTCGCCAAGCTGGGGTTGAACCACGTGGTCATCACTTCGGTTGATCGCGATGATATCGATGACGGCGGGGCAGAGCATTTTGCCCAGACCATCCGCGCCATTCGTCACCGTGCGCCGGCGACCACCATCGAAATTCTCACGCCGGACTTTATTAGATGTGCGCCAGAAGCGCTTGAAAAAGTTGTCGAAGCGCGTCCTGACGTCTTCAATCACAACCTTGAAACTGTACCGGGTCTCTATCCCGAGGTGCGCCCCGGCGCCCGGTATTTTCACAGCTTGCGCCTGTTGCAACGGGTCAAAGAACTGGACCCATCCATGTTTACCAAATCGGGTATCATGGTCGGCTTGGGCGAAGACAGTAAGGCCGTCATGCAGGTGATGTAAGACATGCGTGCGGCAGATATCGATTTTCTGACGATCGGCCAGTATTTGCAGCCCACGCCAAAGCACCACCGTGTGGACCGCTTTGTGCATCCTGATGAATTCGCCGCCTATGAGACGGCAGCTTATGGTAAGGGTTTCTTGATGGTTTCCGCCACGCCGCTCACACGGTCAAGTTATCACGCGGGCGACGATTTTGCGCAGTTGCGTGCGGCGCGGAACAAGAAGCTGGGCCTTGCCTAAGGAGTTATGACGCGGCGGGGTATTCGCTCCGCCTGCGCCCATTCAGGCCAGAAGCCATAGTATTCGAGGCCGAAGACCAAAGAAGCAATGGCAACCACAGCGAGCACCAGCTTCACCCGTTTTAACGAGGGCGGGCTTTGAACCCAGCGTTTCGCCCAAAGGAGGTGGCGCGGGTCCAGCATCGCTCAGGTGTCATCCTTAAAACGGACCTTACCAATAAAAGGCAGGTTGCGGTTTCGCTGTGCAAAATCAATGCCGTAGCCTACGACAAATTCGTCAGGTATCTCGAACCCGATGTAATCAGCGCGCAGATCCACTTCGCGGCGCGAGGGTTTATCAAGCAGAGCCACCGTTTTAAGCCGCGCAGGCTTGCGCGCGCGCAACATGCCCGTGACGTGAAAAAGGGTGTGACCCGTGTCCACAATATCCTCAACCAACAGCACATCGCGCCCTTCAATGCCGCCACGCAAGTCCTTGAGAATACGAACTTCGCGTGTGCTTTCCATGCCATCCCCATAGCTTGAGGCTTCCAGAAAATCGACCTCGATGGGCAGGTCCAACTCACGCACCAGATCAGCGATAAAAACAAAACTCCCGCGCAGCAGACCCACCACAACCAGCTTGTCCGTATCGGCAAACTCGGTCTCGATGGCTCGGCATAGCTCTTCAATGCGTGCAGCGATGGATTTGGCTGAAATCATCTGGTCTATGACATAAGGACGCGTTGGCATGACTACCTCTTGATTGTGCGCCCCCGCGGGCTTTGATACAGCGCTACCCAAACAAGCTCAGGAATTCAATGCCCACACACTCCGAGAACCGCACGATGCCTTACACGGCCCAACAGATGTATGATCTGGTGGCGGATGTGGGCAGCTACCCCAAGTTCCTGCCGTGGACGGCCGCAGCGCGGATCAAATCAGTCACGAATAAGGGCGATCACAGCGTGATGGACGCTGATCTTGTGATCTCCTTCAAAGTATTCCGAGAGCGCTTTACCTCGCGGGTGGTGCTTTGGCCGCAGGTCAGAAAGATTGATACCGAATACCTTGATGGTCCGTTCAAGTATATGAAATCAAACTGGGCTTTCGAGGATGTCGAGGGCGGCTGCGCTGTTCAGTTCTTCGTCGATTTTGAGTTCAAGAACGCGATTTTGCAAAAGATCATCGGGGTGGTCTTTAATGAGGCGATGCAGCGGGTTGTCAAAGCGTTTGAGAAGCGCGCAGAAGCGCTTTATGGCTGACCTTGCAAAGGGAGAATGCCATGTCGATCACAGATCAGCTCGTTAAATTTAGCATGGTGGAAGTGCCGGAAGAGGCGGCGGCGATGATGCGTCTGTCGCTCTTTGACTGGGCCGCATGCGGGATTGCGGGCGCGGCCGAGCCCGAGTTCGCAGCCTTTCGAAGTGCTCAAATGATTGAGGATGGGCCTGCCCATGTTTTTGGCGGCGGTGATCTGGGGGCCGCGCACGCGGCATTGGTCAATGGTACGCTGAGCCATGCTCTGGATTACGATGATACACACTTTGCCCATATCGGGCATCCGTCTGTGGCCGTATTGCCCGCTGTTATGGCGTTGGCGGAGACGGTGGACACGCCACTGACAGACGCGATTGATGCCGCCACCATCGGGGTCGAAGCCTCGGTTCTGGTCGGTCTCTGGCTGGGTCGTGCGCATTATCAGGTGGGCTATCACCAGACCGCGACGGCCGGAGCATTCGGAGCGACCTTGGCCGCTGCGCGCTTACTGGCGTTGGACAAGGTTCAAACGCGCCACGCACTGGGGCTGTGCGCGTCCATGGCTTCTGGTGTGAAAGCACAGTTCGGCACCATGGCCAAACCGTTGAATGCCGGTCTGGCGGCGCGCACGGGCGTCGAGGCAGCGCTCTGGGCGCAAGCAGGGATGACGGCGGCGCAGGATGGTCTGTCAGGGCCACTTGGTTTTGGCGATACGCACCACGGCGAAGCGGCGGATGTCAAACTACCCCGCAAAGAATGGCAAATCAGTGAGATCAGTCATAAATTCCACGCCTGCTGCCACGGCTTGCACGCGATGCTGGAGGCGCTGGGGGGCGCAAAGGTCGAGGCGGAGCGCATCGAGGCCATCAAAATCCGAACCCATCCGCGCTGGATGTCGGTGTGCAACATCGCAGCCCCCAAAACGGGGCTGGAGGTGAAGTTTAGCTATGCCCATACGGCGGCGATGACGCTGCTGGGGCACGGCACGGGTGCTATTGCCAATTTCAGCGACGAGATTGCCCGCGATAAGGACATCATTGCCCTGCGCGCAAGTATAGAGGTGGTTGAGGACGAGAGCCTGAGCGAGACGCAATCGCTCATCACACTCACGCTGACCTCCGGTGAAGTACGCCGTCTGCGCCATGACCTGATGACGCCGATGACACTGGAATCGCGCAGCGAGAAACTGCGGACCAAAGCCAAAGCACTGCTGGGCGAGGAGCGCAGCGAGCCATTGTGGGCGGCGGTGATTGGTAACGATCTGGATGCGGTGACGGAGTGTTTTAGCGGGAAATAAATACTGCTGGGACCTATAATGCTAAATGCCTGTCAGCAGTGTAAAGCGTTTTTGAAATCTGCTGCAAGCGGGTCGACAGCCGCTTTTGTGACCTGTTCGAATAGCGGGCGGTTTGGACCGCTATAAAGGCTTATTGAGGAGCTTAAGTTGCTTTCGGGTCAGCCCAGTTTCGCAGCGCCTCAAGAAATAGCCCGAATGGCCTGCTGAGCAAAACCATAAAGAGTATTGCGGCACTCACAGCGAGTTGTATTTCATTGAAATCTGCCCCCGCGATTAGAAGCGTTGTAACATATACTGGTACTTGGAATGTCAAAAATGCAAAAATGTCTGTTGCGATATTCAGCAGCCGACCTTGTGGTTTAAACTGGGTAAAAATCCAATCGCGCCAAAGGCCGTAGGGCCGTCCCGTCAACACCATCACGGGTATCATAATAAGTCGCGCCATAAGAACCTGTTTGGGCTCCATACCCGCAATGAAAAGCTCGGTAAAGCCAGCGACTAAAGTGAAGAAAACCACTGTTCCGACAGTATCGATGATAAATGCTCTCATTCATGTGCATTATCCGCGAGGGACTTTATTGTCGAGATGGGATGGGACGCCGTTCCTCTCGGCGTCGCTGCTAACTCCCGATCCAAAACCCTTCTTTGGGAACAGGCAGAAGCCACGCTCTTTACGCTGCTGAAACAAACGTACAAACCCAAGCATGCGTTTTATGGTTATGCACTGCTCACGACGCCCGACATATGTCGCTAGGTCGGCATTCGCTTTTTTTGCATTGAACGTTCTTACAGGCGCAAAAAAGGCGGCCCCGCAGGACCGCCCCTCTAATCAAACCAGCCGCTTCTTAGCTGGTAATATCATACGCCCGTTCACCGTGCACGGCCAGATCAAGCCCGTTAACCTCAGTTTCGGCATCCACGCGTAGTGGTGTGATCATGCGACAAACAAGGATCAACACAACCGTCACAACCGTGGTGTAGACACCGACAATCGCAAGTGAGCCGAGTTGGGCGGCCCATGATCCTTCGCCAAAGAAGGCAATCATAATCGTGCCAAAGATACCGCCGACACCGTGTACGGCCATGACATCAAGCGTATCGTCAATCTTGGCTTTGTTACGGATCAGCACGACCGCTTCCTGACATAGAATACCCGCTACAGAGCCGATAAGCAGCGCCTCCCATGGCCCGACAAAGCCGGAGGCGGGAGTGATGGAGGCCAGACCCGCAATCGTGCCGGTGACGATGCCAACCAGCGAGGCCTTGCCGAATTTGATCTTCTCCCACAGGGCCCAGGTCAACGACGCGGTCGCGGCAGAGATGTGGGTGACGGTCAGCGCCATCGCGGCCCCGCCATCGGCGGCCAGCTGCGATCCGCCATTGAAGCCGAACCAGCCCACCCAAAGCATTGCGGCCCCGATCATCACCATGCCGGGGTTATGCGGCGGCTTGCTTGGGTCCTTGCGCCCGCCCAGGAAGAAGGCCAGCACCAGCGCGGCCAGCCCGGCGGTTTCATGCACCACGATGCCGCCTGCAAAATCGCGCACGCCGACCTCGCCGAAAATGCCGCCATCGGCCATCATGCCGCCGCCCCAGATCCAGTGAACAACGGGCGCGTAGCACAACAGCATCCACAGGCCGGAGAAGGTCAGGACGAAGCCAAAGCCGATCCGCTCCACATAGGCGCCGACGATCAGCGCGGGTGTGATGATCGCAAAGGTCATCTGGAAGGCAAAAAACAGCACCTCGGGCAGGGTGCCCGCCAGCGTCTCGGCGTCGATGCCCGATAGGAACATCTTGTCCAGCCCGCCCCAATAGCCCGAGCCGCCGCCGCCAAAGGCGATGGAATAGCCTGCGACCAGCCACAAAACGCTCATCAAACAGGCAATGGCGTAGCAATGCATGAAGACCGACAGCACGTTCCGCGCGCGCACGAGGCCGCCGTAAAACAGCGCCAGCCCCGGCAATGTCATGAACAAGACCAACGCCGTGGCCACAATAATCCAAGCGGTATCAGCGCCTACCATGGATCTTCCCCCTTTATAATTTGGTTTCTCAGGAGGCAGAAACGCGAGAGCTTGCGCGGTGAAAAGAGGCAGGTGGCGCAATATATGCTTAATAACTAAGCGATACCCAAAGTGCCGAAATATTATGCGCAAATCCGCGTTAGAGCTTACAGATTGGGCGTTAGAGGGATGCGAGCCTTTGACTTAGCAGGCCAAGCGCATAGGCGACCGTCGCGGCCCGCACCGCGTCGCGCCCGATGGCGCCGAACTCAATCGTTTCGGTCAGGGGTGCGCCGCCAGCATGCGCCAAACCAAAGCAAACCCGGCCCTCCGGCTTGTGGTCAGACCCGCCCGGTCCCGCGATACCAGTCACCGCCACGGCAAGCTGCGCGTCGGATCGGGCAAGTGCACCAGCGGCCATTTCGGCTGCGACCTGTTCGGAGACCGCGCCTGCGGCCTCCAGCGTCTCAGATCTTACGCCCAGCATCTGCATCTTGGCCGCGTTGGAGTAGGTGACGAAGCCCCGGTCCACCACGGCAGAGCTGCCCGGCACCGCCGTCAACGCCGCCGCGATCATCCCGCCGGTACAGCTTTCCGCCGTGGCGATCATGAGTCCTGCGTCGCGGGCGGCATCCAAGACCTCGGTCGCCGGGCTATCCATGGGACAGATACGCCCCTGCCATCACGATCAGGGCGGCAAAGATGCCAGCGATCACATCATCCAGCATCACGCCAAGCGCGTCACCGCGCTGGTCGGCCCATCCAACGGGGCCGGGCTTCCAGATGTCAAACAGGCGGAAGGCGAGGAAGGCGGTCAGTATGCCCGGCCACAACGCCCAGAAAGGCACCCCCGCATGAGTGGCGCCAATGGCGACCGGCAAAAGGGCGATCCATTGGCCGACCAGCTCGTCGATCACCACCTCTGACGGATCATGGTCGCCGCCTGCGCTGATAATCTTGTGCGTGGCCCATAGACCCTTGAAGAACGCGGCCACGCAGCCAATCGCCAGAAGGGGCCAGCCCCCCAGCAACCAGACGAGCCAGGCCAGCGGGATCGCAGCAAGCGAGCCCCAGGTGCCGGGGGCGGGCTTCAGATGGCCCACATACATCACCGTGCCGATCAGCCAGGCCAGCCTCATTTGACCAGCGTCGCCGTGGCCATGCAGGCGATCCCCTCGCCGCGCCCGGTGAAGCCGAGGCGCTCCGACGTGGTGGCTTTGACGCTGATCCGGTCAAGGTCAATTCCCAGCAATTCCTGAAGCTTGCCGCGCATTTCTAATGTGTGCGGTCCAATCTTCGGGGCCTCGCAGATCAGCGTGCAGTCGACATGGGTCAGGGCGTAGCCTTGCGCCGTAGCCATTCCTGCCGCATGGGTCAGAAAGATATGGCTTTCAGCGCCCTTCCATTGCGGGTCCGAGGGTGGAAAATGCTGGCCGATATCGCCTGCTGCCAAAGCGCCGTAGATCGCATCCGTGATGGAGTGCAGCCCGACATCGGCATCGGAGTGGCCTTGCAAGCCGCGATGGTAGGGAACGGCCACCCCGCAGAGCATGACATGGTCGCCGGGGCCGAACCGGTGCACATCAAACCCGTTGCCTACGCGTATATCCATCATGGCTCTCCTGCGGTCTTGCCGTGTAGAAATGTCTAGGGTCTTGGCGTCAGAGGGGCAATGGTCGTTTGTTTTGCCTAATTTTTGTGCAAATGTCGCGTAACGGTCGAATTTAGGCCGGTGTGGCCCGGTCCCCGCTTGCTGATCTGTCCCGCGGCAGCGAGAAATCAGGCAAACGCACAAGGATTGAGCACCTGACCATATCACTGGCAAATCACCAGATCGACATGCCCGTTTTCCTTGCCCCGCTGGCGGGGATCACGGATTTGCCGTTCCGTCAGCTTGTGTCCCGGTTTGGCGCCGGACTGGTCGTGTCTGAAATGGTCGCCTCGCAAGAGATGGTGCAGGCCAAGCCCGGCGTCCGCGAAAAGGCAGAACTGGGCTTTGACAGCGCCAATACGGCGGTCCAGCTTGCGGGCCGGGAGGCGCATTGGATGGCGGAGGCCGCGCGCATGGTGACCGCCAATGGCGCGCGGATCATCGACATCAATATGGGATGCCCGGCCAAGAAAGTGGTCAGCGGCTATTCCGGCTCCGCCCTGCTGCGCGATCTTGATCATGCGTTGACGCTGATCGAGGCCGTGGTCGAGGCAACGGAGCTGCCGGTCACGCTGAAGACGCGGCTTGGCTGGGACGACGCGCGGCTCAACGCGCCCGAGCTTGCGCGCCGGGCGGAAGCTGCGGGCATTCAGATGATCACCATCCACGGCCGTACCCGGTGCCAGTTCTACAAGGGCCGCGCCGACTGGGCCGCGATTGCCCGCGTGAAAGAGGCGGTGCAAATCCCCGTGATTGCAAATGGCGATATCACCGATGCGTCTAACGCGCGCCGGGCGCTGTCGCTGTCGGGCGCGGATGGGGTGATGATCGGGCGCGGCGCGCAAGGCCGCCCCTGGATGATCGCCCGCATCGCTGCGGCGCTTTCCGGGCAAACAGGACCCGACGCCCCACAAGGCGGCGCGCTGATTGATCTGGTTTGCGCCCATTACGAGGCGATACTGGGATTTTACGGCGAGCTGTTGGGCGGCCGCGTCGCGCGCAAGCATTTGGGCTGGTACATGGATTACGCGGGCACCGCGGCACCACTTAGGCGGGCCGTCTTGACGGAGCGGTCCCCCAAACTGGTGCTTGGCTTGCTGCAAGACGCGCTGACCCAACAGGAGGTCGCAGCGTGACCAAGCTGAACGAGCCTTTTTTCGACACGCTTTGGAGTTCCCTCCCACTGCCGGGGCTGGTGATTGACCCGGACAACCGAATTGCCGAGGTCAACACGGCGATGGAGACGTTTTTGAATCTCTCCGCCCGGTCCATGCAGGGCGCGCCGGTCTGGGACAAGCTGCATGTCAACGCGCCGCTCGACGAGGCGGTGACCCGCATCCGGCGCGACCATGCCCCGCTTTTCGTCAACTATGTCGACGTGGGCTCGGGCGAGCGCCCGCCCACACAATGCAACATCCAGTTCTCGACCCTGATCGACAGGCCGGGCTTCATTCTGGTGCTGCTGAAGCCGCGCGAGATTGCTGACAAGATGGGGCAGGCGCTGCAAACCAAATCGGCCGCAAAATCGGCCATCGGCATGGCGGAAATGCTGGCCCATGAGATCAAGAACCCGCTCGCTGGTATCACGGGTGCCGCGCAGCTTTTGTCGATGAGTATCAAGCCGCAGGATCAGGAATTGACCGATCTGATCGTGGCCGAGACCCGCCGCATCGTACAACTGCTTGAGCAGGTCGAACAGTTCGGAAATCTGCGCCCGCCGGAGCGGCAGGCCGTGAACCTGCATGACGTACTGGACCGGGTGCGCAAATCCGCCGCTGTCGGGTTCGGCGCGCATATGAAGATCAAGGAGGATTACGACCCCTCCCTGCCGCCGACCTTTGCGGACCCCGACCAGCTTGTGCAGGTGTTTCTGAACCTGATCAAGAATGCCTCCGAGGCGCAACCGCTTGGTGGCACCATCACCGTGCACACGTTTTACGAACAATCCCTGCGGGTCCGCCGGCCCGACGGCAACCGCGTCTCTGTCCCGCTGACGGTGGAGATCATTGATGACGGTCCGGGCCTGCCGGAACATCTAAGCGGAGACGTGTTTGAACCCTTTGTTTCGGGCCGGGAAAACGGCACTGGTCTGGGGCTCGCGCTGGTCTCGAAAATTATCTCTGAACATGACGGTTGGGTCTCCGTGACCTCTGTGCCGGGGCGCACCGTCTTTCGCATATCACTCCCCGTCGCGCCGAAAGACGCGCCATGACCACTGCCCTCAAGGAGGCCTGAATGGACGGAACAGTTCTAGTTGCCGATGATGACCGCACCATCCGCACAGTGTTGACGCAGGCGTTGACCCGCGCGGGGTGCAAGGTGCATGCAACCAGCTCGCTGACGACGCTGCTGCGGTGGGTCGATGAGGGGAAGGGGGATCTGGTGATCTCCGACGTGATGATGCCCGACGGCAATGGCATCGAGGCTCTGCCTGACATTTTGGAGAAGCGGCCAAGCCTGCCGGTGATCGTGATCTCGGCGCAGAACACAATCACCACGGCCATCGCGGCCAATGAGGCGGATGCGTATGACTATCTGCCCAAGCCGTTTGACCTGCCGGACCTGATGAAGCGCGCCAACCGGGCGCTGGAACGCAAACGCACGACTGCGCGACCCGTTGCCGCTGAAGGCGCACCACAGGAGGCCGGCGACGAGCTACCCCTTATCGGGCGCACCCCGGCGATGCAGGCGCTTTACAAGCTGGTCGCGCAGGTCGTGAATACGGAGCTGCCGGTGATGATCACCGGCGAAAGTGGCACCGGCAAAAGCCTGATTGCGAAGGCGATCCACGATTTCTCCGACCGACGCACCTTGCCATTTGTGACGGCCACGCCAAGTGACCTGGCCGATATCAACGGGCCCGCGACGATCCTCAGCCGGGCCAAGGGCGGTTCCATCCTGTTTGACGAAGTGGGCGATCTGGACATGGACGCGCAGGCGCGGGTCGTGCGCATGCTGGACAGTCTGACCGATGACGCGCCCCGCATCATGGCCACCAGCCAGCAGGACCTGATGGACAAGCTGGAGGCGGGCAACCTGCGGCAGGACCTGTTTTACCGTCTCAGCGGCGTGACGCTTTCAATCCCGTCGCTGCGGGAGCGGGTGGACGACATCCCGTTACTGTCCGAGCATTTCCTGAACCGGTCGGAGCGGGACGGCGCGCCGCGTCGCTACCTGTCGAAAGGCGCGCTGGAAATGGTGCGCGCCTATAGTTGGCCGGGCAATGTGCGGCAGCTCGAAAACACCGTGCGGCGGCTGATCGTCACCTCCACGGAAGAAGAAATCGGCCGCGCGGAGGTCGAGCTTGTCTTGGGCAACCAGCCCGAGATCGAGCCGCTGATCGGCGGTGGCGATACGGAAAAGCTGTCTGCCAGCGTGGCCAAGCATCTGCGCCGCTATTTCGACCTGCATGGCGGCGTGCTGCCGCCGCCCGGTCTTTACACCCGCATCCTGCGCGAGGTGGAGCTGCCTTTGATCGAAATCGCCTTGGACGCCACGGCGGGAAATCAGGCCAAATGCGCCGATCTACTGGGCATCAACCGCAATACGTTGAGAAAAAAGGTTACCGATCTCGATATTCGCGTGACACGCCGCCGCAAATTGATGTAAAATCGCCACAGTCACCGTGGCTTATGGGCAGCATTGTTGTCTGAAGACCACATTAAATAAGAGTGGCAAGGTGGTGGAAAGCAGATGAAAACCGGTGCGGGACGCATGTCCTGGGACAGGGTGAATCGGCTGCGTAAGCAGCGAAAGTACAGGAACTGGTCGACCTTCGGGTTGGTGGTTCTGGGTCCTGTACTCGCTATCGTCACCTATCTTGGCTTCGGCCCTTACGAGCTTGACCCTACATCACGCGGCATTCGGCTGATCCTGCTGCTCGACCTGATTTACGTGCTTTTGGTTGCCGGTCTTGTGCTGATGTCCGTTGCGCGTCTGGTCGCCAGAAGGCGAGATAAATCAGCGGGTTCTGAGTTGCATTTAAGGTTGACCGGCGTGTTTGCTTTGGTCGCGCTGGTGCCCACGATTATGGTGGCTGTCTTCGCCGTGATCACCGTGAATTTTGGCCTTGAAGGCTGGTTCTCGGACCGGGTGCGCAATGTGGTCGGCAGCTCCCTTTCTGCGGCGCAGGCCTATGAGGACGAGCAGCGCGACACGCTGGCTGAAGACACGCTCAGACTCGCCGGCTACATCGAGGCGGCCCGCACGGCGCGAGGCTTTCTTGACGACCGCAGCCTGCCGGAATTGCTGACCCAGGTTCAACAGCAGGTTCAGCGCGGATTGAAAGAGGCCTTCATCATCGACGGCACCACCCAGATCATCGCGCGCGGCGCACGAAGCTATCTGTTTGACTATGAGGCGCCCGATAGTGACGCGATGCTGCAGGCCCGGCAGGGGGAGCTGGTCATTGTTGAGGACTGGCCCAACAATGAATTCCGCGGGCTTTTCCCGATCCCTGGGCTGCTGGATCGCTACATTTACGTCTCACGCAGCGTCGATGGGGAGATCCTGGCGCTGCTGGATGACACGCAGGAAAACGTGCGGCTGTACAATCAGCTCGAGGCGGACCGGGGGCGTCTGCTTTTTGAATTCGGTCTGTTGTATCTGGGCTTCGCCACCATCCTGATCCTGGCCGTTATTTGGCTTGGTCTTTGGTTTGCCGAAAGGCTGGCGCGCCCTGTGGGGCGTCTCGCCCAAGCGGCGGAGCGGGTCGGCGAAGGTGATCTGGATGTGCAGGTCATCCCTTCCGACAGCAAGGATGAAATCACGACTTTGGGTATCCGTTTCAACGAGATGACGAGACAACTTAAAGTGCAGCGTACCGCGCTTCTGGAAAATACAGAGCAGATTGAACGCCGGCGTAGGCTTTTCGACTCCGTTCTATCTTCGGTCACTGCGGGCGTCATCGGGCTTGATGCGGCGGGCCAGGTTTCCGTGCTCAATCGCTCGGCCCGGCGGCTTCTTGATCTGGGCGATGCGGACATGATCGGGTTGATGCTGCATGAGATCGTGCCGGAGTTTGTCAAACTGCTGGAACACGCCCGCGCCGATGAAGGTGCGACCGCACAGGAGGAGGTCAAGATCACCCGTCGCGGCCAGCTTGAAAGCCTGCTGGTCCGCATCGCGATCCGCGAAAGCGCGGACGGTCAGCCAGAGGGGTTCGTGATCGCCTTTGATGACGTGACAGATCTTGTGTCGGCTCAGAAAATGGCGGCCTGGGGCGACGTTGCCCGGCGCATCGCGCATGAGGTCAAGAACCCGCTGACGCCGATCAAGCTGTCAGCGGAGCGGCTGCAGCGCAAATTCCGTCCGCTGGCAGGTGACGCGATAGACAGTCTTGAGCAGTATACTGACGTGATCATGCGCAAGACCGAGGACTTGACCCGCATCGTTGACGAGTTCTCCAAATTCGCGCGGATGCCCGAGCCGGAGATGCGCGAAGCCGATCTGATGAAGCTGGTGCGCGATGCGGTGTTTTTGCAGCAGGAAGGTCAGCCCAATGTGCGCGTCACGCTTGAGACGGACATCGTCGAGCTGACAAGCGAGTTTGACCGCACAATGATCGATCAGGCGCTGACAAATTTGATCAAGAACGCAGGGGAAGCGATTGAAACCTATCGTGAAGCCGGCACTCACGTGGGGCATGACGCGCAGATCCGCGTTACGGTCGAGACGGAGCGCAACGCGACCGTGATCCGCATCGCGGATAATGGCGCGGGCCTGCCGGAGGATCGCGCGCGGCTATTTGAGCCCTACGTAACGTCGCGCGCCTCGGGTACGGGGCTGGGCCTGCCAATCGTGCGCAAGATTATCGAAGAACATGGCGGCACCCTGTCGCTGCAAGACGCTGAACCATTCGACGAAAGCGGGCATCAAGGGGCTCAGGCGGTTATCACGCTGCCGCGCCTTGGCCAAAAGACCCGCCGAACCACCGCTGAGGCCCGCCACCGGCCTGCTGCGGAATAGCTGAGGAGACCCAAATGAGCGATATTCTGATTGTAGACGACGAGCGTGATATTCGAGAGCTGATCTCGGACATTCTGGTCGATGAGGGCTACACGACCCGCCTTGCCGGCACGTCGGAGCAATGCATGGCCGAGCTGAATAGTGAGCCGCCGGGACTGATGATCCTTGATATCTGGCTGAAGGACTCGGCCATGGACGGCATCGACATCCTGAAGCATGTAAAACGCGACAACCCGGAAATCCCGGTCGTTATTATTTCGGGTCATGGCAATATCGAGATTGCGGTCGCGGCGATAAAGCAGGGTGCGTACGACTTCATTGAAAAGCCCTTCAACATCGACCAGCTGATGGTTGTGATATCCCGCGCGATGGAGGCCTCGCGGCTGCGGGCAGAGAATTCCCAGCTGAAACGCGGCGAGGTATTAAATGCCGAAATGATCGGCGACAGCGCCGCTTTTCGCGCGCTGCAAAGCCAGTTGGAAAAGGTCACGAATTCAAACGGGCGGGTGATGCTGACGGGGCCTGCGGGTGCAGGCAAAGAGGTTGCGGCCCGTTATATCCACAGCCACTCCAACCGCTCCCACGCGTCTTTTGTCACGGTCAACTGCGCCACGGTTGAGCCCGAGCGGATGGAAGAGGTATTGTTTGGCCGCGAAACTAAGGAGCGCGGCATCGAGCCGGGGCTGCTGGAGCAGGCCCATGGCGGCGTGGTTTTCTTCGACGAGGTGGCCGACATGCCACTGGGGACCCAGTCAAAAATTCTGCGCGTGCTGGTGGAACAAAGCTTCCAGCGTGTGGGCGGCAATGACAAAGTACGCGTTGATTTGCGCGTCATCTCCGCCACCAATCGCAATCTTGAGGCCGAAATCGAGAAGGGAAAATTCCGCGAAGAGCTGTATCATCGGCTGAACGTTGTGCCCATTCAGGTGCCCGGACTCGAGGACCGCCGGGAAGACATCCCGCGGCTGGCTGATTTCTTCGTGGATATGTTTAACAAAGTGCAAGGCCTGCCCCTGCGCGGCATGTCAGAAGACGCCGCTGCGCTGCTCCAAACCATGCCGTGGCCCGGCAACATCCGCCAATTGAAGAACATCATGGAGCGGGTTCTGATCTTGGGGCCGGGCGAGGGCGATATCCAAGCCAAAGAGCTGCCCAATGCCGACGGCAGCGGTGAGGAAGGCGAGGGGCTGAAAATCAGCGGCACGCTGGCCACCTTGCCCCTGCGCGAGGCACGCGAGCTGTTCGAGCGGGAATATCTGATGACGCAGATCAACCGCTTCGGTGGCAATATCTCCCGCACGGCGTCTTTTGTGGGGATGGAACGCTCCGCCCTGCACCGGAAACTGAAATCGCTTGGCGTCGTGACCTCCAACAAGGCAGGCGCGCGGGTGGCGGAGGTGCAGGACGACCTGGAGCCCGTGGACGACTAGGGCAGGGGCCTTTGCCCGGAACAGGGGCGTGGTGCATCACATATTGTTGACCGCCCATGCCCCATCTGCCATGCAATCCCTCTGACGAAAGAGGACAGCGCCCATGAAGGTCATTATCTGCGGGGCCGGCCAGGTTGGATGGCAGATCGCGCGGCATTTGTCGGGCGAGAATAACGCGGTAACCGTGGTCGACAATGATGGCGACCTGGTTGCGCGGGCCACTGAAACGCTGGACGTCCAGGGCATCACCGGCAATGCCAGCTACCCCGACATTCTGGATGCGGCCGGTGCGCGGGACGCGGATATGATTATCGCCGCGACCTTCTCGGACGAGGTGAATATGGTAACCTGCCAGGTCGCCCATTCGGTCTTTGCGGTGCCGCGAAAGATCGCGCGGCTGCGGGCGCAATCCTACCTGAACGCGATTTATTCTGACCTCTACCGGCGCGATCACCTGCCGATTGACGTTGTGATCTCCCCCGAAAAGGAGGTGGCGGAAGCCGCGTTGCAGCGCCTTGCCAGCCCAGCTGCCTTTGACACGGAAAGCTTTCTGGGCGGTGAGATACAGCTGCTGGGCATCCAGCTGGACGAGGATTGCCCGGTCCTGAACACACCTTTGCGCCAGCTGACCGACCTGTTTTCTACCTTGCGCGCCGTGGTGGTGGGCGTCCGCCGCGAGAGGCGGCTTTTTGCGCCGGAAGCAGGGGACCAGCTATTTGGCGGCGACCAGATCTATCTGGCCACGCATCGCGACGACGTTACCCGCGCGATGGAGATTTTTGGCAAGATCCAGAAAAAGCAGGAACGGGTGGTCATCATTGGCGGCGGCAATGTGGGCCTTGCCGTTGCCCGCGTGCTGGAGGCCCGCACGGAGCGGGTGCGCGCCAAGGTGATCGAGAAGAACCGCCGCTGCGCAGAGCTGGCCGCCGACGCATTGGATCGCACCATCGTGCTGCATGGCGACGGGCTGAACGGGGATCTGCTGCAGGAGGCCAATATCTCCCGCGCGGATGCGGTTCTGGCTGTCACCGATGACGACAAGACCAACATGCTGGCCGCCGTGCGCGCCAAGGCCGATGGCTGCCCGATGGCGATCTGCCTGATCAATGACCCGACGCTGATCCCGCTGATGGAGCCTTTGGGCATTGACGCCTATATCAACCCGCGCGCGACCACGGTGTCGTCAATCCTGCGCCATGTGCGGCATGGGCGGGTACGCCAGATCTATTCGCTTGGCGATGCGGAGGCGGAGGTGATCGAGGCGCAGGTGCTGTCCACCTCGCCGATTGCCGGGCAGCTGATCCGCGACATTTCCTTCCCCGAAGGGGTTTTGGTCGGCGCCCTGCGCAAGGGCAAGAAGGTGCTGCGCCCGCAAGGGGCCACACGGATCGACGAGGGGGATGTGATCGTCATCTTCGCGCTGGCCCAGGATGTGCCGGAGGTGGAGCGGCTCTTGCAGGTCTCCATCCAGTTCTTCTAGGCCGGCCATGCGCATGTTGGAGAAAC
This sequence comes from uncultured Litoreibacter sp., assembly GCA_938030665.1. GTDB lineage: Bacteria > Pseudomonadota > Alphaproteobacteria > Rhodobacterales > Rhodobacteraceae > Litoreibacter. The sequence continues at coordinate 29,018 of CALHHY010000011.1, read as the reverse complement.
TGCCGCTTTTCGTCATCCTCCTCGGGGTGAGCGCGGCGGCAATGCTGATCCCGGCGGGATATGCGCTTTATCTCGATCAGCACCGCGTGGCGCAGCCGTTTTTCTACATGTCCGTGCTGGTGGGCGTGGTCACCGCGCTGATCGGGCTGGCAACCTACGGCCGGCCCATTACCCATCTGGCGCGTGGCCAGCTTTTGACCCTTATCGCCGCCTATGCCGGGCTTCCCGTGGTGATGGCCCTGCCGATGCACGAGGCCGCCAATGGCATGACCTTCTTCGATGTCTATTTCGAGATGGTGTCGTCGATGACGACGACCGGGGCCAGCGTGATTGATCCACCCGCGAGCGTCGCGGCACCCATCCATCTGTGGCGCGCGCTGGTGGGCTGGATGGGGGGATTTGTGATCCTGATCGCGGCGGTCGCCATCCTCGCGCCGCTGAACCTTGGCGGGTTCGAGGTCTTGCGCCCGATCCGCCGGTCCTCGCCCGCCGATCAGGTGATCCGCGCCAGCGACCCGCAGGGCCGCATCCTGCGTTTCACCGCGCAGCTTTTCCCGATTTATCTGGCGGCTACAGGGCTGCTGTGGCTGGGTTTGGTGATGGCGGGCACCGCGCCGTTTCTGAGCCTGTGCCTGGCCATGTCGACCTTGGCGACCAGCGGCATCACGCCCTCGGGTGGGTTGAATTTCTGGCAGGTGGACGTCTTTTCGGAGATTTTGATCTTCGGGTTCATGTTCCTCGCCGTCTCTCGGCTGGCTTTCGTCAATGAGGCGGGGCAGTCGTTGTTTCGCCGGCTGCGCGAAGACCGGGAGATGCTGATGGCGCTTATCATCGTCGTGGCCTTGCCGACCGTCCTGTTCCTGCGCCACTGGGTCGGCGCGTTGGAGCAGGAGGAGGCCGCCGACCCCCTCGCCGCCATCCGCGCGCTATGGGGCGCGGTCTTTACGGTGATGTCCTTCCTGACGACCACCGGCTTTGCCAGCCATGATTGGGAAGCCGCCCGCTCCTGGTCCGGCCTGCCTACGCCGGGCATTCTTCTCGCGGGGCTCGCCATTATCGGGGGCGGGGTGGCCACGACTGCGGGCGGGGTGAAGCTGCTCAGGGTCTATGCGCTTTATAAGCACGGCACGCGCGAAATGGGGCGGCTGGTGCATCCGAACTCAATTGGGGCTGCCGGTAAGCTGGGCCGGTCGGTCCGCCGCGAAGGCGCGTTCATCGCCTGGATATTCTTCATGTTGTTCGCCATTTCCATCGCCGCCGTGGTGCTGGGGTTGGCCGCCACAGGGCTGGAGTTCGAGGCGGCCATCGCCTTCACCATCTCGGCCCTGTCAACCACCGGGCCGCTGGCGGATGTGGCGCTGGAGACGATCACCTACGCGGATTTGCCGATGCATGCCAAGTCGATACTGATGGCTGCCATGGTGCTGGGCCGGCTCGAGGCATTGGCCATCATCGCGCTGTTCAATCCCGATTTCTGGCGCGCATAAGTCACGGTTTGGACCAGGTTACGCGCGGGGCAAATTGGGGGCTGGAAGTTTCCGGGCGCTCGGGACATACTTTGCATCGACTTGGGACAGACGCCCCGCCCAAAGCGGTGCCCGACCATCAAAAAAAGAACCGATCAAAAGGCATATCGACATGGCCGCTGACAAGCAAAACCTGCAAGATGTATTTCTCAACCATGTACGCAAAGAGAAAATTCCGGTCACGATTTTTCTGATCAACGGGGTCAAATTGCAGGGGGTTATCACCTGGTTTGACAATTTCTGCGTGCTGTTGCGCCGCGACGGGCAGTCCCAGCTGGTGTTCAAGGGCGCCATCTCGACCATTATGCCCTCCGCGCCAATCAGCCTTTATGAAGGCGACGACTGATTCACGAAATCGACACGCCCCGCACCACCCGCACCTGGGTCCTGCATCCAGATCTGAAAACCCGCGACACGTCTCAGGCGCGCGCGCCCGCGGAGGCACTGGCCGAAGCCGTGGCCCTGGGCGAGGCACTGCCAGGCCTTGAGCTTGTGGGCCAAGAGGTCGTGCCGCTGCCGCGCCTGCGGGCAGGCACGCTTTTCGGCACCGGCAAGATTGACGAGCTGCGCGACCGCTTCAAGGCCCATGAGGTGGAGCTTGTCCTGATCGACGGCCCCGTGACGCCCGTGCAGCAGCGCAATCTGGAGAAAGAGTGGAAAGTCAAGATCCTCGACCGGACGGGGCTGATTTTGGAAATCTTCTCTGACCGGGCCGCGACGCGGGAAGGGGTGTTGCAGGTGGAGCTGGCAGCGCTGTCCTACCAACGGACCCGGCTGGTGCGCGCCTGGACTCACCTTGAGCGTCAGCGCGGCGGCTTGGGATTTGTGGGCGGGCCGGGTGAGACCCAGATCGAGGCCGACCGCCGCGCCATCGACGAGCGGATCAACAAGATCAAGACGCAGCTAGACAAGACCGTCAAAACCCGAGAACTGCACCGCGCTGCCCGCGCCAAGGTCCCCTATCCGATTGTGGCGCTGGTGGGCTACACGAACGCGGGCAAATCAACGCTGTTCAACCGGCTGACCGGGGCCGATGTGATGGTCAAGGACATGCTTTTTGCCACGCTAGATCCGACCATGCGATCCGTCACTTTGCCGGATGGGGTGGATGTGATCCTGTCAGACACGGTTGGGTTCATCTCCGACCTGCCGACCCAGCTTGTCGCGGCTTTTCGCGCCACGCTGGAAGAAGTGCTGTCGGCCGATCTGATCTGCCATGTGCGCGACATTTCGCACCCCGAGACGGACGCGCAGGCCGCTGATGTAGCCCGCATCCTGGATGATCTGGGCGTGCGCACTGAGGTGCCGGTGCTGGAGGTGTGGAACAAGCTCGACCGGCTATCGCCTGCTGATCTGGAAAGCCGCACAAATATGGCCGACCGCGACGAGGCGATTTTTGTGACCTCCGCCCTGACCGGCGCGGGCATGGACGGGCTGCTGGCTGCGATATCTGATGCGGTGACTGAGGCGGTGATCAGTGAGGAGCTTGCTTTAGGTTTTGACGCGGGCCGCGAGCGGGCCTGGCTGTTTGAACAGGACGTGGTTGACGGCGAGGAGGCGACAGAGGCGGGTTTTGCCCTATCTGTCAGCTGGACCGCCAAACAGAAAGCCCAGTTCGAGAAGGCTTTTGGCCGCATATAGGGGCTGATGCCATGACCACCGCTACCATCTACCTTGTGACCCTCGCGGTCTTTCTGCTGATCGATTTCCTGGGCTTGGGTGTCGTTGTCAAACCGGTCTTTGAGCGCCACGTGCCTGAGCTTCTGCGCGACAGCCCCCGGCTTGGCCCGGCGCTGTTGTTTTATGCCTTCTACGTGGCAGGGGTGCTGTGGTTCGTCTCGATGCCTGCGATGGCGGCGGAGCGGTCGCTTTGGTGGGTTGCCGGTAACGCGGCGATCATCGGTGCGATCGGGTTTGGCACATATGAATTTACCTCCCTGGCGGTGACCAAAGGGTGGAGCTGGGAAATGGTCGTGGTGGATCTGTGCTGGGGGATCACCGTGACGGCTGTCTCAGCGGTTTCAGGTGTGGCGCTGGCGCGCGTTATTTTCTGAGGTTTTGCGCCGCGCTGTCGCGCGTCGTGACGCCGGGGAGGTTTCACCTCCCCGGACCCCTAATGCATATTTTTTCGAGCAATGAAGGGGAGTTTTTTGTGTTTAGTTTGTTGGGATCAGGCGATTGATGCCGACGGCGCCCGCGTAGGCAAGCGCGGGATCCAGCGTCATCGGGATATATTCGCCGCGCCGCCAGAGCACACCCAGATCATCGTAGTGGCGTGAGACAGGATGGCCGGACTGGCCCGTTGCCATCACAAAGACCGAGCTTTCGGGGTCAGCGAAATCATAGACGCCGCGATAGCCTGCCGCGTGGACGTTTTGAAACGGATCAGGGCCGGTGCCACTGGTGCGACCGCGCAGCAGCGTGTTGTCTCCGCCGGAGGTGGATTGGCGGATATTGACGAACCAGCTGAGCACCGGGATTGTGCCCAGCACCGGGTGGTCATGAGTGGCCTCATGCGCGTCACCCCATCTCCAGCTTTCGATGGCGGGCCCGTATTTTTCTGTAAGCCATAGTAGCGCCTCGTCAAGCGCGAGGCGGGAGGCGTCGAGGCATGTCTCGGTCGCGGCGGACTGGATCACGTCGCACCATGCCGACGCCCCGTCTATGTCGCGAAAGACGCGTTCGATAAAGAGCGGCTCCAGATGCAGAAATTCTTCGGACAGGGGGCCGATATCGTCGCGGATCAGCCTCTGCTGCAGCTGCCGCAGCCAGGCTGCGTAGATCAGCGGCTCGGGCAGATGTTCGGACATTTCGCCGTTCCAGCTTGCCATCAGCTCAAGCGCGCGTTGGCGCTGCCGCTCGACCGTGCCCTCGGCCGCGGGTTCGCCGGTAAACCACAGATCACCCGCGATCAGCGGCAACAGCGCGCGCGCCGTGAAGGAGACGCTGTCAAGCTGGGCCTCTATGAAGCTGTCGCGGGTATGGACCTGGCGGGCCAGCATCAGCCGCCGCCAGCGCTCCACCCGCTGGCTATCGCCATAGACGAAGCTGACATGTTCGGGGAAGGGGCGGTCGACGACCTTGTTGTTGGTGTTGCCGACAATGCCGTCTTTCGGTGCAGCGATCACGGGGTTGGACGCATCAGGCAGGACGCCGCGCCACCGGTTTTCAGACAGCCAGCCGGGGGAGGGGATGCGCCCTTGCGACTGGTGGGCAGGATCGCGGTCGGGCAGGTGGCCCATTGTCTTGAAGGCCACATCGTTCAGATCGGCGAGTGTCAGGTTTTGCCCAGGTGCGACATGGTCCTGGGAGGCTACAAGCATCTCCGGGATGTCCTGCGCCTCCATGATCTTGCGAGCGGCTTGCAGCGAGGTGTTCTGATCGCTGAGCGCCGTCCAGGACACAGACGTGACATGGCCCGCCGGGGTGATCGTACCCAGATCGAAATGGTAGCCCGGCAACACGGGGCCATTTTCGGTCCAGCGCAGGGTCAAAGTCACCGGCGTGCTGTCTTTGACGCGGATGATGGATTGGCGGGTGCGGAAGGGCTTGAACCCGTCCGGCGTCGCGTATTCGTCCGCGTTGTCTGGGTTCAGCTTCTCGATATAGACGTCCTGGTCGTCGATATAGGCGCTGGTGACGGCCCAGCCGGTCTTGGCGCTGCGGCCGGACATGATCGTGGGCATGCCGGGGATGGTGCCGCCGATCACGCCGCCTGAGGTGAGCTCAAGCCGCGCAAGATACCAGATTGACGGCGCGGAGAGGCCCAGATGCGGGTCATTGGCCAGCAGCGTCCCCCCGGCGGCGGAGCGGGACGGGCCGGCGGCAAATGCGTTGGACGCCCCTGCAAGTGCGCGGTGTTTGGCCGGGTTCAGCGCCTTGTCCAGCGGATCATCAGGGGGTGTGAGATCCGCAAACTGGGGCAGGTCCACCCCCGGAAACAGGCCTGCGTAATCCAGCGCGGCGACCCCGTCGGACGGGTCATCGGGCAGCAGGTCGGGCAACCGCTCCGCCGGCAGCGCGAGGGAGGCGCGGGCGCGGATCACCTCCTGCTGCATGGCGCCGGTCAGCTGCAGGGCCATGACGTTCACCAGGGCCAGGCTATCGGCAGGTTGCCAGGGCGCGATTTCAGGGGCGAACAGGAAGAACTCAGGCGCGCCGCGTCCCAGGGCCTGCACGTTCACCGTCCGCAGCCACGCGTTTACACCGGCGGCATAGGCATCGAGCATGGCGCGCGTTTTCGCATCCTGCGCCGCGACGGAGCGTTGCGCGTGGCCGTACAGATCAAGGCGGCGCAGCAGCTCGTCCGTGCGCAGCGTCCGTTCGCCAAACAGCTCTGACAGGCGGCCTTGCGCGGTGCGGCGCAGCATCGTCATCTGCCACAGCCGGTCCTGGGCATGGGCGAAGCCGAGGCCGAAATAGACATCCGCGTCCGTCTCGCCAAAAATATGCGGGACGGCGGAATTGTTGCGCACGATCTCGACGGGGGCGGTCAGGCCCGCCACCTCGAAGCTGGCTCCGTAATCGGGCAGCGATCTGGAGGCGAGGTAATATACGCCCGTCAGCGCCAACGCCGCCAGCGCGGCGAGGAAGAGGAAGATGCGGACGGACCATTTGAACACTAACGCCATAACTGTTCCAGCTCTTGACCCTCCAGCCGGCGTGTTACATGGCTCAGGCAGCGAATTCAATCAATGACGGGGTGTATGGCATGGCAAAGGTCAGTTTTTTGGGGTTGGGGGTCATGGGCTACCCGATGGCGGGGCATCTGGTCCGCGCAGGCCACGAGGTCACCGTTTATAACCGCACCACCGCCAAGGCGGAGGCCTGGGTGAAGGAGCATGGCGGCGCGATGGCCACCACCCCCCGCGCGGCCGCAGAAGGGGCCGATTTCGTGATGGCATGCGTCGGTAATGACGATGATCTAAGGTCGGTCTGTCTGGGCGCGGATGGTGCGCTGGCAGGCATGGCCGCAGGCACCGTCTTCGTGGATCACACCACGGTTTCGGCCAAGGTCACGCGGGAGCTTTGCGCAGCGGCTGCTGACGCGCAGATTGCGTTTGTGGATGCGCCTGTCTCAGGCGGGCAGGCAGGGGCTGAAAATGGTCAGCTTGGGGTGATGTGTGGCGGTGACGCGGATGCTTACGGGCGGGCAGAGCCCGTCATCGACGCCTATGCCAAGGCCTGCAAACGGCTGGGGGAAAGCGGTGCGGGGCAGTTGACAAAGATGGTCAACCAGATCTGCATTGCCGGGCTCGTTCAGGGCCTGTCCGAGGCGCTGCATTTTGCCGAGAAAGCCGGACTGGACGGCAAAGCCGTGGTGGAGGTGATCAGCCAGGGCGCGGCCGGGTCATGGCAGATGTCGAACCGGTATGAGACGATGCTGGACGGGCATTTTGACCACGGCTTCGCGGTGGACTGGATGCGCAAGGATCTGGGGATTTGCCTTGATACGGCAGATGAAAACGGGGCGTCGCTGCCCGTGACCGCGCTGGTGGATCAGTTCTACAAGGACGTGCAGAAAATTGGCGGCGCCCGGTGGGACACGTCTTCGCTGATCAAGCGGCTGCGCAAGCTAGATAGCTGACTTGACCCTGAGAAAGACCCGGCATTGGCGCCGGGTCGCTCTTTGCAATAATCCGGCCCTGTCTACGGGATGATGCGCGTGTATTTGTTGCCCTCGACGGTCGCGCCTGCGATCAGGCCGGCCTGTCCGAAAACCAGCGCGATGACCGGGCTCAGCGCCGTCGTCGTGTCCACGCTCACGCTGCCACCCTCGTTGGAGACCGCGTATTCCGCATCCGCGCCAAGCGTCCAGCCGGGGGAGCGACGGAAATCAGCCAGCGCGTCCTCCGTCATGAAAAACAGCGCGTTGGAATATTGCTGCGCCCCGAGCTGCAGCCCAAAAGTGGCGGCGGTGGTCGAATAATAGTCAACGGTAGAGTCGCCAATACGCAGCGCGCCGCGCCCAAAAGACCCGCCGGGCCCAATGATCCCCACTTCGGAGATGACCGGCATCATCAAAATGCCTACGGCCTTGTTGGCCAGATCCCGCGTGCCGGGGATGTTTTGGTACATGAAATTGAACGCCTGATCGACGCGCGCGTCGATCCGGGGTGCGCGGCCACTATTGACGCCGTTGCCGCATGCCGCGAGGCCCAGCAGGGCGCCGCCGCCAAGAAGAAAGTTGCGCCGTTTGGGGGCGCTGCCAGTATGTGTCATGGATGTTCCGCCTGTCTTGCTATCTGCTGCGAAGCGCTCTTTTGATGGCGCTTTCTGCCGGCAGATTAGGTCAAAGCGGCGGCAGTGTCACGGAATTAACGCCTGCTGCAGATAAGACGTGATCAGCCGTTCAGCAGCCGCGCCACACGGGGCGCGAAATAGGTCAAGACCCCGTCGCATCCCGCCCGTTTGAAGGCGATGAGGCTTTCCATCATGACGGCGTCCTCATCCAGCCATCCCTGCGCGCCCGCGGCCATCAGCATCGCGTACTCTCCCGACACCTGATAGGCGAAGGTGGGTGCGCCAAAGCCGTCCTTCACGGCCCGGCAAATGTCGAGATAGGGCATCCCCGGTTTGACCATCACCATATCGGCCCCTTCCTCCAGGTCGCGGGCTACGAGCCGAAGCGCCTCGTCCGCGTTGCCGGGGTTCATCTGGTAGGTTTTCTTGTCACCGACTAGCGCGCCGGAGGCCCCGACCGCATCGCGGAACGGCCCGTAGAAGGCCGAGGCGTATTTGGCGGCATAGCTCAGGATTGCCGTGTCCTTATGCCCTTCGCCCTCAAGGGCTGCGCGCATAGCACCGATGCGGCCATCCATCATGTCTGAGGGGCCGAGAATATCTGCCCCCGCCGCCGCCTGCGCCAGCGCCATCTTGACCAAGGCCTCGACGCTTTCGTCATTCACGATCACGCCGTCGCGGACGATGCCGTCATGGCCATTGATGTTGTAAGGGTCCAGCGCCACGTCGGTCATCACCGCGATCTCGGGCACCGCATCCTTGATCGCGCTTGTTGCGCGGTTGGACAGGTTGTCGGGGTTCCAGGCCTCCTCGCAGCCTTGGGTTTTCAGGGCTGGGTCCGTGTAGGGAAAGAGGCAGATCGCGGGAATACCAAGGCCATGCGCCTCTTTCGCGGCCGCGACCACCAGATCAACGCTCATCCTTTCGACACCGGGCATGGAAGGAATGGCCGTGCGGGTCTGCGTGCCATTCGTGACAAAGACCGGCCAGATCAGGTCCGCCGGGGTCACGGTGTTTTCCTGCACCATGGCGCGCAGGGCCGCCGTGCGTTTCAGGCGACGGAAGCGGGTGGCGATGGTCTGCGTCATAGTTTCGTCCAGTTTCTTTGGTCTGGCACCCTGCGTGCCATGTTTTAGCGCGGCCCTCAAGCACGCGAAGGCTGGCGCTTGCCGGGGCTGACCTGTAAGCTACGGCGATTGCGAAAGAATAACGACCCCAAGAGGCCAGGCAGTTTGGATTTCTACGTCACCGCTTTCGAGCTGATTGATCTCAGGTCGTTTTCGAACCTGTGGTTCTGGATCATGCTGGCCGTGTTCTGGTCGACCGCCTCCCACTACGTGCTGGGGGTGCCTTATGACATGGTGACGCGGGCGGCAAAACAGGGCGGGCAGGCGGCGCAGGACCTGCAGGACCTGGTGCGCATCAACGCCAACCGGCTGACCTATATCGCTGAGGAAGCGGGCCTTCTGTTGACCGTCTTTGCCGCCTTCATCACCACGCTGTTGCTGGGGATGGGGTTCTTTTACGGGGTGGAGTTCTGCCAGGCCCTGTCGCTGATTTTCGTGCCGATGCTCATGATTTTTGCCCTGTCGGTGCGCAATGCGCGACGGGCCAACGGGGCGGAGGGGGAGGCGCTTTACCGCATCCTGCGCCGCCACCGCATCGCCATTCAGGTGCTGGGGATGTTCTCGATCCTCGTCAGCTCCATGTGGGGGATGTATGTCAATATCACCACCGGGGTGCTCTGAGCGCTTGACGCGAGGGGTGGTCGCGGTATGTCAGCGGGGATGAGCACCTCCCCCACGCATGTCACCATTTCCGGCGCCCCTGAGGGCTATGACGCCAAGCTGATCCTGGACGAGCTGGCCAAATCCGGCTGCGTGATCCATGTCGCGCGCGATGACCGGCGGATGGCGGCAATGCAGACGGCGCTTGGCTTCTTCGGTCCTGACGTGACGGTGCTGAGCTTCCCGGCCTGGGATTGCCTGCCCTATGACCGGACCTCGCCCAACTCTGACGTCTCCGCCACGCGCATGGCGACGCTGGCAGCATTGGCACAAGGCGTGCCGGGGCCGTTTGTTCTGCTGACGACACTGGCCGCCGTGACGCAATATGTGCCCGCCAAATCTACCCTCGCGGAGGCCAGCTTTACCGCCACCGTAGATCAGCAGATCGACGAGGCCGCGCTGCGGGCATTTCTGGTGCGCATGGGCTTCACTCAAAGCCCCACGGTGATGGAGCCGGGTGACTACGCGGTGCGCGGTGGCATCATCGACATCTACCCACCTGGCGAGGCGGGGCCAGTGCGGCTGGACCTTTTTGGCGACGTGCTTGACGGCGCCCGCCGGTTTGACCCAGCGTCGCAACGCACGACCGAAAAGCTGACCCAGATCGAGCTGGCCCCGGTCTCCGAGATCATTCTTGACGAGGCCGCGATCACCCGGTTCCGCCAGAACTACCGGATCGAGTTCGGCGCGGCTGGCACCGATGACCCGCTATATGAGGCCGTCAGCGCCGGGCGCAAACATGCGGGGATCGAGCATTGGCTGCCCTTCTTCCACGACACGCTGGAACATCTGTTCGACTACCTGCCCGACGCCACAATCACGTTGGATGACCAGACCACACCCGCCCGCCTGGCGCGGTGGGAGACGATCAGCGACCAATATGACAACCGCACCGAGGCGATGAAATCGAAAGCCCGGCTCGACACTGTCTATAAGCCCGTGCCGCCGGGGCTTCTGTATCTGGATGACACCGCGTGGGAACGGGTCACGACGTCGCGCCGCGTTCTGCAATTCGCAATTCTGCAGCAAGCCACGGGGCCGGGCGTCACCGATGCCGGCGGGCGGGAGGGGCGCAATTTTGCGCCCGAACGCCAGTCCGAAAATCTGAACCTTTTCGGTGCCTTGTCAGATCATGTTGAGAAGCTGCGCGCAACGAAGCCGGTGGTCATCGCCTCCTTCTCCGACGGGGCGCGGGAGCGGCTGCAAGGGCTGCTGGCCGATCAGGACATCCATGACACAAGGCTGATCGCGGATGCGCGCGATGTCACGCAAGGCGGCGTGCATCTGACCGTCTGGGGGTTGGAGCAGGGCTTCGTGACCCCAGACCTTGCCGTTATCTCAGAACAGGATGTGCTGGGCGATCGACTGATCCGCGGCGCGCGCAAGAGGAAACGTGCGGAGAACTTCCTGACGGAGACCCAAAGCCTCAGCCCCGGCGATCTGGTGGTCCATGTCGATCACGGCATCGGCCGGTTCACCGGGCTTGAAACCGTTAGCGCCGCCGGCGCGCCGCATGAATGTATCCTGCTGGAATATGCGGGCGGCGACAGGTTGTATCTGCCGGTTGAGAATATCGAACTGCTCAGCCGCTACGGCCATGAGGAAGGGCTGCTTGATAAGCTGGGCGGCGGTGCTTGGCAGGCCAAGAAAGCGCGGCTGAAGCAGCGCATCAAGGATATGGCGGACCGGCTTATCCGAGTGGCCGCTGAGCGCGAACTGCGCCGCGCCCCGATCATTGAGCCCGCGGAAGACATGTGGGAGGCCTTCTGCGCCCGCTTCCCCTATGAGGAGACCGAGGATCAGCTGACGACCATCGAGGCCGTGCTGGACGATCTGGCGCGCGGCCGCCCGATGGACCGGCTGGTCTGCGGGGATGTGGGTTTTGGCAAGACGGAAGTGGCGATGCGTGCCGCTTTTGTGGCCGCCGCCGCCGGGTTGCAGGTCGCCGTGGTCGCGCCTACCACGCTGCTGAGCCGTCAGCACACGCAAAGCTTTGCGGAACGTTTTCGCGGGTTTCCTATCACCGTCAAACAGTTATCGCGCTTTATTGGCACGAAGGAGGCCGCGCAAACCCGCGACGGCATCGCGCGCGGCGAGGTTGATATCGCCATCGGCACCCATGCGCTTTTGTCCCAGCAGGTGCGGTTCAAGAACCTGGGGCTGTTAATCATCGATGAGGAGCAGCATTTCGGCGTGCAGCACAAAGAGAAGCTCAAGCAGATGCGCTCGGACATCCATGTGCTGACGCTATCTGCAACCCCCATCCCGCGCACCTTGCAACTAAGCCTGTCAGGTGTGCGCGAGCTGTCGATCATCGGCACGCCCCCCGTCGACCGTCTGGCCATTCGCACCTATGTCTCGGAATTTGACGCGGTCACCATTCGTGAAGCGCTGCTGCGCGAGCATTACCGCGGCGGGCAAAGCTTCTACGTCGTGCCGCGGGTCAGCGATCTACCTGACATCGAGGATTTCCTGAAGGAGCACGTGCCGGAGGTGTCTTACGTGGTGGCCAACGGGCAGATGGCACCCGGCGAGTTGGACAGCCGCATGAACGCGTTTTACGACGGGAAATACGACGTGCTGCTGGCCACGACGATTGTAGAATCGGGCATCGACATTCCGACCGCCAACACGATGATCATCCACCGCGCCGACATGTTCGGCCTGTCGCAGCTCTATCAAATTCGGGGCCGCGTCGGTCGATCCAAGACCCGCGCCTACGCCTATCTGACCACGCAACCCCGCAAGAAGCTGACCGCCACGGCGGAGAAACGTTTGCGGGTGTTGGGCTCGCTCGACAGTCTTGGTGCGGGCTTTAACATCGCCAGCCAAGACCTTGATATCAGGGGCGCAGGAAATGTTCTGGGGGAGGAGCAGTCTGGCTCTGTCCGCGAGGTTGGATACGAGCTGTATCAATCCATGCTGGAGGAGGCGATTGCCAAAATCCGCTCTGGCCAGATGGATGGGCTAACCGAAACCGACGACCAATGGGCACCCACGATCAACCTTGGTGTTCCGGTGCTGATTCCCGAAGATTACGTCGCCGATCTCGACGTGCGGCTGGGGCTGTACCGGCGGCTGTCGGGGCTGACCACGAAGGTGGAGCTGGAAGGGTTCGCGGCCGAGCTGATCGACCGGTTCGGTAAGCTGCCCAAAGAGGTGAACACCCTGCTTCTGATTGTGCGCATCAAGGCCATGTGCAAACGCGCAGGTATAGCCAAGCTCAATGCGGGCGAGCGGGGGGCCACCATCGAGTTCCACGAAAACAAATTCGCGCGCCCTGAGGGGTTGGTCGAATACCTTCAGGACGAACGCAACATGGCCCGGATGAGGGACAACAAGGTCGTCGTGCGTCGGGACTGGAAGAAAGACAGCGACAAGATCAAAGGCGCCTTCGCCATCGCCCGCGACCTGGCGGAGAAAGCTGGCACCTTCAAGCCGGCCAAAAAGGCCGGCCAAGGAAGCGCCGGTTAGACCGCGCCCTTATATTCCCCGCGCGCCGGGTAGCTGTTGGCGATGGCGAAATCGAGCGCGCCGAGCAGCTCTTTGAAATGCGGACGGACGAAAGGCATGGTTTGCACCGACATGTAGTAAAGCGAGCGGTCGGGCTGGACGAGGAACAGGCCGGGCTCCGAGAACAGGGCGGGCTCTTCTATGCCGATAGAGGTCTTTCCGCGCGAGGTTGAGATATAGAGGCCCCAATCCTTCGCTTGCGGAAGTGGCAGGTCATATGCGTAGCGCAGGTTGTCGCCGCCGACCTTCTCCTTCATGGCCTGGGCGCGGTCTTCCTTGTCGGATGAGATCGCGACGGTGGTTACCCCGCGCTCCGCAAAGTCGGGGGTCAGCTTCTCCAGCTCGGCCAGGTAGGTTGCGCAGACCGGACAGTGCAGCCCGCGGTAGAAGCACACGACCGTGCCCTGTTCGCTACTTTCCTCGGACAGGGTGAAGGCGCCGCCGCCCACAAGCGGCAGGGCCAGGTCCGGGGTTTTCTCGCGTGGCATTAACATGGGTTAAATTCCTTTCTTCTTAGGGTCGTAGAAACGTGTGGCGCGTCTGCGCCGGTCACCGCAAGCCACCTCGCACAATCGTGTAGGCGAATGCGGAAAGAAAGGTGACGGCCAGGGCCAACGGCAGCGGCGTGCCATTAAACATCAGCCCGATCGGGGCCGCGATGATCACGCCCAACACGGTGGAAATGGCCCCGATGACGGAGGCCGCAAGCCCCGCGACATGGCCCAAAGGCTCCATTGCGAGCGCATTGAGATTGCCGATGACGAGGCCCACCATGAAGAAGATCGAGACGCTCCAGATCATGTAAAGCGCGAAGGGCACGCCCGCCGTCAGCGCGGTAGCCGTGACCGCCCCGGCGATGAGCAGCTGTCCCAAAAGCCCCATCTCGATCATCCGGCGCATGCCAAGAGCGGTGACAAGCCGCGCGTTCAAAACGCTGGCGCTGCCGCCAAGGATTGCAATCAGCGCGAACCATTCAGGGAAAGTGTCGGCCCGGCCATATGTGTCGCCAAAGATCTGTTGTTTGGAGCTGAGCGTGCCAAAAAGGATGCCGAAGGTGCAGCCCTGCGCCAGAACTGACAACGTGAACGCCCTTTGCGAGAAACAGGTTTTGGTGGCCTGCCAAAGGGTGCGCGGCCGGAAGGGGCGGCGTTTTTCGACCGGCAACGTCTCAGGCTGGCGGATCATTAGCCAAGCTGTGGTGACAAGGCAAAACAGCAGGAACGCGTCAAAGATGCTGCGCCAGCCGAAAGCGTCAATGATCAGCGCCCCGATATAGGGCGCGATGGCCGGCACCATGGTAAAAACCAGCATCGCATAGGACATGATCTGCGCCATGCGCCGTCCCTCGTAGAGATCGCGGATGATGGCGAGCGCCACGACGCGCGGCCCGGCCACGCCCAGACCCTGCAACAGCCGCGCGGCCAGCAGGGTTTCCAAGGTTTCCGCGTTGCCTGCCAGCCAAGCCCCGACCGCATAAAGCAGCGCGCCGCCAAAGATCACCGGCTTGCGCCCGAACGTGTCTGACAGCGGCCCGGTGAACAGCGTGCCGACCCCCATGCCCAGCAGGAAGGCGGTGACCACGAGCTGTGCCTGATTGACGTTATCGGGGCTGATCTCTGCCGCGATCTCCGGCAGGGCGGGCAGCATGGCGTCGATGGAGAAAGCCACCAACGCAAAATTCATCGCGACAAGCGCCACGAACTCAGGCAGGGGCAGGCGCTTTTGGGCGGTCATGAGGTCTTGCGCGCCCAAAGAAGGAACGCTGCCACCAACCAAATGGCAATCTCCAAGGTGAAGGACCAATGCGCCATGAAAGACAGCACGAAATGGGAGTGGGTTGGCCGTACCGTAGCCAACTGGAAGAATTGGTTGGAGAACGGCCATAGCCACATGATCGAACCCACGATGCTGTCAAGGCACAGATGCAGGAACCACGCAGCGAGGAACGCGATGCCGGCCCGCCTGATGATCCCTGTCGTTCTCCATAGAAATGGCGCGGCCATTGCGGTGACGAGAAGCCAGAAGCCAGGCGCGTGAACCCAGTAGCGGTGATGGTGCACCGCGCGGTTGTCCACCAGGTAGAACCAGATCAAATCGAAATCGGGGAACACCGCGCCTAGAAGGCACGCCCCCAACACCAAGCGCGTCCGGCCTCCGGCAGCGCGGTAGAGCAGGTAGCCGGAGGGGAGGTGGGCGGTGATCAAGGGGTTAGCTTTGGTCTGCCTTGACGCGCAGCTCGTCCAGCACCCGCTCCCACAGATCGGGAGGTTGGGCACCGGGCAGGACATGTTGGTTGGCCACCACAAAGGTCGGAACACCGGTCACGCCGCGGTTGCGGGCGTGTTCGTCCCGGTTCGCAATATCATCGGTGTCGCTGTCGCTTTCCAGAAGCCGCGCCACCATATCCCGGTTCATTTCGGCTGCCTCGGCAATGTCGCACAGAACCGCGTGATCGCCGATGTCGCGCCCCTCGACAAAATAGGCGCGGAAGAGTTTGGAGACGATGGCTGTCTGCCGCCCCTCAAGCCCCGCCCAGTGAATGAGGCGGTGCGCGTCGATCGTGTTCGGGGTCTTCTCGATCCCCTCGAAATTGATCTCAAGCCCGGCAGCTTCGGCGGCTTGCGCGATTTGGCCGTAGACCCGCACCGCGTTTTCCTTGCCGCCAAACTTGGTTTCCAGATATTCGCGCCGGTCCATGCCACCCTTGGGCATGGTGGGGTTCAGCTGGAACGGGTGCCATTCGATCTTGAAGGGATGGTCGGGGTTCTTTTCAAGCGCGCGGTCCAGGCCGGATTTGCCGATATAGCACCAGGGGCAGATCGGGTCGGAGATGATATCAAGCTGGATTGTCGCGCTCATAGGGGGCCTCATGCTGCGCGCGCAGGGCGCGGCGGTTCAATTTGCCATTGGCCCCATATGTTAGCGCCTCCGCGTGGAAGTAAAGCCGGGGTTGCTTGTAGCGGGCCAGATGTTGTTCCGCATGGGCGCGCAGGGCCTGTTCATCGGCGGTGCCGGTATGGATCAGGGCGATCACTTGGGCATCCTGTTTGACAACGATCTGGACGGCGGCGCAGGCGGTCACGCCGGGCAGGGCGGCAAAGCTGGCCTCCACCTCCAGCGGGGAGACCCGAAAACCGCCTGCATTCATCATGTCATCGGCGCGGCCCAGATATGTGATGGTGCCGTCCTCATCCATACGGGCCTGATCGCCGGTCTCAAACCAGTCGCCACTGACATCCGGCCCGCCGAGATAGCCCAGCATCAGGCCGGGATCGGTGGTGGCAACGGCCAGAGTGCCGGGGGTGCCGATTGCCGCGGGTTCGCTGTTGATTGACACCGCGATGCGGCGACCGCGTTGCGGACGGCCTGACGTGTCGGGTGGGGCCGGGTGCAGGGGGCTGGACGAGATGAAGGTGGAGCATTCAGACATGCCGAGGGCCTGGTGCAGCTCGGTCCCGGTAGCAGCGCGCCAGCTATCGCGGATACGTTCTGACAGGTGCTCCCCGGCCGAGATCGCGTGGCGCAGTGTTAGCAGTGTAAGCATCGGCATGAGTGGATTTTTCAGCATCTGGCGGTAGACGCCGGGGGCTGCGGCAAACAGGGTTATGTCATGGGCGGCGATCAGTGCGGGCAGGTCTTGCGGCTGGCGGCCGGGGCCGGGGATAATCGCCGTGGCGCCCACGCTCCAGGGGTCCATCAGCCCGGTGCCAAGCGTGTAGGTCCAATTGAACGCGCCCGCATGCATGACCCGGTCCGTCGCGCCTAGCCCGTACCAGTCCCTATGCATCATGCGCCGCGCCCACATCGCGCGATGCGCGTGGCGCACGCCGCGTGGCAGCCCGGAGGTGCCAGAGGTGAAGATGATATAGGCCAGCCGGTTTGCGTCCCCCATCACCGGCTCCACCGGGGCGGCTTCGGGCAAGGCGGTCAGGATGGTCGCGCGGCACGCCTCGGGCAGGCTGATCCCCGGCTGGGCCAGAATCATTGCCGGCTGCGTCTGGCGCGCGACCTCCGTGATCTCGGACGTGGTCAGCGCGGCGGAGGCGGGGACGGGGATCAACCCCGCCCAGATGCAGGCCAGATAGGCCAGCGGGAAATCGGCGGTATTGCCCAAGCGGAACAGCACCCGGTCGCCCGTGCGCGCACCTTTGGCGATCAACCCACCGGCGATGGCTGCCACCCGCCCGCGAAGCTCGGCAAAGGTCAGCGTCAGCGGCTCCGGCCCCAGGGCGATCAGCGCGGGCTTGTCTGGCATCGTGTCCGCATGGCCCAGCACATAGGCTGCCATGTTGAATGGGTCGGGGCAGGGCGGCGGCGGGCCTTGGTCGAATATCGATAACATGGGGGTAGTCGCTACGTCGCAGGCCGCGCCATTGCAAGACGCAAGGCCGCTGCGCTATGCAGCGCCCATGTCATTTGAAGAACTGCAATCGCTGATTGTCACCAAGGAAGACGGCACGGAAACACCCGTGGATCAACTTGATCTGGGCCGCCGGTTGCGCGAGCTGCGCAAGGAGCGCGACTGGACCCTTGAACGCGCCGCGCAGGAGGCGGGGTTGGCGCGCTCCACCCTGTCGAAGATCGAGAATGACCAGATGTCGCCCACTTTTGATCTGATGAAAAAACTGGCCGTGGGCCTGGGCATTGACGTCCCTCAGCTTTTCACCCCGCCGAAATCCGATCGCGTGTCGGGGCGCATGGATGTGACGCGGTCGGGCGAGGGCAAGCCGCTTGTGACCCCGACCTACGCGCATGAATTGCTGGCTTCGGGGTTGATCAAAAAGTCGATGCTGCCCTACCGGACGCGGGTCCACGCGCGTTCTTTCGAGGAGTTTGACGGCTGGGTGCGCCATGACGGGGAGGAGTTTCTATACGTCCTGACCGGCGCGCTGACATTCTACAGCGAGTTTTATGAGCCCGTCGCAATGCAGCGCGGCGACAGCGCCTATTACGACGCGTCCATGGGGCATAACCTGATCTCCACCAGTGCGGAGGATGCGAGCGTTTTGTGGGTGACGACGCTTGCCTAGCGCGGCTTGAACAGCCACCCTAGGGCATAGGTGCCAAAGACCGCAGCGGTGAATTGCATCACGATGAACATGGGTGCATGGGCGGGGTCGATGCCCGCGAAAGTGTCCGTAAATGACCGCGCGATCGTGACGGCGGGGTTGGCAAAGCTGGTCGAGGCCGTGAACCAATAGGCACCGGTGATGTAAAGCGCGACCAGCATAGGCACCGCGTCGGATCGCGCCCTGAGCCCGCCGAAGATGACGAAAAGCAGCCCGAACGTGGCGATAAGCTCGGACAGATATTGCGCGCCGCCTGTTCGCGCCGTGGTGGATATCTGCCATAGGGGCAGCTCGAACATCAGATGGGTCAGCCAGACGCCGATGACGCCTCCTGCGATTTGGACGACGACATAAAGAGCGGCGGCGACCGGTGTGATTTCCCCGCGCAGAAGGAAGGCCAGTGTGACCGCCGGGTTGAAATGCGCGCCGGAGATCGGGCCAAGGACGGTGATCAGCACATAAAGGATGCAGCCCGTGGCAATGGCGTTGGCCAGCAGCGCGATGGCGGTGTCGCCGCCTGCCAGCGCCTCCCCCATGATGCCTGAGCCCACGACGCCGATCAGCAGGAAGGCGGTGCCCAGGAACTCAGCCATATAGGCGCGGCTCATCGGAGGGAGCCCGGCATTGCTGAGAGCGGACCTGACCTTGTTTTGCAAAGCTGACGCCAGCCTGACGGTGCGAGTGATGCCATGAAAATCCCCCAAAAGATGCGTCAAAGCCGGTTAGGGGATGTTTGTAACGGTTTTATATCGGGTGGTTAAGTTCGCGGGGGACGCTGGCGAGGGCTGCGCAAAGAAAAACGGCCCCCCACCGTCGTGGAGGACCGCTCTGGATTGGTCTGAGGGGGACCAAATTACTTGACGAAGTTCTCGGCTGGGCTGTCATTGGTCAGCGCGAAGATTTTCTGGATGGCTTTAACGTCGACATTTCGTGCGCGGTCAAAGTTGACCGTGTTCTCAGCAGGGGAGTCGTTGACCAGGGCCAGCTCTTGAGCGGCAGCAATTGGATTGCCAACGGAGGTTGCACGCACGATGTTTTCAGCAGGGCTGTCATTGGTCAGTGCGAAGATTTCCTGGGCGCTTTTTTCTGCAAAAGCAGGAGCAGCGAAAGCAAGGGCGACGGCGGTTGTTGCGATGATAGTTTTCATTTTCTTTCTCCAGTGTCTGCCCACTATCTGATGCAGCGGGCTTTGTGTTGCGCCGGCAGTCTGTGCCGGTTGATGAACCTAATATGAGGCATGTCGGCCCACACGGGTAATCACCGCTACGTGAGAAAATGCCACGAATGGTGCGAAAACGCACATACTTGGTTGAGTTGCGAGATCACCATAACGGCGGCGTGAAAAAGGCCTCACAGCCCGTGATTGGGGTGAAATAAATACTCAGTATTTGATTTTTTGCCGGATTGTTTTGCTGTCGGATACAAGAATCAGACCGATCACCCGCAAGCCGTTAGCTGAACATGTCGCGCAGATTAATGCTGGAGCGCGCGCCCAGGTCTTTCCAGTGATCCCGCAGGAACACATGCGCCGCCTTTCTGCCCGCGGCCTTCAGCTCCCCCAGCACATAGGGGGTCGGCACCATCTTGGTGGCCACCGATAGCTGGTTCATCAGAGGGTCGTCGGCAATCATATGCACCATCACATCCTCCATCGTGCCGCGCTTCACCGCGCCTGACGCAATCAGGTCGCGCACGAATTGCACCGCGCGCAGCTCCCGGAACAGGGAGCCGTTAAAGCTGATCTCGTTGATGCGGTTCTGGATGTCCTGCGGCGTCTTGGGGATTTCCTCGCGGTGCAGCGGGTTGATGTTGACGATGACAATGTCATGCGTGTCATTGGGAAACAGCGGGAAAAGCGCGGGGTTGCCCATATAGCCGCCATCCCAATAGGCCTCGTCCCGGCCGGTCTTGGGATCGTAAATCTCCACCGCCTTGAACAGCGTGGGCAGGCAGCCCGAGGCAATGATCGCGGAGGTGTCGATATCCTTATGGTCAAAGATGCGGATTTTGCCGGTGCGGACATTGGTGGCGCAGATGAACAGCTCCGGCCCCTCGATGGCGCAGACCCGGTCAAAAGCGAACTCTGCCACGATCCGTTCCAGCGGGTTCGGGGTGAGGGCCGCGAACTGGTAGGGCGTGGACAGGCGGCTCATCATGTCGACCGCGATAAAGGCGGGGGAGAGCTCCATCGCCTTGCTGACCGATTGCGGGGTGACGCCGACCATCCATTGCGGCAGGGCGCTATGCTCTACCGCGCCGATTTCACGCCACAGCCAGTCCAGCTTGTCCTTGGCGGTCTGCCGGTCGCCGGCCACCAGCCCCGATTTCATGGCGGCACCGTTCAGCGCGCCGGCGGAGGTGCCTGAGATGCCCGCTATCTCCAGCCGCTCCTCCTCCAGCAGTCGGTCCAGCACCCCCCATGTAAAGGCGCCATGCGCGCCGCCCCCCTGCAGGGCCAGGTTGATGCTTTTCGTCTGCGGTGCCTTGGCCATGTATCAGGTGCCTTGTCAGGTTGAGTCGGTCAAAGGGCGGTCCAGCCGCCATCCACCGAGATTGTCGTGCCTGTGATCTGCGCCGCAGCGTCCGAGCACAGGAACTGCGCGACCCCGCCCAATTGTTCGGTGGTGGCGAATTCTTTGGAGGGTTGCCGCTCCAGCATGACCTCTTTGATCACGGTTTCCCGGTCCATGTCGTATTTCTTCATCGTGTCGGGGATCTGCGATTCGACCAGCGGGGTCATCACATAGCCCGGGCAGATGGCGTTTGCGGTAATCGGCTCTTGTGCGGTCTCAAGGGCGACCACCTTCGTCATGCCCACCACGCCGTGCTTTGCGGCGACATAGGCGGATTTGTATGGCGACGCCGTCAAACCATGCGCGGAGGAGATATTGATCACCCGACCCCAGCCCGCCTTTTTCATGCCGGGGATCGCTGCCGCTGTCGTGTGAAAGACCGAAGACAGCATGATCGCAATGATCGCGTCCCATTTCTCGGTCGGGAAATCCTCGATTGGTGACACGTGCTGGATGCCGGCATTGTTGATCAGGATATCAACCTGGCCTGCCTGTTCGATCAGCGCGCGGGCCTCGTCCCCTTTGGACAGGTCCGCCTTGATATAGCGGGCCTCCGTATTTGTGACGCGGCTGATCTCGTCCGCGAGCGCGTGGTCATCCTTGTTATCCGTGTAGGAGTTCAGCACCACATTCGCGCCGGCCTTCGCAAGCTCCTGCGCGATGCCCAGACCAATGCCTGAGTTGGAGCCGGTGATGACCGCGGTTTTGCCGGATAGGGACATGGCTAATGATCCTTTTTGATGCAGTTGTGGCATCTATCTATGCCGCGCCTGCGAAAGACAACCGCCCGCCGACGGCAAACGTCATCAAAGCCGCCCCACCAGAACACATTGGCGTCACATTGCGATGAAAAATCTCCGATCACAAAAACGAGAGGGCAAATTCATGGACCAATATTTCGACATCACCGACACGGGGCTTTTCTACGGCATTGAGTATCCCGATGATCGCCCACGGCAGGGCGTTTACGTCACCGGCACTGATCTCGTATGGGACCCGTTCGGCGGTTTGATGAGCGGCACGATCACGCAAATCCGGTCGGAGACATGGTCCTCCGTCAATGGGGAGATCGTTTGGCAGTATCAGACCTATGTCGATGTCAACCTGAGCGTGGCCGAGCTGAACGCGTTCACCCCCAACTGGTTTGACCGCGAAGACTTCACAGCGCTCAGCGGGATCAACGACACGATCAAGCTGGTCACAACGACCAGTTTCGACGGGACCGAGACAGCTGATGTGGTCGAAAGCAGCGGGTTCAGCTTCAAAGGTCGGGGCGGCGACGACGTTTTCCTTGGCACGGGCACCGGCGTCCAGATTGTTGAGGGGGGCGCAGGCAATGACACGCTGACCGCAAGCAATGGCGAAAGCTATGTCTATGGCGGCACGGGCGATGACATCATCACTAGCCGGGCGGGCAGTAACACGCTGCGCGGCGAGGACGGCAATGACACGATCCAGGGTGGCCGCGATTTTGACGCCATTCAGGGCGGCGCGGGGGCTGATGACATCCGCGCGGGGGCGGGCGATGACTTCGTCACAGGCGGCGACGGCGATGACGTGATCCGCGGGCAGGGTGGCAATGACCGGCTTTACGGCGACAGCACATTCGGCCCGGAAACCGGCAATGACACGGTCTATGGCGGTGCTGGCGATGACCTGATTTCAGGTGGCGGCGGCAATGACCGGCTTTATGGCGGCGCGGATAATGATGTCATCAATGGTGATACGGGCGAGGATATCCTCAATGGCGGCGGCGGCGATGACGTTTTGAATGGCGGGCAGGACAATGACCGGCTGACAGGCTCTGGCGGCAATGATCAGCTCGATGGCGGCGCGGGCGACGATATACTCAGTGGCGGGGCGGGCGACGACCTGCTGATCGCGTTTGACGGCAATGACCGGCTCAATGGCGGCACGGGCAATGACCAGCTGGTGACCGGGTTTGGTGATCAGCGGCTGAACGGCGGCGCTGGCGCGGACCTGCTGCAGGCAGCCGCCGGGCGCGATATCCTGACCGGCGGGGCCGATGCGGACCGGTTCGAGTTCACGACCGAAAGCGTCGGTGGCCCCACGGACATGCTGGTGCGCGACTTCAACCTGGCCGAAGACAGCCTGGCGATCGTGCAGGCCGATATGCGCAGCGCGGCGGAGCAGTTTGACTTCTTCATCGCCAATGCAACCCAGATGGGGTCCAGATCGGTTCTTGATCTGACCGAGGACGGCGGTGACATGTACAAGATCACCTTGCGAAATGTCGACCTGGCCGACCTGACGGTGGCTCATTTCCACGAGACGGACGGCTACGCCGCGATGACCTTCTAGGCCGGAGCCGGACGACTGCAATTCATGCAAAGGGTCGCCCGAAACGGCGGCCCTTTTATTTTCGGCGCTGCGGCGAAACGCCATCACGATTGGCCAAAAAAAAACGCCAGCACGAAGCTGGCGTTAAGTTATTGAGGCAGGTTTCATACAGGCAAGAAACCTATCGAGCAGTAACCCCTTTATAAGCAACGACTTGCCCCTCGCCAAGTTAAAAGTTTGTAACGGCCAGAAAGCCGGATTACCCTTACAGGCAACAATAAAAGAAGCATGAGGGAGTGTTGCCAAGATGAGATCAGTCTTTTTCCAAAACCTGCAGGCAACGGTGATCGCGGCAGCGTGTTTTTCGGCCTCGGTGGTCTGGGCGGAACCCCAGCATGGCATTGCTATGTATGGTGAACCCGCGCTTCCCCCAGATTTTGTGTCCCTGCCCTATGTGAATGTCGATGCCCCTTATGGCGGCAGCGTCTCGGCGGGGGAGGTGGGCAGCTTTGATTCGCTTAACCCGCATATCCAGAAAGGCCGGGTGCCGTGGCAGCTGCGCTTCCTGGCCTATGAAAGCCTGATGGGCCGGTCGCTGGACGAGCCCTTCACCCTTTACGGCCTGCTTGCCGAATCGATTGAGGTCAGTGACGCGGGCGATTCCGTGGAATTTGTCCTGCGGGAGGAGGCGCGGTTCTCTGACGGCAGCCCCGTCACCGTGGAGGACGTGATCTGGTCTTACGAGACTTTGGGCACCGAGGGTCATGGTCGCTATCGCGGCAGCTGGGCCAAGGTGGCCGATATCGCGCAGACCGGGCCGCGCTCCGTCAAGATCACGTTCAACGTCGAGGACCGGGAACTGGCGCTGATCATGGGCCTGCGCCCGGTGCTCAAGAAGGGGCAATGGGAGGGGAAGGATTTCACCGATAGCGGGCTTGCCGAGGTGCCGATATCAACTGCTCCTTACGTGATTGAGGATTTCGAGGCGGGCCGGTTTGTTACCCTCAAGCGCAACCCCGACTACTGGGGCAAGGACGTTCCTTTCCGGCGTGGCACGATGCGGGTGGATGAAATCCGTATGGAGTTCTTCGCCGACGGCACTGCGATGTTTGAGGCCTTCAAAGCCGGCGCACTGACCTCCCACCGGGAGACCAACGCGCAGAAATGGGATCAGCAGTTTGATTT
Source organism: uncultured Litoreibacter sp. (assembly GCA_938030665.1). Lineage (GTDB taxonomy): Bacteria > Pseudomonadota > Alphaproteobacteria > Rhodobacterales > Rhodobacteraceae > Litoreibacter. The sequence goes on along the minus strand of CALHHY010000011.1, from coordinate 4,821 downwards.
CGCCCGTGTGACCTCGGGCGAAGTGGTCAAAGCCGAGATCCCGCATCAGCGCCCCTCCGGCATTGCGGGTTTTGCGATGAACACGCGGCGCGATATGTTCAGCGATTGGCGTGTTCGCGAGGCGATGATCCAAGCCTTCAACTTCGAGTTCATCAACGACAAGGTCAATGGTGGGGACCAGCCACGCATCACCTCGTATTTCTCGAACTCGGTGCTGGGCATGGATCATGGCCCGGCTGAGGGGCGCGTGCGCGAGATGCTGGAGCCCTATGAAGGGGCGTTGTTGCCCGGCGCGCTTGGCGGCTACAGCCTGCCTGTCTCAGACGGGACGGCGCGCAACAGGGCGGGCATCGCCCGCGCCCAAGATCTGCTGGCCGAGGCCGGCTGGACCTTCAAGGACGGGGTGATGACCTCAAGCACAGGCAAGCCGTTGACCTTCACGATCCTGACTCAGACCGGCAGCGCCGAGATCGCGGCGATCCTGAACATCTACACGCAGGCCCTGGAGCGGATCGGCGTTTTCGCCAATGTCGAAACCATCGACAGCGCGCAATATAACGAGCGGATCGACAATTTCGATTTCGACATGACCTACACCACCCGCGGGTTGTCGCTCAGTCCCGGCAACGAGCAACTGGCCTATTGGGGGATGGAGGCCGCCGAGATTAACGGCTCGCGCAATATCGCCGGGATCAAGGTTCCAGCGATCGACGCGATGGTGCAGAAGATGCTGACCTCTGAAAACCGGGAGGATTATGTGGCCGCCGTCAAAGCGCTCGACCGGATGCTGATGGCGGGCCGCTATGTGGTGCCGATCTGGCATTCGCCGATTTCCCGGCTGGCCCATGACAAAAAGATGAAACGCCCCGACGTGGTGCCCGCCTATGGCGACTGGCCGGGTTACCTGCCGGACGTTTGGTGGGTGGAAGAAGAAGGATAGGCGCTGTGACCGGCAAACTTGTATTCTGTCTCGCCCTCGGGCTATTGGCCGCGTGCAATACGGTCGAAGGCGCGGCGGAGGATGTCAAACAGGCCAGCCAGGCGGTGCGGCGGGCATTCTAGCGGATAGCGACATGGGGGCTGCGACATCGCGGCCCCTTTATCGGGCGCAGGCTTTGCTTAGGTCTGGGTGAGAAAGGCCGCTGAGATGAAGCCAAAGCCATCCCCGTTCACATGGCGTGATGACCCCGACGTGCCGGACTTCCCGGATGCCGGGCTGATTTGCGTCATGGATGCCAGCTGCGGGCTTTGCGCCAAGGGGGCCACATGGATCGCGCGGAACGATCGCGACGCGCGGTTCCGCATCATCCCGCTGCAATCCCCGCTCGGGGCTGCATTGATGAGCCATTTCGGGATTGACCCGGCGGACCCGCTTTCCTGGCTGTTTCTGGAAGACGGCATGGCCCATGGCTCCGTTGACGCGATGATCCGCGTGGGGCGACAGCTGGGCGGTACGTGGCGGGCGCTTGGCGCTTTGAGGTTGCTGCCCCGCTCTTTGCGCGATTGGGCCTACGGTGTGATCGCGCGCAATCGCTACAAGCTGATGGGCCGCGCGGACCTATGCGCCATGCCCGACCCCGCCGTGCAGGCGCGGCTGCTGCAATGAAGGTCCTGATCCTTGGCGGCTACGGCGTTTTCGGGGGAAGGCTGGCGCAGATGTTGCTGCGTGATGGGGTGGCGGTCATCATCGCGGGCCGCAGGCTTGAGGTCGCGCAAAGCTTTGCGACCAAGCATGGCGGCAAGGCGGTCAAAGCGGACCGAGACACGCCGGCTACCGTGACGCAGCATCTTGATCCGGGCGATATCTGCGTGGACGCGGCGGGGCCGTTTCAGGACAGCACCGGATTGGCCTTGCCAGAAGCTGTGGTTGCGAAGCGATGCCACTACCTGGACCTGTCCGATGATGCGGCCTTCACCGCCTCGATCTTCGCATTGGACGCGATGGCGCGTGGGCAAGGTGTCGTGGCGCTTTCCGGTCTGTCCTCCGTCCCTGCGCTCAGCAGCGCGGTGGTTCAGGCTCTGCGCGGCGACGTCGACGAAATCGCCCTGATCGAGACGGCCATTCTGCCCGGCAACCGCGCGCCTCGCGGCCGGTCGGTTATGCGGGCGATCCTGCAGCAGGTCGGACGCCCGCTGACCCAATGGCGCGGCGGGGCATGGGTCGACACCACAGCATGGGGCCCGGTCAAAAGGTTCAAGCTGCCGGGCGGCCTAACAAGGGCCGCCTCGCCTATTTCCGTGCCGGACCTGATGCTGTTTCCGAAAGCCTATGGCGCGCGGTCCGTCCGGTTCTGGGCGGGGTTGGAGCTGCCGGTCATGCATCACGGGTTGCGGGTCCTGGGCTGGCTGCATCGCCTTGGTCTGCTGCCGCGGCTTGATCGCTTTGTGGCCCCGCTCGGCTGGGGGGCCGACCTATTGCGCGGTTTCGGCTCGGACAGGGGCGGCATGGTGGTGGTCGTCGCGGGTCGCACGTCGGAGGGGCGGCCCCTCATCCGCAGATGGCGTTTCACGCTTGGGCGGGGGCAGGGGCCTAAGGTGCCGGCATTGCCTGCCTTGCTGGTGATCCGGCAGCTCACAAAGGGCGACGTTCCGGCAGGCGCGCGACCGGCGCTTCGCGCCATTTCTCTTGACGCGGCGGAGGCTGAACTGAAAGCGCTCGGCGCGGTGATTGAGCAAAGCGAAGAGGCGCATCCGCCGCTTTTCCAACGGGCTTTGGGGCCGGAGGTCTGGGCGACCATGCCACCTTCCTTCCGGCACGGCCATGATCTTTGGGACCGCCATGTCATGACAGGGCGCGGGAGCGTAGAGCGGGGGCAGGGGCGGCTGGCAATGCTGGTGGCAGCACTTTTCAGGTTTCCGCCCGCCGCCCCCGATGTGGCCGTCACGGTAGTAATGGAGCGTATCGGGGACCGCGAAATCTGGCGCCGCGATTTTGGCGGCAATCGCTTCCTGTCCAAGCTGTCCTATGCCGGCCCTGCCAGCCTGCACGAGCGTTTCGGCCCCTTCACCTTCGAGCTGTCCTTGCCGCTGACCGAGGGCCGCATGGGGATGCAGGTGGAAAAAGGCTGGTTTCTGGGCATACCGATCCCGCGTGTGATGCTGCCCATCTCGGAGACGGAGGAGTTCGAGGCGGAAGGCCGGTTCAACTTTTCCGTCCGGCTGTCAGCGCCTCTTGCCGGGTTCGTCGTGCATTACCGGGGCTGGCTCAAGCGCCAGCCTTAAGCCTATTCGGCGGCAAGCTTCGGGGGCTCGGATGGGTCTTTGCTGTTAGGGTAGACCAACCCTGCCGAGATCACCAGTTTCGCCGCATCCTCGACCGACATATCAAGCTCGACAATGTCAGATTTCGGGACGAACAGCAAAAAGCCCGAGGTCGGGTTCGGCGTGGTCGGCAGGAAGACGGAGACCTTTTGCTCCTCTACCGGGATGCCTGACGCGATCTCGCCCTTGGCAGTTGTTGACACAAACGCAATCGCCCAGATGCCACGACGCGGGTATTCCACAAGGCAGGCGCGGTCAAAGGAAGTGTCGCGCTGCGAAAACACCGTCTCCGCGATCTGCTTGACCCCGGAATAGATGGAGCGGACCACCGGCATGCGGTCGACCAAGCCTTCGCCCCATCTGAGCAACGACCGGCCCAGGAAGCCCTTGGTGATGAACCCCACAAACACAGTGAAAAGCAGGAAGATGACGACGCCGATGCCGCGCACATTGACGCTGACCGGCTCCTCCGGGTTGCCAAGCGCCCAGTTTACAAGCGCCTCGGGCTGGTAGGTGTCGGGTATGAACGGCCAGACCCAGCTGTCAATCCAGCCCACCACGGTCCAGATCAGCCACAGCGTCATGCCGATCGGCGCAATGACGATCAACCCCGCCAGGAAGTTGCCGCGCAGTCGCGCGAACAGGCCCGGGCGGCGGACGCGCGGTGCAGGGACGGAGGCGTTGTCTTCAGGCGTCAATGGATTGGCTACTCTGGATGAATTCGAGTCAACCTAGGGTCTTGCCTGCAGGGGTACAAGCGCGCGCGCCCGTTTCCTGGTGCAATTACCCGTGGTTAACTGTGTTAGCTGCTCAATGCGCAGGCAATTTCAGCAGCAAGCCGGGCATTGTTGCGCACAAGTGAAATATTGGTGGCCAGCGACCGGCCTTCGGTCAGCTCGAAAATGCGTTGCAGCAGGAAGGGCGTGACAGGTTTGCCTGTGATTTTCTGGGCGTGGGCCTCGGTAAGCGCCTGCTCGATCATAGGGGTGATTTCGCCGGTGGGGATCTCGTCGGCGCCTGGCACGGGGTTCGCGATCAGCTGGCCCCCCGGCAGGCCAAGGGCCGCGCGCATCTGATGGGCTTTCGCGATCTCATCCGCCGTATCAAGCCGCAGCGGTGCCGCGATTTCTGATGTTGACGACCAGAACGCAGGCAAGCTGTCTTGCCCAAAAGCGATGACCGGCACGCCCAGGGTTTCAAGCACCTCCAGCGTTTTCGGGATATCGAGGATCGCCTTGGCCCCTGCAGCCACGACAGTCACCGGGGTTTGCGCCAGCTCCTGCAGGTCGGCGGAGATGTCGAAATCAAGCTCTGCGCCCCGATGCACGCCGCCGATGCCGCCCGTGGCAAAGACCGATATCCCTGCAAGCCGTGCGCCGATCATCGTGGCCGCGACCGTAGTGGCACCAGTGCCGCCTGTGGCCATGCAGATCGCCATATCGGCGCGTGACAGCTTCAGCGCGTCAGGGCGTTGTGCCAGCGTTTCAAGCTGCGCGTCCTCCAGCCCGATATGCAGCTGACCATGGAGCACAGCGATGGTGGCAGGCACCGCGCCGCCCT
>CALHHY010000010.1 GCA_938030665.1 uncultured Litoreibacter sp. | reverse complement strand
CCTTGGCGATGCGGCGGGCCAGAGGCGATGCAAAGACGCGGTCGCCTGTCTGGGCAGGTGGTGCGGCCTTTTCGGCGGCGGCTGGCACCGACACCTCAGCGGCCGCGTCGGACCCCGATGGGGCCTCCGGCGCAGGTGTTGACGCCGCACCGATATCATCAGCGCTTTCGCCATCCTCAAGGATCACGGCAATCGGCGTGTTCACCTTCACGCCTTCTGACCCTTCGGCTACCAGGATTTTGCCGATGACGCCTTCGTCAACGGCCTCGAATTCCATCGTGGCTTTGTCGGTCTCAATCTCGGCCATCACGTCGCCGGAATTGACCGTGTCGCCTTCCTTGACCAGCCATTTGGCCAGTGTGCCTTCCTCCATCGTGGGGGAGAGGGCGGGCATGAGAATTTCAATTGGCATGTCCGGGCTCCCTTAGCGGTAGGTGACGGCTTTAACGGCGTCCATGACCTCTTTGGTCGTGGTCAGCGCAAGCTTTTCAAGATTGGCAGCGTAAGGCATGGGCACGTCTTTGCCGGTGCAGTTGATCACCGGGGCATCGAGATAGTCGAACGCCTCCATCATGATCCGGGAGCTAATATAGCTGCCGATGGAGCAGACGGGGAAACCTTCCTCTACCGTAACGCAGCGGTTGGTTTTCTTAACGCTCTCAATAACGGCGGGCATGTCCATCGGGCGTAGGGTTCTCAGGTCAATCACCTCAGCCGCGATGCCTTCCTTGGCCAGCTCATCTGCCGCTTCCAATGCGTATTTCATGCCGATGCCGAAGGAGACGATAGTCACATCGCTGCCTTCGCGCCAGATTTTGGCTTTGCCGAAAGGCACGGTGTAGTCGTCCATCTGCGGCACGTCGAAGCTTTGGCCGTAGAGGATCTCATTCTCAAGGAAGATCACTGGGTTGGGGTCGCGGATCGCGGTTTTCAGCAGGCCTTTGGCGTCAGCGGCTGAGTAGGGCATGACGACTTTGAGGCCGGGAATTTGCGCATACCATGCGGCGTAGTCCTGGCTGTGCTGCGCGCCCACGCGGGCGGCCGCGCCATTGGGGCCGCGGAACACAATCGGCGCGCCCATCTGCCCGCCCGACATGTAAAGCGTCTTGGCCGCAGAGTTGAGAATTTGGTCAATAGCCTGCATGGCAAAGTTGAAGGTCATGAACTCGACAATCGGGTTCAATCCACCAAATGCCGCGCCGACCCCGATCCCGGCAAAGCCGTGTTCGGTGATGGGCGTGTCGATGACGCGTTTGGAGCCGAATTCGTCCAGCAGCCCTTCGGAAATCTTATAGGCGCCTTGATACTCGGCCACCTCTTCCCCCATCAGGAAAACATTTTCGCTGCGGCGCATTTCTTCGGCCATTGCGTCGCGCAGCGCGACGCGGACCGTGGTTGCCTTCATCTCCGTGCCTTCGGGGATTTCTGTCTCTTTCGGGACGACGACGGCCACCGGTGCGGCGGGCGCGCGGTCCACCTGCGCATCCACGGGGGCGGCGGCAGTGGCGGGCTCAGCAGCCGGGGCAGGGGTAGCGATGTCGTCGGCGCTTTCGCCTTCTTCGACCAATACGGCGATGGCGGTGTTCACCTTCACCCCTTCGGAGCCTTCGGGCACCAGGATCTTGCCAATCGTGCCTTCATCGACGGCTTCAAATTCCATCGTGGCCTTGTCGGTTTCAATCTCGGCCAGAATGTCGCCGGAGCTGACAGTGTCACCTTCCTTCACCAGCCATTTGGCTAGCGTGCCTTCTTCCATGGTGGGCGACAGGGCGGGCATAAGAATTTCGGTCGCCATGATTTAAGCCTCCGCTTCCATGTAAATGTCGGTGTAGAGCTCTTCGAGCGCGGGTTCGGGGCTTTCCTTGGAGAACTCAGCCGCGTCATTCACGATGGCTTTGATTTCCTTGTCGACGGCTTTCAGGTCATCCTCGGTTGCGTGCTTGCCGGTTAGCAGCAAGTCGCGGACCTGCTCGATACAGTCGCGCTCGTCGCGCATCTTCTGCACCTCTTCGCGCGTCCGGTACTTGGCCGGGTCGGACATGGAGTGGCCGCGGTAGCGATAGGTTTTGATCTCAAGAATATAGGGGCCTTTCCCCGCACGGCAGTGGGCAACGGCCTTTTCGCCCGCGGCTTTCACCGCGAGCACGTCCATACCGTCAACTTCTTCGCCTTCGATGCCGTAGGCCGCGCCGCGCTCCCACAGGGAGGGGGATTTGGTTGACCGCTGAACGGAGGTTCCCATGGCGTATTGGTTGTTTTCAATGACGAAAATCACCGGCAGATCCCAAAGCTCGGCCATGTTGTAGGTCTCATAGACCTGACCCTGGTTGGCCGCGCCGTCGCCGAAATAAGTGAAGGTCACATTGTCATTGCCGCGATACTTGTCGGAGAAAGCCAGCCCCGCGCCAAGTGGTACTTGCGCGGCCACAATGCCATGGCCGCCATAGAAATGCTTCTCTTTCGAGAACATGTGCATGGAGCCGCCTTTGCCCTTGGAATACCCACCCTCGCGACCTGTCAGCTCGGCCATCACACCTTTTGGGTCCATGCCGCAGGCCAGCATATGGCCGTGATCGCGGTAGGAGGTGATGCGCTTGTCGCCCTCTTTCGCGGCGGCCTCAAGGCCCACAACGACCGCTTCCTGACCGATATATAGGTGGCAGAACCCGCCGATAAGCCCCATGCCATAGAGCTGCCCCGCCTTCTCTTCAAAGCGCCGGATCAGCAGCATGTCCTTGTAATATTGCAGAAGCTCTTCTTTAGAGACGTTCGGTTTTTTGCTGGATTTTTTGGCAGCCACTCTGCGATCTCCTCCCAGGTCAAAAATAGTTTAACGTTAAACTATAGTTATCAGAGCACATGTTGGATTGCACGCACCGTTTTCCTCAGCGCTGATATGCAACCGCGACATAGCTTTATTGAACGCTCAACGAATTGTTGGCGAAGTGGTTCCATGGGAGAGGCAAGGGAAGGCGCGCGGTTAGCGAATAATGATCTCATCCGCGCGCATCAGCCCAAGAATGTCACGGGCCTGCTGGTCGAGAAGCTCAAGATCAAGATAGCTGTCCGACATCCGGCGCGTCTTGTTGCGCAGCTCGGCCACCTCGGCTTGGATTGCCGTCAGTTCGTCCTGAAGGGTGGTAATCTCAGCCTCTATCTGTACGCGGCGGAAAATGCCGAAATCACCTTGGACGGCTGCAAAAGTGAAATAGGCGCCCAGGCAAAACAGCAATGTGCCGATTGCCAGCGTCGTCAATCCAAACTGTGTGCGGGTGCGGGTCATGAGGCCTGATTATCTGCGTGCTGCCTTGTTTCGGCAACTTGTGGATAACTTAGCGGAACCGACTTGCTTTGTGAAACATTTTCTTCGGGATTCTGGCGCTCGCAAAGGCGAGCCGGCGGTGAGCCGCCGGCTGCCATACCGGGATCACCCGGCCACTGATGCCTGATAAATGCTTTCGATGGTCTGACCCAACTGCGCGCGGAACGCGGCCTCGTCCTGCTGGGCGGACAGCCCTTCGGTCAGCGCGCGGGAGAAGCTGGCGATGACGCCCGCGTTCTTCGACAAGCGCTCATTGGCCTCCGCCCGCGCATAGCCGCCCGACAGTGCAACGACTCGCATCACACGGTCATGGTCAACCAACGGCTTATACTGGTTGGGCGCCTCGGGAAGGGTCAGCTTCAGCATCACATCCTCGCCGGGCTGCAACTGGTCCAGCTGCTTGCCGATCTCATCCAGCAAGATTGCCTCGGCCTCGCCCTTATTCTCCATCGAGATCGTGATCTCCGGCTCGATGATCGGGACAAGCCCATGGCTCAGGATCTGGCGGCCGATCTCAAATTGCTGTGCCACATTGGCCGCGATGCCGCTGCGCGACGCTTCATCAATGACGGAACGCATTTTGGTGCCAAACATTTGCGCCTCGACCGCACGTTTCAAAAGCGCGTCCAACCCGGCAATTGGCTTCATCAGCTTCACGCCGTCCTGTGCGTCCTCCAACCCCTTGTCGACCTTAAGGAAGGGCACGACATTGCTGTCTTCCCACAGGTACAGGCCCGATGGCTTACCCTCGATTTCCCGGTCCATGGTTTTTTCAAACAGGATCGCACCGATCACCTTTTCGCCGGTGAATTCAGGCGCCCGCGCGATACGGCTGCGCATCTCGTGGATCAGGTCGTACATCTCGTCCTCGGACCCGTAGGCGTTTTCCTCAATGCCATAGAGGCGCAGCGCTTTCGGGGTGGAGCCGCCAGACTGATCGAGGGCCGCAATAAACCCCGGTGCTTTCTTGATCTTTTCGGCTTGTGTCTGGTTCGGCATGGTGGCGAGACCCCTTAGAATAATCGTTAACGGCACAATGCCGCACCCGCATCACTAGGGGAGCGCACCGGCTGTTGCAATTATGGTGGCGCTAACATGGGGGCGAAAATCAGTGTTTCCGCGCGTAGAACTGCTTTGTTGTCATGGTGATCACGCTGCGCGGCAGCAGACGGGGCAGAAAGGCGAAGAGTTTGTTTAGCGCGCCCGGCACCTCGATTCTTTGCGCGGCCTTCATGGCCCGCCATCCGGCCTGGGCCACAGATTCAGGCGTCGCGATCATAGCGCCCATGTTGGTCAGACGTGTCGATTTCATATCCGCACCGTCGAAAAATTCGGTCGCGGTGACGCCCGGGCACAACGCTGTGACCTGCACCCGGCTGCCTTTCAGCTCTTCCGCGACGGCCTCACTCAGCGACAGGACATAGGCTTTGGAGGCGTGATAGACCGCCATTTTCGGCCCCGGTAGGAATGCAGCCGTGGAGGCCACGTTCAGGATGCGGCCGCGCCCGTTTTCCTGCATATGGATGATGGCGCGTTTCATCAGGTCGGTGAGGGCAAGAATGTTGACGTTGATCGTGGCCTGCTCCCGTGTCCAGTCGGTCTCAGCGAAGGGGCCGTTGATGCCAAGCCCCGCGTTATTGACCAGCACGTCGATCTGACGCCCGTCCGTTGCCTTCGCCCATAGGATCGCTGCGGCGGTGGGGTCTGCCAAATCAGCCAGCACCACATCGGCCGTCACGTCAAACCGCGCGCTCAGGTCAGCGGCAACGGCTTTTAGCTTATCTTCGGACCGGGCCGTCAGGATCAGGTCATAGCCATCCTTAGCGGCGCAAGCGGCCAGCGCTTTGCCGATGCCCTCGGACGCTCCGGTGATGAGTGCTGTTGGCATGTCTTGCCTCCCGTTCGGTCAGCCGCCCAAAGCGGCAACGCCGGGCAGCGTCTTTCCTTCCATCCATTCCAGAAATGCGCCACCCGCAGTTGAGATATAGGTGAAATTATCCGCCGCGCCACTGACGTTGAGCGCAGCCACCGTGTCGCCCCCCCCGGCGACAGAGATCAGCTTGCCCGCTTTGGTCAGCTCCGCGGCCTTTGCGGCGGCGGCGTTGGTTGCGGTATCGAAAGGCGGGATTTCAAACGCGCCAAGCGGGCCGTTCCAGATCAGCGTCTCGCAGTCATCGAAAACGGCCTCCAGTTGAGCCACCGTGTCAGGCCCCGCATCCAGGATCATCGCGTCAGCAGGGCAGGCGTCAGCCCCCACGGTTTCATGCGGCGCGCCGGCTTTGAATTCGCGCGCTACGACCACATCGGAGGGCAGGTGGATCGTGCAGCCGACGGTGCTGGCCTTCGCCATGATATCGCTGGCGGTGCTGGTCATGTCATGCTCAGCCAATGATTTGCCGACGTCGATGTCTTGAGCGGCAAGGAACGTGTTGGCCATGCCGCCGCCGATGACAAGGTGGTCGGTCTTCTCGACAAGATTGGACAGCAGATCCAGCTTGGTCGACACTTTCGCACCGCCGACCACCGCGACCACCGGGCGCTTCGGGGTGCCGAGGGCTGCTTCGAGCGCGCTTAGCTCTGCCTGCATCAACCGGCCCGCGCAACTTGGCAGCAGACGCGCAATCGCCTCCGTCGAGGCATGAGCGCGATGCGCGGCAGAGAAGGCGTCGTTGACATAGATATCGCCGAGGGAGGCCAGACGCTGCGCAAACCCTTCGTCGTTTTTCTGCTCACCGGGGTTGAAGCGGAGGTTTTCCAGCAACGCGACGGAGCCCGGTTCCAGCTCTCCCAACCGCGCCCCGTAATCGCCGTCAATGAAATGCACGCTGCGGGCGAGGCATTTTTCCAGCGCGGGTACGATCTGGCCAAGCGACATCTCCGGCACGGCCTGACCCTTTGGCCTGCCGAAATGCGCCATCAGCACGGCCTTGCCGCCCTTTTTCAGCACCTCATGGACGGTCGGTACAATGCGCTGGATCCGCGTGTCATCGGTTACCTGACCATCCTCAATGGGGACATTGATATCGACCCGGATCAGCACCGTTTTGCCGTCAAGCGCCATGTCATCAAGTGTTTTCCAGCTCATCATTCAGCTCCGATCTCATCTCTAAAAACGCGAAAACGCCGCATGCGGCGTTTTCTAATCCCTTTATGCGGGGAGGGCATCCCGATAGTTGGACGTCCGGCCTAGATAAGCTTGCCCATGGCGACAGCCGTATCGGCCATCCGGTTGGAGAAGCCCCATTCATTGTCATACCAGCTGAGCACGCGGACCATGTTGTCGCCCAGCACCTTTGTCTGCTCCGACGCAAAGGCCGAGGAGCGGGGATCATGGTTGAAATCTGTCGAAACCAGCGGCTTGTCCGAATAACCCAAGATACCTTTGAGCGGGCCTTTTTCAGACGCCGCTTTCATCACTGCGTTGATCTCGTCGACGGAGGTCGCACGGGCTGCCTCAAAGGTCAGATCAACACAGGAGACATTTGGCGTCGGCACCCGGATCGCGACGCCGTCCAGCTTGCCTTCGATCTCTGGCAGCACCAGACCAAGCGCCTTGGCCGCGCCGGTCGAGGTCGGGATCATCGACAGGGCCGCCGCGCGGGCGCGGTACAGGTCTTTGTGCATCGTATCAAGCGTCGGTTGGTCGCCGGTATAGCTGTGCACCGTGGTCATGAAACCTTTGACGATACCGATCTCGTCATTCAGCACCTTCGCCAGCGGGGCGAGGCAGTTCGTCGTGCAGGATCCGTTGGATACAACCAGATCATCGCCCGTCAGCGTGCTGTCATTCACGCCGTATACAATCGTCTTGTCAGCGTTCTTGCCGGGGGCCGAGATCAGCACGCGGGAAGAGCCATTTTCCAGATGCGCCTGGCACGCCTCTTTCGAGGTGAAGATGCCGGTACATTCCATGACGATATCGACGTCAGACCACGGCAGGTCAGCAGGGTTGCGGATGGCGGTCACAGCCATCGCGCCGCGCCCCACATCAATCGTGTCGCCTTTAACGGTCACCTCATGCGGGAAGCGGCCATGCACCGAGTCGTATTGCAGCAGATGCGCGTTGGTTTCCACCGGGCCGAGATCATTGATCGCGATCACCTCAATATCGGTGCGACCAGATTCGACAATCGCGCGCAACACGTTACGACCAATGCGGCCAAACCCGTTAATGGCTACTTTGACGGACATGGGGAGGCTCCTTCAGCTGTTACAATAGATTTGGGCGTGCTGCCGTTAACGCTAACAATGTCATTTGCAGCAGAAGGTCAACCTATAGAGGGGTGAGAGCGTTTCGATTTGATCCGCTGCATCTACTAACACAGGTCATGTGGCTGGGCAGAATCGGGCCACTTTTTCTGCGTTGCAATGGCACTGGCAGCGAACGCGGCCCCGTGCGTCACAAAGTTTGCGCAGGTTCCTCTCAGTTTAGGCGCAATCTTCTGGAACCTTCCCACAACAGTAAAATGTATGAATGGGGCGCATATGGGCTGGCTCACTGACTTTTTGGGGCAATCGTGGCATGCGATTTGGACAGCGGCATCTGGCGCGCTGATGCCGGCGATCTTCTTCCTTTGCATCGGCTATGTTGTGAAGCGCAAAGCGCTTTTCACCGACATGATGCGCGCCCTGCCGCAAAGTGGCCTGAATATACAGATCATGGTTTTCAATCTGATCTTCGTCGTCCCGCTTCTGACCTTCTCGGCCACTTTCCTTTCAAACTTCTGGCACGCAACCGGGCTGGTGCTTTTCGACCCGCAGGACTGGTCCGAATGGCCGGTTGTGGCGGTCATCCTGCTGGCAATTGTTGTGGGTGATTTTGTCGGCTACTGGCGCCACCGGTTCGAGCACAATTCCTTCATGTGGCCGTCGCATGCCGTGCACCATTCCGATACGGAGATGACCTGGCTGTCGTTGGAACGTTTCCATCCGATCAACCGAATAACCACTTTTGTCATCGACTCCAGTGCGTTGCTCTTGCTGGGGCTGCCCCCCTATGCGGTGGTCGCGAACTCTTTCATCCGGCACTACTACGGGTTTTTCATCCATGCGGATCTTCCCTGGACCTATGGCAAGTGGAACATCCTTTTCGTGTCCCCCGCAATGCATCGTTGGCACCACTCCGCAGACCGAAAAGCCTTTGGCAGCAATTTTGCGACCGTTTTTGGCATCTGGGACTGGGCGTTCGGGACGCATTATGTGCCGGGGCCATGTGAGTCAGCGCTTGGCGTCGCTGACGAGATGGAGCCCACGCTATGGTCGCAACTTACCTACGCGTTTCGGCCGAAAGCCTATGCACGGCTGTTTAGGCGTAAGTCTGATGGCGACATAACGCCGGCTGAATAGGGCTGCGGCTTCTGGCCCAAGCGGTTGCTACCGCCAGAAGGCCACATATTCGATCAGTTCGGCGAATTTGCGCCCCAGAAACAGCGGCAGTTCTCCGTTCAGGTAAAACGCGTCCACCGCAAACAGCGCTGCAATTGCCAAGGCCAGAGCAATCGCGATTTTGTTGGTCATAGGGCCTCGGCGCTTTGTGGCTTAGAGGCGTCCCATTGCGGCAGCCACGTCGGCCATGCGGCAGGAGAAGCCCCATTCATTGTCATACCACGCCAATACCCGAACCGTGCGCCCCCCCACAACCTTTGTCTGGTCAGGCGCAAAAATCGACGAGTAGTTGGTGTGATTGAAATCGATGGAGACCTTGGGCTCCGGGTCGTAGCTCAGCACCGCGCCCATATGGCCGGCTGCTGCCTCGCGCACGATCTCGTTGACGTCGGTAACGGTCACATCCTTTGACGCCTCAAAGGTCAGGTCGACGCAGGACACGTTCGGGGTAGGAACCCGCATCGCGGTGCCATCCAGCTTGCCCTCAAGCTCTGGCAGCACTTGGCTGATCGCCTTGGCGGCCCCGGTCGAGGTCGGGATCATCGCCATCGCGGCGGCACGTGCGCGGTACAAATCATCATGCCGGCGGTCCAGCGTCGGCTGGTCACCTGTATAGGAATGGATTGTGGTCATGATGCCGCGTTCGATGCCGATCGCGTTGTTCAACACCATTGCCAGAGGCGCCAGGCAGTTTGTGGTGCAGGAGCCGTTCGAGACGACCCCGTGTTCCGGCAACAGGTCGCGGTGGTTGACGCCGTACACAATCGTCTTGTCGACATTCTTGCCGGGGGCGGAGATCAGCACCCGCTTGGCGCCGCGTTCAATATGGACCTGCGACTGCTCCTTTGAGTTAAACTTGCCGGTACATTCCATCACGACGTCTATGCCGGACCAGTCCAGCTCATCGGGGTTGTAGGTGGAAAACACCTTCATCGGCCCTCGTCCGAGATCCATGGTATCGCCCTCAACCCGGACGTCGCCGGGGAAGCGGCCATGGACGCTGTCATATTTCAGCAGATGCGCGTTCGTCTCAATCGGGCCGGTGGCGTTGATCGCAACAACCTGCACGTCGTTGCGCCCGCTTTGCGCGATATGCGCCAGGGTGCAGCGGCCGATGCGGCCAAATCCGTTAATCGCTACTGTCGTCGTCATGTCCCAAACTCCCGGTCACGGGTCCTGTGCCCGTGGTTAGGATATACAGGGGCATACCGCAGCTGAGAAGCCAGTTTTCCCTTAAATGACAGTATGATAGCGTTAACATCGCCGCCCTGCGAGGTGATCGGATAACGAAGCCAAGCTGTTAGCGATAACTGTTTCCGACTGGAAGCCGCCGCCACAGGGACCGAGTCGCATCAGGCGGAATTTGCCTCAAGCCGGTCGGCCAGCGCTTCCGCCCGCGCCGCAATCTCGGCCATGCTGTCGGTGATCTGCGGCGGGATGACGGCGACTTCGACGCGCTCAGCGGGGGCCGATTTGAGGCTCAGCAGTTCGCGCTCATGGCTTTTGACCTTGGCCTCGGCCGTGCGCAGCTCTTCTTCCAGCCCCGCGGTTTTATCGGCCAGCATAAGCCCCGCCATCAGCAGCATGCGTACCTCGGGCATCCGTCCGATCTGCTCGGCCAGTACGTTGGCCTCATTGTCCAGCAGCTTGGCCGCAGAAAGCAGGAAATGTTCCTCGCCGGTCTGGCAGGCCACCTGAAAGCTGCGGCCGCCGATGTCGATGTTCACTTCGGGCATGGCTTAGGCCTCCTTCACGAATGGGGCCAGTTCGGCCATGATGTCATCAAGCTCTTTCAGGTCATTGGCGCGGGCCTCTTTGAGGTCCTGCAGCAGTGTCGACATGGAGGCATCCGCCGTCTCGCCCGCCCCTTGATAGGCGGCGTTGGCTGCGCGCAGGGCGGCATTATTGTCGGACATGGTGCTGATCACCGTCTCGAGCCGCTTGTTTTCCAGCTCGGCCCGTTCCAACCGGTCGGTCAGGCGCAGCACGCGGGTCTCAAGCCTTTCGATGCGGGCAACGTGCTTCTCGCGGGAAGCCACCAGGCGCGCATTGGTCGCCTTCTCTACCTCCAGCTCTTCAATAAGCTCGTTGTCAGGCGCGGTCGCCGCAGCCGGGGCGGGGGCGGGGGCCGCACTTTGCACAGGCGCGCTTTCGATAGACCACGCGATGCGGTCGAGAGCCGCAGCGATGCGGCCTTCGAGCTCGGAAATTTCTGTCATAATAGGTCCCACCCGTTCTGCGCGCGGCATGGCCCGTCGAATCGAGCCCCTGACGCCTGCGCCTGTTTTTTCGACAGCCTACGTAATTTACGTCAGAATTCAAACGCCTTGCGCGCTGTTTTGCCTGTAGCGCTTGAACTCCGCCGCAACACTGGTATCACCCACGCCAGCACACCAATGTCTAAAAAGGGGGACCGTCACCGTGGACATAGCCAGCCTGCGCGAAAATCATGCCGACCATTGGCAGAAGGCCTGCGCCATTCGCGTCTTGACGCTTGATGCGGTCGCTGCCGCAAATTCAGGCCATTCCGGGATGCCCATGGGGATGGCGGATGTGGCCACGGTGCTGTTTGAAAAACACCTGAAATTCGACGCCTCCGCGCCCAACTGGCCCGACCGCGACCGGTTCATTCTGTCCGCAGGTCACGGCTCGATGCTGCTCTACTCGCTGCTGCATCTGACCGGCTATGCGGACATGCCCATTGAGGAGATCAGGAATTTCCGCCAACTGGGGGCCAAGACCGCCGGTCACCCCGAATATGGCCATGCCACGGGCATCGAGACGACGACCGGCCCCTTGGGGCAGGGCATCGCGAATTCCGTTGGGTTTGCCCTGGCCGAGGAGGTGCAGCGCGCCACCTACGGCAAGAAGTTGGTCGACCATTACACCTATGTCATCGCCGGCGACGGCTGCCTGATGGAAGGCGTCAGCCAGGAGGCGATTGCGCTTGCGGGCCGTCACGAACTGGGCAAGCTGGTGGTCTTCTGGGACAATAACAACATCACTATCGACGGCACCGTTGAGCTGTCCGACCGCACCGATCAGGTGCAGCGGTTCAAGGCCTCGGGCTGGCATGTTCAGGAAATCGACGGCCATGACCCCGACGCGATTGATGCCGCGATTGAGAAGGCGAAGAAAACCAAGAAGCCCTCGATGATTGCCTGCAAGACGCATATCGCCTTGGGCTCCAGCGCGCAGGACACGTCCAAAGGGCACGGCGCGCTGACCGGCGAAGAGCTGATCGCCGACACCCGGAAAACCTATGGTTGGAGCCACGGCCCCTTCGTCATTCCCGCCGACCTCAAAGCGCAGTGGGAGGCCATCGGCGCCCGCGGTGCTGCGGAACGCGATGCTTGGGAGGCGCGGCTGGAGGGCATGTCCGCCTCCAAGCAGGCCCGTTTCGCGCGCGAACAGTCAGGCGAGGCGCCGCGCAAATTGTCGGCCACCATCAAGGCGCTGAAGAAGCAGTTCAGCGACAGCGCGCCGAAACTGGCCACCCGCAAGGCCTCCGAAATGGCGCTGGAAGTGATCAACCCGATCATGCCGGAAACCTTTGGCGGCTCGGCCGACCTGACGGGTTCCAACAACACGCTGACCTCGGATATGGGCGTCTTCAGCCCGGAAAACCGCAAGGGCCGTTACATGTATTACGGCGTGCGCGAACACGGCATGGCCGCCGCGATGAACGGTCTGGCGCTGCATGGCGGGTCCAGGCCCTATGGCGGCACGTTTATGTGTTTTACGGATTACGCCCGCGGCGCGATGCGCTTGTCCGCTCTGATGGGCGTGCCGGTTACCTATGTGATGACCCACGATTCCATCGGTCTGGGGGAGGACGGGCCAACCCACCAGCCGGTGGAGCATCTGGCCCTGCTGCGTGCAACGCCAAACACCAACGTCATCCGCCCGGCAGACGCGGTCGAAACCGCCGAGGCCTGGGAATGCGCGCTGACGGCTGACGCGACGCCAACGGTGCTGGCCCTTTCCCGTCAGGGGCTGCCGACGGTGCGGACCAATCACACCACGCGTAACGAGGTCGCCAAAGGCGCTTATGTGCTGGCGGAGGCAGAAGCCAAACGCCAGGCGATCCTGATGGCCACAGGTTCCGAGGTCTCGGTCGCGATGGAGGCCAGGGCGCTGCTGGAGGCCGACGGCATCGGCACCCGCGTGGTTTCCATGCCCTGTTGGGAGCTGTTTGAGGCCGAAGAAGAGGCTTACCGCCGCAAAGTGCTGCCCGCAGGGCCCGTGCGTGTGGCAATCGAGGCCGGCGTGCAGATGGGCTGGGACAAATGGCTGCTGGGCGAGCGCGGCAACCGCAACAAGGCGGGTTTCATCGGTATGGAAGGCTTCGGCGCCTCAGCCCCCGCCGGCACGCTTTACGAGCATTTCGGGATCACACCGAAAGCCGTGGCCGCCAAGGTGCGCGGGCTTCTTTCCTAGCCATAACGAACAGCGCCCGGTAGCAAATGCCGGGCGATCAAACTTTCACGAAAAGTTTGGGGGCAGAGTTTCATCGAAACTCTGTGGGCCCCGGTTTCAAAGCTCAGGCGTTATGGGCGCGGATCGTGTCAGCGGCGTCTTTGTTGAAAGTGACGCCGTTTTCTTCCAGCAGCGTGTCCAGCTCGCCCGATAGCGTCATCTCGGTGATGATATCGCAGCCGCCCACGAACTCCCCTTTGACATAAAGCTGGGGGATGGTGGGCCAGTCGGAAAACTCCTTGATGCCCTGCCGGACCGCGTCGTCTGCCAGCACATTCACGTCGCTGTAATCGACCCCGATATAATTCAGCACACCCGCCACTTTGGAGGAGAACCCGCATTGCGGCATCTCTTTCGTGCCTTTCATGAACAGCACTACGTCATTGCTGGCCACGGTGTCTTTGATCTTTGCATTTGCGTCGGTCATCTGAGGTTACTCCGGTGCTTTGGTGGTCAAACCAAGGGCGTGTATCTCGCCGCTGTCGACTTTTGATTTGATGGTGGCCATGACGGCCCGTTGTTGCTGGACGCGGTTCATACCACGGAAGCTTTCGTCGATCACCATACCCTGAAAATGCACGCCATCCGCGCCTTCCACCTGGATCGTCGCATTGGGGAAGCCGGTGCGGATCAGGTCCTCGATCTCGGCGGCGGTAATGGCCATGATGTCTTATCCCTCTCGTGGTCTTTGGCTTAAGGTAGGAAGGTGCGCGGGGCGTGGCAAGTCACCTTCAGGCGACGGCCTCGGCAAAACTGCTGCGATAAAGGGCGCTAAGCTGGTCCAAAGACGCGCTGGTTTTGCCGAAGCGAACTTCGCTGCCACCGAATGTGCCTACCTGGCGCAGCACTGCCTCGCCCTCCGCCGCTTTTAGCAACGCCTCGGCATTGGATGGCGAACAGGCAATCAGGTAGCGCGCCTGATCCTCGCCAAAGAGCGCGGGTAGATCGTCCACTTGGAGGGTCACGCCAATTCCCGCGGCCTCTGCCAGCTCAAACGCGGCGAGCGCCAACCCGCCATCGGCCAGATCGGTGCAAACGTCGATCAGCGCGTGATGAGTGCGGATGAAATCGCCGTTCCATTTCTCGGCGTCCAGATCGACGGCTGGCGCGTCACCCTGTTCGCGCCCGAACGCCTCCGCCAGAAGGGCAGATTGACCTAGATGCGTGCCGTCCGGGCCAAGAAGGAGCGCGACGTACCCTTCCCGCACCTGACCTGCGATCATATCGCTTTGAGCGGCGATCAGTCCCACGGCGCCAATGGTCGGTGTCGGCAGGATCCCGGTGCCGTCGGTTTCGTTATAAAGCGACACGTTGCCCGACACGATCGGCATGTCCAGCGCTTCAACCGCGGCCCCTATGCCTTTGATGGCCCCCACAAATTGGCCCATTATTTCGGGCTTCTCGGGGTTGCCGAAATTCATGTTGTCGGTGGTCGCCAAAGGCGTGGCCCCCATGGCGGTCAGGTTGCGGTAGGCTTCGGCCACGGCCTGCTTGCCGCCTTCAAACGGGTTCGCCTTGACGTAGCGCGGCGTAACATCAGATGTGAAAGCCAGCGCCTTGTCGGTGCCATGCACCCGGATCACGCCTGCGCCGGCGCCGGGTGTTTGCATCGTGTCCGCCATGACCTGGCTGTCATATTGCTGCCAGACCCAATGCTTTCGCGCGTAATTGGGCGATCCAATTAGCGCGCGCAGCCCGTCCATCGGGTCGATCTCAAGCGCGTCCGTGAAGGGGGCAGGGGCAGGGGTCTCCACCCAGGGGCGGTCATATTCAGGCGCGGTGGAGGACAATTTTGACAGCGGTAAATCCGCCTTCACCTCGCCATTGTGCACGATCAGGAAACGGTCTTCCTCGATTGTTTCGCCGACGATGGCAAAGTCGAGATCCCATTTCTCGAACACGGCGCGGGCTTCGGCCTCCAGCTCTGGTTTGAGGACCATGAGCATGCGTTCCTGCGATTCCGACAGCATCATTTCATAGGCGGTCATGTTCTCTTCGCGCTGCGGCACGTCTTCGAGGGTCAGCTTGACGCCCAGCCCGCCCTTGTCGCCCATTTCCACGGCAGAGCAGGTCAGCCCTGCCGCCCCCATATCCTGAATGGAAATCACAGCCCCCGTGGCCATCAGTTCCAAGGTGGCCTCCATCAGGCGTTTCTCGGTGAAAGGGTCGCCCACCTGCACGGTCGGGCGTTTTTCCTCAATTGTGTCGTCAAATTCGGCCGACGCCATCGTCGCGCCGCCCACGCCGTCGCGGCCCGTTTTGGCGCCCAGATAGACGACAGGCATGCCGATGCCCGATGCGGCGGAATAGAAAATCTTGTCGGCATCCGCCAAACCAGCCGCGAAGGCGTTGACCAGGCAATTGCCGTTATAGGCCGCGTGAAACCGCACCTCACCGCCCACGGTCGGCACGCCAAAACAATTGCCGTAGCCGCCCACACCCGCCACCACGCCAGAGACAAGCTGCCGGGTCTTAGGGTGCGACGGCTCCCCAAAGCTGAGGCTGTTCATGGCGGCCACTGGACGCGCGCCCATGGTGAAGACGTCGCGCAAGATGCCGCCTACGCCGGTCGCCGCGCCCTGATAAGGCTCGATATAGGAGGGGTGGTTGTGGCTTTCCATTTTGAAGACCACCGCCTGGCCGTCGCCAATGTCGACCACGCCCGCATTCTCGCCCGGGCCGCAAATCACCTGTGGGCCTTCCGTCGGCAAAGTGCGCAACCATTTCTTCGATGATTTGTAGGAACAGTGTTCGTTCCACATGGCCGAAAAGATACCCAGCTCGGTGAAGCTCGGCTCCCGCCCGATGATCTCAAGAATGCGCGCGTATTCGTCGGGCTTGAGCCCATGGGCCGCGATCAGGTCGGGCGTAATGGCTGGCTCGGTCATCTCTGCGGTCTCCCCCGGCGCGGTCGTTCTCTTGCCCGCTTCTTAAGTCAGTGTGGCGGGGGTGGGAAGGCCCCATCTTGAGCCACGTCGTCAAGGTCTGCGGCAGGCAGCAAGAGGCTGGCCATGGTCCCCCGGCCAAGCTGGCTTTCAAGCGAAAACAGCCCGCCGGACTGTTCGGCAAAGCCCTGCACCATGGGCAAGCCTAGCCCGGAGCCGTCGCCGACATTCTTCGTGGTAAAGAAGGGTTCGGTCACCTTGGCGACGATCTCGGGCGCGATCCCTTCCCCATCATCGGTGATGGACAGACGGACAAATTGGCCGTCGTGACGCATGGCAGTTCCCAAAGGCGGTCCGCTTTGCGCAACCTGTGCGGTTAGCGTGATCGTGCCGCCGCCTGACAGCGCGTCGCGGGAATTAATCACGAGGTTCAACAGCGCCACTTCCAGCTGGACCTTGTCGACCAGAAGCGGGGGGCAGCGGTCGTCAATGCCGACATTAAAAGTAATAGTCGCGGGTAGAACACGGTCGGTAAGGGTGCGGAAGCTGCCGACGAATTCATGCAGATCTACCTGGCTTAGCGTCATCGGCGACTGGCGGGAAAAGGCCAGCAGCTGCGCGGTCAGCTGCGAGGCGCGTTTTGCGGCGGCGTGGGCCTGATCGACCAGCGCCTCCCGGTCGGCCCCGTTGTCGACCTCGCGGTACAGTTCCAGATTGCCCATCACGACGGTCAGGATGTTGTTGAAGTCATGCGCCACACCACCGGTCAGCCGGCCGACGGCCTCCATCTTCTGGGCCTGTAGGCTGCGTTCGCGCGCGGCTTTGAAGGCCTGCCTGCTGGCAAAAAGCTCTGCGATGACGACCCAGTTATACAGGATGATCCCGACGAATGCGAGCGCCCCGACCTTGTCAAACAGCGACGGATCAGGCTGGAACACAAGGGTTGAGGCGAAGAACAGCATGGCGATCGTATCGCTACCGATCTCGATATAGCACGACGATGGCACGGCGGTGCGTTGACTGAATGTGAACATCATGGATGCGCAGATCATCAAGACGGCGACCACATCCAGTTGCGGCTGAGGTTGAACCCAGAAATAGATGCTGACCATACGGAAACACAGCGCCCCTGCGAACATCACCATTAGGGCAGTGATGTAAAGGCTTACTGTTCGGTTGTTCTCAAGCCGGAAGATCAGTTGCCGGCCCGCCAGAAGACAGCCTGCATAGATGACATAGATCGGATAAAGCAGCCACAATTCCAGCACATAGCCAATTATCACGGTTTGCACGCCGGCGATCCCCAGCCGGGAGAAAAGCTCCGTGCGGCCAGCGCGCTCGACCAGAACGAGCTCGTCAATTTCGTCCTGAAAACTGTGAAAGGGAAGTTTCAATGCGCGCGCTTCTTGTTCAAATAGCGTTAGCTATATGGAGCGGTGTCACCTACGTCCAGTCCAGTTAAATCGTACTAAAGCCGCGGCGCGGCACCTGCCACCCTGCGCTTACGTAGCGTGAGTTGCTATTTTCCGGTGCGAAGCGGTGACGCGGCAAGGGCACTGCCTTTGGAAGGCTGAGCGACATGCTCAAGCAAGACGTCAAATGTAAATGCGAAAGGCCGGGTAATCTGGGGCTCTTTGTTATGGCTCATGGCGGACCTCCAATGACAAGGCTTGCATGACCGAGTTATAGGCCTCGGTCACAATTCTGATGCCTGGTGATCTTGCGGAAATTATGGTCGGGATCGGGCCATCAGGAGAAGATGTTGCAACCGCCGCTGCTGGGATGGCGGGGCTAGGGCGTATGTGGTCCCTCCGCGACCAGCGGCCCATGCGCAAAAAAAAGGCCGAGCGCGAAGCTCGGCCGAAGTCCAACAGGGAGGTGAAAGCAGATAACTGCCTTCTATCGATGATTTATGTGGCAGGTCGCCTTGAATCAAGTCACCAGGGCGATTGAAATCTGCATAGCCGCCATGCATCAGCGGAATGGCAAGCCCAAATTGTCAACAATCTAGGCAGCCTGCGCCTTTTTACGCTGCAAATTGATCTCGCTCACCACAAAGTCCCGGAAAGCCGAGATGCGTTTGGAGGCGCGCAGCTCTGATGGATAGGCGAGGAACACCGGCACTTCCGTCGATTCCACATCCGGCAGCACCCGCACCAGCGCCGGGTCATCAATGGCCACATAATCAGGCAACACGCCGATGCCAAGATTATGATGCACCGCTTGAAGACAGCCGAAATAGTTATTCACCGTCAGAAGATTTGGCATGTCGTAGCTTAACAGCTCGCGCACCAATGTCGCACCGGCGGAGACCTGTTCGGACTTAGTGTTTTGACAAATCAGCCGGTGATCCTGCATGTCTTCCATGGTGGTCGGCAACGTGTGGCGTTCTGCGTAGCCGCGGCTGGCAAAAAGCTGCATCCGCACGCTCATCAGCTTCTTGCGTACCAGATCGGCCTGGCTCGGCTCCTTCATGCGGATCGCGACATCGGCCTCCCGCATCGGCAGATCCAGCACCCGCTCATCCAGCATCAGGTCAATGTTGAGATCGGGGAAGCTGTCATAAAGGACCGACAGGCGCGGGGCCAGCCAAAGCGAGCCGAAACCGATCGTCGTGGTCACCCGCAGCTCGCCGAACACTTCTTCCTTGCTGTCCCGGATCCGGGCCGAAGCTGCATCCAGCCGCTTGGTGATCGAGCGGGTCGCGTCAAACAGAAGCTCGCCCTGTTCGGTCAGGATCAACCCCCGTGCATGGCGGTGAAACAGCGTGGTGTTAAGCGATTCCTCCAATGCCCGGATCTGGCGCGACACGGCCGATTGCGACAGGTGCAGCGTGTCGCCGGCATGGGTCAGGGACCCCGCGTCAGCGACCGCATGAAATATTCTGAGCTTGTCCCAATCCATAAAATCAACTCTGTTACGTCAGACGTGCCAGCAAGATTGCACATCTTCCATCGCGGCAGCGTCCGACTTAATCAAGTCTTATTTACCAAAAAGTCCTTTGTAGGTCAGCAAATATGACCTAATATTCATGGTAAGCTCGATCGCACAGTTGGGAGGCACGGATGGCACGGCAAGATATCTCGCTTAATGACCGGTTTGACCTGGAAAAGTCGCCCGTGCTTCTGAACGGCACCCAGGCGTTGGTCCGGTTAGTCCTTATGCAACGCGCCCGCGACGTCGCAGCAGGGCTGAATACGGCGGGGTTGGTTACGGGCTACCGCGGCTCCCCCCTTGGTGCAGTAGATATGCAGATGTCCCGCGCGGCGAACCTGCTGGAAGACGCGCAAATTACCTTTCAGCCGGGCCTCAACGAAGACCTCGCGGCAACCGCCCTTTGGGGTGCGCAGCAGGCGGAGTTGCGGGGCGAGGGCCGCTATGACGGGGTGTTCGGGCTTTGGTACGGCAAGGGCCCCGGCGTTGACCGTTCGGGCGACGTGATGCGGCATGCCAACATGGCCGGCACCAGCGCGCTTGGCGGGGTGCTGATGGCAATGGGGGACGACCATACCGGCGAAAGCTCCACGACACTGCACCAGTCCGACTGGGCCATGGTTGACGCCTATATGCCCGTGGTCTCACCCGCAGGGGTGCAGGAGATCATGGATTATGGCCTGTATGGCTGGGCACTTTCGCGTTTCGCAGGTGTCTGGGTCGGCCTGAAGACGATGAAAGACACGGTCGAGGCGACCGCCGTCGTCGATGGCCGCCCTGATCGCCTCAGCTTCACGACGCCCGACTTCGTCATGCCCGAGGGCGGGCTTGGCATCCGTCTGGTCGACACCCCGGTCGAGCAGGAAGCGCGGATGATCGATCACAAGAGGTTCGCCGCCGAAGCCTTTGCGAAAGCGAACAAAATGGACAAGCGGGTTTGGGGTAAACCCGGCGCTAAGATCGGCTTTGTCGCGGCTGGCAAGAACTGGCTGGATTTGGTGCATGCGCTATCTTTGCTGGGCATTGACGCAGCAGAGGCGGAGCGGCTGGGCCTTACGACATACAAGGTGGGCCAGGTCTGGCCGCTGGACGTCGACACATTCCATGACTGGGCCGAAGGGCTCGACCTGATCATTGTGATAGAGGAAAAACGCAAGCTGATCGAGGTGCAGGTCAAGGAAGCCATTTTTGACGACCGCCGGGGGCGGCGCGTCTATGGTTGGCACAAGGGCGACAGTTGGGAAAACGGCCGCAGGCTGGAACTGTTCCCGACCCGCTACGCCCTCGACCCTATTGATATTGCTCAGAAACTGGGTGCCATCCTCGTTGAAGAAGGCCGCCGCACTGACCGTATCGAAGCCGGTCTCGCGAAGTTGGCGGAGGCGAAGCGGTCCGACAATGCGCAGGACATCGCGGCGCGGGTTCCATATTTTTGTTCCGGCTGTCCGCACAATTCATCCACCAAGGTGCCCGAAGGCTCCCGCGCCTATGCAGGGATAGGTTGCCACTACATGGTGCAATGGATGGACCGGGAGACCGTCGGCTCCACCCAGATGGGCGGCGAAGGCGCGAATTGGATCGGGGAGGCGCCTTTCTCCACCCGCGATCACGTGTTCCAGAACCTGGGCGATGGCACCTACAACCATTCCGGCACCTTGGCGATCCGCGCGGCCATCGCGGCGGGCACCAACATTACCTATAAAATCCTCTACAATGACGCGGTGGCCATGACCGGCGGGCAAGGCAATGAAGGCGACCTTGACGCCCCGCAGATTGCGCGGGAGTTGCAGGCCATGGGCTGTCGCGAGGTCGTGGTGGTCTATGACGAGAAAGAAGATGTCGCCGCTGCTACTTTCCCATCCGGTATCGGGATGCACGAGCGTTCAGAATTGCAATCAGTTCAAGAAAAACTTCGTGATATCAAAGGCGTCACGGCCATTGTTTATGTTCAAACCTGCGCGGCAGAAAAACGTCGTCGTCGCAAGCGCGGGCTGTTTCCCGACCCTGACAAGCGTGTATTCATCAACACCGATGTCTGCGAGGGCTGCGGCGATTGCGGGGTGCAGTCCAACTGCGTGTCCATCGTCCCGGTAGAGACCGAGCTTGGCCGCAAGCGCGCCATTGACCAGTCAAGCTGCAACAAGGATTTCAGCTGCGTAAACGGGTTCTGCCCGTCCTTTGTCACTGTTGAAGGGGCCGTACCGAAGAAGCGGGAAGCAGTGGAGATCGACCTGCCGGATCTGCCGGAACCCGCTTTGCCCGAAATCACCGGCACCCATAACGTCATCATCACGGGGGTAGGCGGCACAGGGGTTGTGACCATCGGCGCGGTGCTCGCACAGGCCGCCCATATCGATGGTAAGGGTGCGGGCATGATGGAGATGGCGGGGCTCGCGCAAAAGGGCGGCGCCGTTCATATCCATTGCCGTCTGGCAAACCGCCCCGAAGATATCTCCGCCATTCGTGTGGCCACGGGCGAGGCGGATGCGCTGATCGGCGGTGATCTGGTCGTCAGCGCCGGGGCCAAGACGCTTGGCCTGATGCGTCCCGGCAGCGGCGGTGCCGTCGTCAATGCGCATGAGATCATCACCGGAGACTTCACACGTGACACAGAATTTACTATCCCAACTGATAGGTTACAGCTGTCTCTTGAAGCTCGCTTGCAAGACAGAGTCGCGTTCTTCGACGCAACGGATCTGGCGAAGGTGCTGATGGGCGACTCGATCTATTCCAACATGATGATCTTCGGCGCGGCTTGGCAACGCGGGCTGATCCCTTTGTCGGCGGCAGCCATCGCGCAGGCCATTCGCCTCAACGGCGCGGCCCCGGACCGCAACTTGCGCGCCTTCGAGCTTGGCAGATGGGCCGTGTTGCACCCCGAGCAGGCGGCGGGCTATCTGCAAGATACTGTAATCGCGCTGCCGAAATCCCTTGACGACAAGATCACCTTCCGCGCGGATCATCTGACCGCCTACCAAGGCAAGCGACTGGCGAAACGCTACCGCAAAGCCTTGGCGGATATTGACGACCCGCAACTGAAGGAAGCTGTATTAAAAGGCTATCATAAGCTATTGTCCTACAAGGATGAATACGAAGTGGCACGGTTGCATCTTGAGACGGAGGCCAAGGCCCGCGATGCCTTTGATGGCGACCTGAAACTAACCTACCATCTGGCCCCGCCATTGCTATCAAAACAAGGGCCGAGCGGGCGACCTGTGAAGAGGGAATACGGCGCGGGCATGCTGCGTAATTTCCGCATGCTGGCCAAGCTAAAGCGGCTGCGGGGCACGCCGCTGGACCCCTTCGGCTATAGCGCCGAGCGCAAGATGGAGCGGGCGTTAATCAAGCAATATGAAGGTGACCTTAAACGCATCAAAGGCGCCACCAACCAAGGGGCCGCGATTGCCTTGGCCGAACTTCCCCTGCAAATTCGCGGCTTTGGCCCGGTTAAGGAGGCCAACGAGCGTAAGGCAGCCAAGCGGCGGGAGGAATTGCTGGCGATGCTGGACGCGCCGCAAGCGCAGGCGGCGGCGGAATAGGGCCTAGCCTTTGCGGATCAGGTAGATCTGCTGCGCGCCGTCCTGCGATTGATCGATCAGCGTATGCCCGGCCTCGGCGCAGAAATGCGGCACATCCACAATGGCGGCGGGGTCGTCTGCGACTATTTTGAGCACCGCGCCGGAGGCCAACTGTTGCAGCCGCTTGCGCGCCTTAAGGACGGGCAGGGGGCAAAGCAGCCCGGTGGCGTCGAGTGTGTCGTCGATTTGCATGACCCGTGATGTAGGCGGCACAATCGCCGCTGTCCATGGCGCGTGCTACCTTACTTTTAACAACTCCGGGCGATAGTCTCGCCTTATGACGGATGCGGATAGAAGCGATAGACGTGTGAGGCGGCGGCGGGTGTTCTACATCCCCGGCTACGACCCGTTTCACCCGCGCCGCTACAGGGAGCTTTACCGCAAGGAAGGGGCCGCACAGGCGGCGATCAGCGGCTACACCATCAACCAGCGCGCTAAAGCCGGCGACGGAGCCTTTGGCTGGGATGTGACGGCCGAAATTGGCGGGCAGGGGGTTGAGGCGCAGGTTGATGTCCTTGTTTGGTCTGACATCGTGCGGGGGAGTATGGGCTCAGGCATCGCGCAGACCTATCTGCAGATGGCACGAACGGCTTGGATTTATGTCACCACCGGGGCGCTATGGCGGCTGATGCGGCTGCGCAAGGGGCCGGTTATCGCGGCGCTTTACCCGGTCGGGATGTTGCTTATGCAGCTGCTGCTTGCCGTGCTGGCAGGGGCTCTTATGTGGCAATTAATAGATACGGCAGGGCCATGGCTTGGCGTGGTGGATGGGGGGCTTTTGCCTGCGAAGACTGCAGGGTTCGCCTGCATTAGTGTCTTGTTGCTGCGCTGGTTCAAGGCGCGGGACAACAAGCTGTTCGCCTATTACCTGATGCATGATTACGCGTTTTCGGCCCGTTGGCGCGGCGCGAACCCGTCGGAACTGGATGCAAGGCTGGCCGCGTTCGGTGACCAAATTGCGGCTGCTTTGACGGATGACGTGGACGAGGTGCTGGTCGTGGGCCATTCCTCGGGCGCGCATCTGGCCGTGACGGTGCTGGCTGACCTGATCCGCAAGGGCAGGGTGCCGCTCAAAGGCGGGCCTGTCCTGTCATTCGTCTCGCTCGGCCAGGTGGTTCCGATGATGTCATTCTTGCCCGAGGCGGGCGCGCTTAGACGGGACCTGCATCTGCTGTCGGTGACCCGCACTTTGACATGGGTCGACGTGACCGCCCCCGGCGATGGCTGCGCCTTCGCCCTGTGCGATCCGGTCAGCGTCAGCGGGGTGGCCGATGCGGATAAGGTGTGGCCGCTGGTTTTCTCCGCCGCGTTCACCCAGACGTTGAGCCCGGCCCGCTGGAAGGCGTTGCGCTGGCGGTTTTTCCGGCTGCATTTTCAATATCTATGCGCCTTCGACCAACCGCGCGATTATGACTACTTCCAGATCACCGCCGGGCCGCTGACCCTTGGCGCGCGATACGCGGGGCGCAAACCGTCGCGCTCGCGTATTGATCGGGCCTTGTCGCCCTATCAATCCATGGCCGCCTGATATGCTGCCGCCCAAACCCGCCTCCCGGCCGGAACGTGTCAGCTTCGTACGCTACCTACGGTTGTTCCGGCGTGACATCCTGTCGGCGCAGCCCGAGAAACTGTACCGCGCCTGGATGGCCGAGTTTAAGACCCCGTTCTTTCGCAGCGTGCTGATCAACCAACCCGATCTGATCCGACGAGTGCTGAATGAGCGGCCCGATGATTTTCCGAAATCCGACCGGGTCAGCGAGGGGCTGCGCCCGGTCCTTGGCAACGCGGTGTTTGTGACCAATGGCGAGACGTGGAAACGGCAGCGTCGGATCATCAACCCGGCTTTCGAGGGCGGGCGGTTGCACGATACATTTCCCGCGATGCGCGCGGCGGGGCAGGCGGGAGTCACCCGGCAGGCGTCTGGCGTCGTGGAAATGGAGGAACTGGCAAGTTTTGCCGCCGCTGACGTGATCTTCCGCACGCTGTTTTCGCTACCCATAGAGGACGTTATTGCGGGGCAGGTCTTCACGCAGTTCCGGGCCTATCAACGCTCGCAGCCGATCCTGAATATCGCGGCCTTTCTGCCGCTGCCGCGATGGATGCCGCGCGGGTTTCGGCGCCAGACGCGGGCTAACGCTAAGGCAATCCGGGGACTGATTGCGAAACTCGTTGCGCAACGGGCGGCGGAGATAGAGGCAGGGAACGCCCCTGACGATCTTGCAACCAAGATCATGACGACGACCGACCCCGAAACCGGGCGCTGCTTCTCACCCGATGAGATGGTCGATCAGGTCGCGATCTTCTTTTTGGCCGGCCATGAAACCAGCGCGTCGGCCTTGGCCTGGGCGCTTTACCTGCTGGCCACCCACCCGGAGTGGCAGGAAAAGGTGGCCATTGAGGCCGAGGCGCTGGCGGCGGACGAGGGCATGGCGGCGATGTCCAAGCTGCGTGTCAGCCGCGACGTGTTTCGGGAGGCTTTGCGCCTCTACCCGCCCGTGCCGATGATGGTGCGCCAGACCACATGCCCGGAAGAAATGCGCGGCAGGGCGGTGCCCAAAGGAACGATGGCCGTGATTTCACCGTGGCATTTGCATCGCCACTCCCGGTTTTGGGACAACCCGGACGGATTTGATCCTGGAAGGTGGGAGACGGATAACGGCAAAACCTGCGCCCGCGATGCCTATCTGCCTTTCTCAAGCGGGCCGCGTGTCTGCCCGGGCGCAGGCTTTGCGATGGTGGAGGGGCCTTTGCTGCTATCTATGCTTGTGAAGAGCTTTCGGTTCAGCCCCGTTTCGGGCAAAGTCCCGGTACCGGTGGCGCATCTGACGGTTCGGGCGCGCGATGGGATCTGGTTGGATGTGCGTAAGCGGTAGATGGGGGGCAATGAGGCTGGAAATAGGGCAAAAACCCAGCTGGGCGCTGATCGCTTTCTGCTTGGTCATTGGCCTTGTCCTCGTCGGATTTGGCAATGCGGACAGGTTGCTATGGCGCGCAACAGCGCATGGCGGCGACCTGCCCGGTGTCGTGGTTGGCCTTCGCAGCTACCGTTTGCCGGAAGAAGGCGGCGCATTGGTCCATATCCCGCAAGTGGCCTTTCGTGACGCGGACGGGAAACTGCGCATCCGTGAAGTGCGTGAGGGGCAGGTCCCCGTCAGACTGAGTCCCGATCAGCCCGTCGCCGTGCTTTGGGAGCCAGAGAGCAAGCGCATCGCGATTGATATGCCGTTTCGCAGGCACCCGATGACCTCGATCATTTTGTCGCTTTTGACCGCGCTTGGCATCACCGCCTGGCTTTGCGGTATCATATATCTTGTTCGGCGTATCCGTTTGCCATCACTGGCGGTGCCGGGTCAGGTCTTGCAGGATAAATAGCCGAATGGCTGAGGCCAGCCCGATATCGGGGCCGCGTTCCGCATCTATTTCAGCGGCGAGGTCATTGATAGGTCGCGCCTGCTCTGCCGCGATGCGCCGGAACTCCGCCCAGAACGCGTCTTCAAGCGACACGCTCGTTCGGTGACCTTTCAGCGTGAGGGAGCGTTTCTGCGGGCGTTGCGTCATGGCCGTCTTTCATTGAAAGCAAAAGTTTTGCCTCTTGCATGCGCAGGCTTGGCCGGGCGGTCCCGCCATAGCTTTCGGGGTTGTCGCGCAGGTCGGGGAAAAGCGTGAACAGCTCCTCCGCGACGGCGTCGCTGTCCGGATCGGTCTTGCTAAGCGCAAAGGGATGGAAACTTTCGGTTTGCGCGCCCTCGCAATACAGCAGCTGATGGCGATCAAAGAGCAGGTGGATATAATCCACGCCGTGATCCGGCGTGATCTGTGTCACACCGTCCAGCATCGTCAGGGAACCTGCTGGCACAAGCGCTTCCTCAAACCCGAAATACAGTTCCACATCGGGGCCGTCCACCAGCATCCGGTGCTGGGGGGAGACAGTCAGGTCCCGCTCCGGCAGGTTGTCCCCCAGGCTTCCGGCGGCGATATGGATCGGGCGCAGACCCGGTTCCTGCAGAAGCCGCCCGCCGCTGACAAAGCGCCGGCCCTTCCAGCGCAAGGGCTGCAACCCGTCATCAACTGTCATCACCAGATCACCGGGCGACAGGCATTCAAC
>CALHHY010000009.1 GCA_938030665.1 uncultured Litoreibacter sp. | reverse complement strand
GGGCATGTCCGTGGGCTCCAACGCGCCGATGGCCGCCATGTCGTCCAGAAACCACTGTGTCGTCTCGGCGGTGATTTCCCCAATCGGGCGCCCGGTTTCGGCGGAGCGGGCGTTAATCTTGTCGTCAATATCGGTGAAATTGCGGGCGTAGCGGACGTTGTCGGCCCCGTACTCGTGGCGCAGGAGCCGGAACAGCGTGTCAAACACCACCACCGCGCGGGCGTTGCCCAGATGCGCGCGATCATAGACCGTGGGCCCGCAGACATACATCGACACCTTGCCGTCCTCGATCGGTTTCAGCACCTCTTTCGAGCGGGTCGCAGTGTTATAAAGCTGGATCGTCATGGGGCCTCACGCGCGCAGGTGTCCCGGCGGGGCTTAGCAACTCATTCTTGGTAATGAAATGATTAAGACCCCGCCGACCGATGTCAGATGGTAATGCAGCAGCAAATGTTGATGCAGGTCTTGTTCATGAGCGCAGGTATAGCGGGCAGGATTGATTGAAACAATCATCAATTGCGATTTGACTTCACCCCCGCGTGCGGGCTCCATCCGGGCAACAGGACAAGGAGGCGGGCGATGGAGCTGTCACAGCGGATCACAGGGGTCACCGGGGGCGGCTCAGACGGGTGGGACGTTTTCTACCGCGCGCGCGCCATGGCCGCAGCGGGGGAACCGGTGGTCGAGCTGACCATCGGCGAGCATGATATTCGCACCGACCCCGCCATCCTGAACGCCATGCACAACGCAGCGGTTGCGGGCCACACTGGCTACGCATCCGTCCCCGGGGTCACAGGGCTGCGCGACGCCGTGGCCAAGCGCCTGACGGAGCGGACCGGCGTCAAGACCAGCCGCGACAACGTCGTCATCACCCCCGGCGGGCAGGCCGCGCTGTTTGCCGCCCACCATGCCACCAGCGACGAAGGCGACGTGGCGCTTTACGTGGACCCCTATTACGCCACCTACCCCGGCACGATCCGGGGTGTGGGCGCCGTGCCGCGCGCCGTTGTCACCACGCCCGAGAGCGCGTTTCAGCCCAGCTTCACCGATATCGCCAAACAGGCGCGGGGCGCGCGGTCGATCCTGGTCAACACCCCCAACAACCCGACGGGCGTCGTCTATGACCGCGCCACGGTCGAGGGCATCGCGCGGGCCTGCTGTGAATACGACCTGTGGTGCATTTCCGACGAGGTCTATGACACGCAGGTCTGGGACGGCGCGCATCTGTCGCCCCGCGCCATGGACGGCATGGCAGACCGGACGCTGGTGGTGGGCTCCATGTCGAAAAGCCACGCGATGACCGGCAGCCGGGTCGGCTGGGTTGCAGGGCCTGAGGCGGTGATTGCGGAGCTGATAAACCTCGCTACCCACACCACCTACGGCGTGCCCGGCTACATTCAGGATGCCGCCCTTTTTGCGCTGGAACAGGGCCCCGCGCTGGAAGCCCGCGTCGCCGCCCCGTTTAAGCGGCGCAGACAGGCCGCCTATGCGCTGATCGAGGGGCAGAACCTTGTGAAGCTGATCCCTTCTGGCGGGGCGATGTATCTGATGCTGGACCTGCGCGCGACGGGGCTGACAGGGGAGGCCTTTGCCAACAGCCTGTTGGACACGCACCGCATTGCCGTGATGCCCGGCGAAAGTTTCGGGCAAGCCGCTGCCGGCCATATCCGGGTTGCCATGACCGTGGAGGACGCGGCTTTCGCGACAGCGCTCACCCAGATTCTATCATTCGCACAGGAGGTTACCCCATGACGTTCAGAGAGATGCACAAGCCCGGCGCCCCTTTCATTCTGGCCAATGCCTGGGATGCGGGTTCCGCCAAGATGGTGGCCGGGCTCGGAGCGAAGGCGATCGCGACCTCCTCCGCCGCGCATGCGTTTACCCTGGGGCGCAGCGATGGCGGGCAGGTTTCCCGTGACGAGGCGTTAGCCCATGCGCAGGACCTTGTGGCCGCCGTCCAAATCCCCGTCTCAGGAGATTTCGAAGACGGGTATGGCACCGACCCCGATACCTGCGCGGAGACGGTGCGGCTGGCCGGGGAGGTCGGGCTGGCAGGCATCTGCATCGAGGACACGATCAACGCCTCGGCTGAATTTTACGATTTTGACCTCGCAGTAGAGCGAGTGCGCGCCGCAAGTGCCGCCGCCCGCGCGCTGAAGGATGACTTCTTCTTCGTGGCCCGCGCCGACGGTGTGCTGACACGCGGCTACGACATCGAGGAGGCGATCCGACGCGTGCAGGCCTTTGACGCGGCCGGGGCGGACGGGATTTATGTGCCGATGCCGCGCAGCTTTGACGACCTCAAACGGGTCGTTGCCGCAACGCGCAAGCCGGTCAATGTGCTGGCCGCCGGCAAATTCGCCAAGGCCAGCATGGCCGACTATGCCGCAGCGGGTCTGGCGCGGATCTCGCTTGGCTCAGCACTGGCGGCGGTCACGCATAAGGCGATCCATGACACGGCGACAGCCATGTTTGAAGCCGGCGACTTTTCACCCTTGCTGGACGGCTTGCCGGGCGGTAC
>CALHHY010000008.1 GCA_938030665.1 uncultured Litoreibacter sp. | reverse complement strand
TGCACCTGAAAGCCCAGCCAGATGCCCAGTACCGCAGGGATGACAAGACCGAGGGACAGGGGCAGCGTCTCTGCTCGGATGACGCCTGATTGCAGATGCGCGGCGAACAGCGCCGTGGCACCCAAACCGTAGATCGCGCCTTGGATGCGCAGGTGCTCCTGCTTCGGCGTGTCGATGGCGGTTAGGTAAGCCACGGTCGGCGGGCCCCAGACGCCTGACAACCCGCCCACGAAGCCTGCCAGCGCGCCCACCATCGCCTCGACCCGCTTTCTGGGCGCTATCGTTGCGGGTCGCCAGCCGGCCAATTGGCTGGCGGTGAAAACAGTGATCGGCACGCCAATCCCTAGGAACAGCCACTCGATCGGCAGGATGCGGACCAGTTGCGCGCTGAGCAACAGCATGCAAAGCCCCGCCAGCAGAAACACCCGGAATTTGCGTATGGAGCCCCAGGCCGCGCTGATCCCTTGCCGCAGCGCCTGCATCCCGTTGGTGACGAGCGTTGGCAGGATCAGCCCGGCCAGCGCCAGCTCCGGCGACATGAAGGAAGCCAGCCCGGAGATCATGATCGTCGGCATCGCAAACCCCACCACGCCCTTGATCATCCCGGCGGCGAAGGCGATCAACCCGGCCAGCAAAAGGGCCGGCATACCGTAAGAGGCGAGCAGAAATTCCACATTTCTGTGATACCCTGCGGGCGAAACCGGTGCAGCAACAAACATGCCTGCGACAGATTTGTTCGCCGAACCTTATTCGAGTGAATTATAATTGCGCTGCACCTGCACAATGCCTAGAACAAAAGGAACAGTTTTTTGAGGATTCGCACATGCCCCATGACGGCCAGGACATCCCGGTGAACCACACCGCCCCGATCATCATTGACGACTTGCTGACCCATACCGCCGCCGCCGTGCCTGCGGTGGCGGAACTGCTGGAAACGGCCAAGGCCAAGGTCACCGCGCTTCTGACGGAGAATGGACGTATCTCCGGCCGATTGCTTGAGGAAAACCAGACCGCGGCCCATGGGCTTGCCTGGCTGGCCACCTATGCGCAGGCGCTGACACAAATGCAGAACTGGGCTGAGCGGCTGACATCAGAGGGTAAGTTCGGCGAGGCAGAGCAGCTGATCCACCAGATCGCTTTCGGCGAGTACCTTTGGCAGATCTACGGTGGCATCCCGATGTCGCAGGGCGAAATGCTGCGCCCGCAAGATATGGGCCTGACCCAGGACGACCAGCGCGCGCTGATGAACGCCTCCGTCATGGCGCTGACCCAGGCGGGCAACACGCAAGCGGCGCGCACCCGGCTTGTGGCCCTGATGCAGGAGCAATCCGCCAACATCACCGTCGGCCAGTCCGGCCTCGACGACGAGATGGAGATGATACGGGAGCAGTTCCGCCGCTTCGCGCTCGAAAAGGTGGAGCCGTATGCGCATGACTGGCACCTCAAGGACGAGCTGATCCCGATGGAGATCATCGAAGAGATGGCCGAGCTTGGCGTTTTTGGCCTGACCATCCCCGAGGAATATGGCGGCTTCGGCATGTCGAAAACCGCGATGTGCGTCGTCTCAGAAGAGCTGTCGCGCGGCTATATCGGGGTGGGCTCTCTTGGTACCCGCTCCGAGATCGCGGCGGAGCTGATCCTGTGCGGCGGGACCGAAGCCCAGAAGCAGAAGTGGCTGCCGCAGCTGGCCTCCGCCGAGACGCTGCCAACGGCGGTCTTTACGGAGCCGAACACCGGCTCCGACCTTGGCGCGCTCAGAACCCGCGCGGTGAAGGATGGGGATGACTACAAGATTACCGGCAACAAGACCTGGATCACGCATGCGGCCCGCACGCAGGTGATGACCCTGCTGGCCCGGACCGACCCTGAGACCTCGGACTACAAAGGCCTGTCGATGTTCCTGGCGGAGAAGACCCCGGGCACCGACGACGCCCCCTTCCCGACTGAAGGGATGACCGGCGGCGAGATCGAGGTGCTGGGCTACCGCGGCATGAAGGAATACGAGCTGGGCTTCGACAATTTCCGCGTCAAAGGTGAGAACCTGCTTGGTGGGGCCGAGGGTCAGGGTTTCAAGCAGTTGATGCAAACGTTTGAGAGCGCCCGCATCCAGACGGCCGCCCGCGCCATTGGCGTGGCCGCTTCTGCGCTGGACGTGTCAATGCAATACGCCCAGGATCGCAAACAATTCGGCAAGGCTTTGATCGACTTCCCGCGTGTCTCGGGTAAGCTTGCGATGATGGCGGTGGAGACGATGGTGGCGCGCCAGCTGACCTATTTCTCCGCCTTCGAGAAGGATAATGACCGCCGCTGCGACCTTGAGGCCGGCATGGCCAAGCTGCTGGGCGCGCGCGTCGCTTGGTCCTGCGCCGATAACGGGCTACAGATCCATGGCGGCAACGGCTTTGCGCTGGAATACAAGATCAGCCGAATCCTGTGTGACGCCCGCATCCTGAATATCTTTGAAGGTGCTGCGGAAATTCAAGCGCAGGTGATTGCACGCCGGCTTCTGGGGTAGGTAGAAGGGGCCATGTTTCGACTGGCCCTCCTCCTCCCGTTGCTGCTTGGCTATTGCAAGGACGAAACCCTGACGGGCTACGGCGCGCAGGGGCAGGTGTTTGTATTGCAAACGATCAACGGGGACCCCTTCCCAGCGCGCGCGGCAATCACCTTCCCCGAGGAAGGCCGGATCGCGGGCGAGGGTCCATGCAACGGCTTTTCCGCCTCTCAGAACCAACCCTATCCATGGTTCGAAGCGGGGCCTATCGCCGCCACAAAACGCGCCTGCCCTGACCTGGATGCGGAGGCACAGTTCTTCCGCTCCTTGAGCGAAATGGGCTTGTCGGAGGTCTCAGGCCCGAACCTGATCCTGAGCACCGTAGACGGCGCGCAGATGGTGTTTGTGGCTGAATAGGTAGGCCTGCATCAGCGGTCACCTTGCGCCAGGTGCAGCACATCAAGAAGCCTGCCACGCGCTGCGGGCAAAGGCTTGTTGCCAAGGGATGGGGCCACCCAAGCCTCAAGGAAATGGCCGGTGGTCTTCAACCCGTCTGCCACCTCATCCAACGCATTGCTGCCGATCAGCCCACGCAGCGACGGGGGCAGAGGCAACAGGCGGTCCGCCCATTCGCCCGCCCCTTTTTGCGACACCGCGCGGCCTGATTTGGGGGAGACATAGCGCAGGTCCTGCGTCTCGCCCGTAACGGCGCAGCTTTCCAGATCAAGGCCAAAACCCAGCTCTTCAAGCAACGCAAGTTCCCAGAACATATAGGCCAGCGGCCAAGCGGGGTCCTGCCCCAAGCGGTCGAACAGATCATGGGTCTGGGTGTAAAGGTCGGGATGCGGGTCGCGTTCGGCCAGCGCAAAGCACAGCAATCCGCAGATCGCGTTCAGCCCCGCTAGCGCGGCCCGGTCCCCCATCACCTGCGCGGCGCGGGATTTGACGGGCTCGACCGTGAAGGCACCCAGATGATCCGACAGCCGCGCCCGCCAACTGAGATCAAGCTGCGCGCCGGGTTGCAGGACGGGCGCAAGCTTGCGCGACCGCGCGCCGCGCACGACGCCGGCATGCAGGCCATACGCCTCGGTAAAGACCTCGATAATCGCGGCATGCTCGCCATGTTTGCGCACGGAGAGCAGTATGCCTTGCCCGCGCCATTCCATTATTGAGGCGTCTTGTGGTCTTGCAGGGGGCGGAGGGGGGCGCTGCTCCCGCGCCTTCCGGCGCCCCCCCGGGATATTCTTGAAGCAATGAAGACAGGGGTGTTGGAATATGAAATGGAGCGGATCACTCCGACAGCCCCGGCTCGTCCAGCAGGTGACGGCCTGCGCGGTCTTCCACCTCGATCACCCAGAGGTCGGGATCAAAGCTGCGCTGTTTGGCGATGGTCGCATCAACGTCCCGCTCCGGCCCGTCGGCCAAGGTAACCCATGCCCGCGCACCAGTCATCAGATCAAAGGAGCGCTGGAAGCATTGCGCCTGCCCGTCCAGCGTGTTGAGCTTGACGAGAACCGCGCCGGCGGTGGCGTCGCCTTTGGCCGTGACAAATGCGGGAATGTTGGCAAGCGACAAGCGGCGCAGATAGGCCCCTACCCAGAACTCCGCTGTCAGCCGGTCGCTCAAGAATTGCCATCCTTGAAATCCAGCCCCATCTCGGAATAGCGCTC
>CALHHY010000007.1 GCA_938030665.1 uncultured Litoreibacter sp. | reverse complement strand
TTTCAGGATCGACAGGTCGGCCTTGACGTCGGCCACATCCCATTCGCGCGCCAAGGCGTCGGTCAAGCGTTGCAGATCGCCGGAGGGGTCGTGCATATCGGGTTGCTGGACCTCGACATAGTAAAGTTTCACCGCTGGGTTCAGGGTGATATCGCGCGCCTCGACCCGTTTGCGCACCACCTGTTTATGGACCTGACTGCTTTCGGGCACGTCAATGACGATGTCGCCCTGCACCGTGGCCTGACAGCCGAGCCGGCGGCCTTTGGGCAGCCCGCGTTTGTCGTCATATCGCTGCTCGACGCTGTTCCATTCGGACAGGGCGTCTTCCTGCACCGTCACCCCGTGTTTCGGGAATTCCCCGAAGGAGGGTTGCACCTGACATTTCGAACAAATGCCGCGCCCGCCGCAGACGCTGTCAAGGTCCACCCCAAGCTGACGGGCGGCCGTCAGGATCGGCGTACCAACCTCAAAATGCCCACGTTTGCCCGAGGGGGTAAAGATCACAAGAGGGTCAGTGCTCATGTCGCGTCCCTAGATAATTCTCATACATTTTTAGGACTTTGCGTCCCGGGTGCAATGGCCGGTTGCGACAGGTTTGTCATTCCTGCGTCAAAGGCTCTTCAGCAGGGCAGCGGCCTCGGGCGTTGCGGGGAACATCAGCTCGATCTTGAGGTCTGAGATTGCTAAATCCTCCGCCCCGCCGAAATTGGCATAGGTCGACATCAGCGGCAGCCTCAGATCGCCCGCCCGGTAGATCGTGGTGATGACCGGCGACAGGGATGGGGTCGGCCGGAAACCGGCGATCACAGGGTCTTGCGCCAGATGGTCTGCCGCGCGGTCAAGTTCAGGAAGGCCGCCCAAGGCGCGGCTTTCGGTGCGCAGCCGGATCAGTGTGTGGTAACCTACCTCTGCCCAGTTCTCGATCACCTGCGCGGCGACATCTGTGTCAGTTGTCCAGTCAAGCAGGCTGTCACCTTCACGCAGACCGGCCACGTCCAGCAATTTTGTGGCGCTCTTGTTCAAGCTGACCAGCCGCCAAAGCCGGTCCATCACGAGCGCGGGGTAGGGGTCGTGCTTTTCCAGCAGAAGCGCCATCGCCTGCTGGACGGAGGCCATATGCCCCTCCGACAGGGATGAGCGGCGGTACTGGGCGACAAAACCCGCTGCCTCCAACAGGTCATTGGCGCGCTCCGGCGGGATGTTGAGGATGGCGCATAGATGCAGGATCATCTCCCGACTTGGCTGCGCGCGGCCGGTTTCAAGAAACGAGATGTGGCGGGAGGAAACCTCGGCTTCGACGGCCAGTTGCAGCTGGCTCATATGCCGGGTGCCGCGCCATGTTTTAAGATGCTGTCCGAAGCTGTTCATGAGGTCGTTCTAGCAAATAAGGCGTCGCTTCACACTTACCTGTCAGGTAATTGTTTTGCGCCGCGTGGCCCGTCACTTCTTCCGTGAACCAGGAAGGAGGGCATCATGCCTCAGAATAAGAGAATCCGTATCATGGGCGGCGTCAGCATATTTTTTGGCCTGCTCACGGTCATATCTGCGCTACCCGCGCTTACGGGCATTTACGGGGTGTTCGCCGACCTCGTCATCTGGCCCGCAACCGACTTCCACCGCCCCCTCTCGGCTGAAACGCGGCTGACCCAAGCGATTATGGGCGGGATTTTCACCGGTTTCGGGGTGATATGGTATCTGGCAGCCGGCGCACTTTGGCAGGCCGCGCCGGTGGAGACCGCCCGCGTATTGTTCTGGGGTGCCACGGCGTGGTTTGTAGCAGATAGCACCGGCTCAATCATGGCCGGTTCGGCGGCGAATGTACCGCCGAACGTGGGGTTTTATCTGCTGTTTCTCTGGGCGCTAAGGCCCCCCAAAGCCAGTTAGCTTAGGCCCGCCTGCGACGTCCGCCGCTGCGGCCAGCGCGCCCGCCGCGTGCAGCCGCTTCGGTACCGTCGACGTTGCGCGGCTTGTTGAATTGGATCCAGGCAGCACCTGACGG
Source organism: uncultured Litoreibacter sp. (assembly GCA_938030665.1). Lineage (GTDB taxonomy): Bacteria > Pseudomonadota > Alphaproteobacteria > Rhodobacterales > Rhodobacteraceae > Litoreibacter. Next base: position 8,209 of record CALHHY010000007.1, on the reverse strand, counting down.
GTCGTTGTCGGTCAGGAAGTTGGCGGCGCGGATGGCCTCCATCTCCTTGCCCGGTTGCGGCTTGGTGGAGCCGAGGCCGGTCAGCTGCGCGAACAGCTCCATGTCGATATCGTCGGGGATGATGAAGCCCGCAGCCAGCAGGGCCTCCCGCTTTTCGTCCAGCTTTTTGGGACCGACGGGCAGGGCAACGGGGTTCATGATCGCGGACGTCATGCCAGCAGCCATGGCCATCGGCAGAAACGCATTGTTGATCCCGTGCCGGTTCGGCAACCCGAAGGAGATGTTGGACGCCCCGCAGGTGGTGTTCACGCCCAGTTCCTCACGCAGGCGGCGCACAAGGGTGAAAACCTGCAAACCAGCCGTCCCCATGGCGCCAATGGGCATCACCAGCGGGTCAACCACGATGTCATGGGCCGGGATGCCGTGATCGGCGGCCCGTTCAACGATCTTTTTGGCGACGGCGAAGCGGACGTCCGGGTCCTCGGAAATGCCGGTGTCGTCGTTAGAGATCGCCACGACCGGCACGTTGTACTTCTTGACCAGCGGTAGCACCAGTTCCAGCCGGTCCTCCTCCCCGGTGACGGAGTTGAGAAGCGGCCGGCCTTCGGCGGCGGCCAGCCCGTTTTCCAGCGCGCCGGGAACGGAGCTGTCGATGCAAAGCGGAATGTCGGAGACTTTTTGAACCCGCTCCACCAGCTCTTTCATCAGCATCGGCTCGACAAAGTTGTTGTCCGCGTAGCGCGGGTCCTCGGCCATTTTGTTCGAAAAAACCGCGCCGGAATTGATATCGAGCACATTGGCACCCGCCGCCGTCTGCGCAATCGCGTCGGCCTCTACGCGGGAAAAGTCGCCTGCTTCAAGCTCCTCATTGAGGATTTTGCGGCCCGTCGGGTTAATCCGTTCACCGATCACGCAGAACGGCTCGTCAAAGCCAATAACGGTCGTTTTTGTCTTAGATTCCAATACCGTGCGGGTCATTCTTGATCTTTCTTATGCGTTCGCTGCGGGAACGGTGGAGGAGCCGCCATGCGCGATGGCCCAGTTTGCGTTGGTCTTGATGCCGCCCAAGGGGAAGAAGTGAACGGATTCGATGTTGAAATCGGGGTTCGCGGCCTTGTGGGCGGCAAGCTGGGTCAGCACCTCGGTCGGCTCGTAGGGCAGCAGCAGCTTGGTGACGTCCATCGCGCGTTTCTGCAGCACTTTCAGCGAGGGGCCGACGCCGCAGGCAATGGCGAATTTGATCAGCGTTTGCAGCTTGGCCGGGCCTGCGATGCCGATATGTACCGGCAGGTCGATCCCTGCGGCCTTGATGGCGTTGGCCCATTCGATGATAGGGCCTGCCTCAAAGGCGAATTGCGTGGCCAGCGCCATCTTGGCATCTGTGCGATCTGAGAACTTCTGTTTCCATTGTAGCGCCCCATCGACGTTTTTCATGCTGCCATCGGGGTCAATGTCGCGGTTGCCTTCGGGGTGGCCTGCCACATGCAGCCGCTCAAATCCGGCCGCGTCAAAAACGCCTGTCTCCAGTAGCTGCATAGAGCTGTCAAACGCGCCATGCGGCTCGGCTACGCCGCCTGCCAACAGCAGCGCCTGCTTGACATCCGCTTCGCCCTGATAGCGCGCAACCCAGTCCGACAGCGTCGCCTGATCCTTGATGATGCGGGCCGGGAAATGCGGCATGACCTTATAGCCATCCTTCGCGAGACGGGCGGCAGTGGCGACCATGTCCTCAATCGGCGTGCCCTCGATATGGGCGATGTAGACGCGGGTGCCTTCGGGCAGCAGGGCGCGGAAATCCTCAACCTTTTCGGCGGTGCGTGGCATCACCTCGATCGAATAGTCCTGCAGGAACGCCTCCATTTCAGGCGTGGGGGCGACCTCGGAGGGGGTCGGTTTCTTGAAGTTGAGCAGCGCCATGAGTTTCTCCCGTAACCCGTTAAGCATCGTGGCCGTCATTGGCGATCAAAGCCTTGATCTTGTCAGCGTCGTATGCGGCATCCAGCCGCGCCGCTTCGGCTTTTGCGACCTCATCGGGCTCGCCATCGACACTATACGGCGCGGCCTTGCGCCAGGAGGCCATATAGGCGTCGTCATCCTTGGCTCCGACCTTCATCGCGCAGCGGTCAATCGCCTGCTCAAACCGCTCGGGCAGGGGCGCCTTGGAGCCGCGCCGCCCCTTGCCCACAATGACCTGGGCCGGGATGTCGCGCCAATAGACAATGGTAACGTCGGGCATGATCGGTAAGCCTTCTACTTGCTGGTTGCCCAATCATAGCTATATCGCACCAGCCGCAGGCGGGAGATTTTCGACAGAATGGGCACTGTCCGCGACGGTCTAGCGACGATTGATGCGTCACGATAGACCCGCGCGCGCCCAATTATCTCATCACTGTTATGAGGGATGTTCGGCCAATGCTTGCACCACAGCCCCTCGCGGCCTAGGCTGGTGCCAACCAGAAGATGCGAGGCCCCGTTGGCATGGCGAAACAGCCGCCAAAACATGCGGGCAGCCATGTGCGCCCCGTGGCACGGCCGCGGCGTGAGACGCAGACTGCCGATAAACCTGACCCGGCCGACCTTTATGCGGCGCTGGATCTGGGAACGAACTCGTGCCGCATGCTGATCGCGCAGCCCAAGGGCAGCCAGTTTCACGTCGTCGACAGTTTTTCCAAATCGGTTCAGCTGGGCGCGGGGCTGGAGGCCACCGGGCAATTGTCGCGGGCCTCGATGGCGCGCACGGTCGGCGCGCTGAAAATATGCCAGAAGAAGCTTCGCCACCATTCGGTCAAACGGATGCGTCTGGTCGCGACGGAGGCCTGCCGTCGCGCAACCAACGCCGCGCAGTTTAACAACCTTGTAAAGCGCGAAACTGGCCTGTCGCTGGAAATCATCAAGCCGGAGGAGGAAGCGCGGCTTGCCGTTATCTCCTGCGCGCCGCTGGTCTCCGTCAAGACGGAGCAGTTGCTGGTGGTCGATATTGGCGGCGGCTCGACGGAGCTGGTCTGGATCGACCTCTCCCGAGTGCCGCGCGTTGACCGCCCCCGTGCCATCATGCGGCTGCATACAGGGTTTGACCCCGAAGACAGCGGATTCCCGGCGGCCAAAGTCGTGGACTGGATATCGGTCCCGCTTGGCGTGGCCACGCTCCGCGACCAATTTGATGACGTCGATGACGACGCGGCCCGCTTTGCCCTGATGTCGTGGTTTTTCGAGGAGAACCTGGCCGAGTTCACCCCCTATCAGGACACCGACCAAGTCAAGGAAGGGTTCCAGATCGTTGGCACCTCCGGCACAGTGACGACGGTTGCGGCCTCCCATTTGGGCCTGCGGCGCTATGACCGTAACAAGGTGGACGGGCTGCGCATGACCTCGGACCAGATTGACCACGTGATCCAGGGGTATCTGCATCTGGGCCCCGAAGGGCGGCGCGACGACCCGCGCATCGGACGCGACCGCCATGCGTTGATCATGTCGGGAGCTGCGATTCTGCAGGCGCTTTTGCGCATCTGGCCAACCGACCGGCTGACCGTGGCCGATCGCGGGCTGCGCGAGGGGCTGCTTTACGCGCAGATGTCATCCGACGGGGTGTTGGAGGAGGGGCCTTACTAAGTCTGGCCTTCGCGGCGCTTGAGGTTTAGGGAGCCTACGGCGAGAGTATTTTTGAAACAGTGATGAGCGCGGGCATGGCCAGATCACCCACCGGTCCCAAGGGACGCAAGCCGGGGAACAGTTCCGGTCGCGGGCAGCGCGATTTGACCGTGAAGGTCAAGACCGCACGCGGCCGCAAGTTGTCCTCTACACTGTGGTTGCAGCGGCAGCTGAATGATCCCTATGTCAAACGCGCCCAGGCCGAAGGGATGCGCGGGCGCGCCGCTTACAAGATTTCCGAGACAGACGACAAATACCGCTTTCTGGTGCCGGGCGCGCGCGTCGTCGATCTGGGCTGTGCGCCGGGTGGCTGGTGCCAGGTTGCCGCCAAACGTGTGAACGCCTTGGGGGAGCGGACGGGCAAGAAAGTGGGCTCCGTCCTGGGCATTGACCTGCAGGAGGTGGAGCCGGTGCCTGGGTGCGAGCTGCATGTGCTCGACTTTCTGGATGAGGGCGCGGATGACCAGGTCAAGGCCTGGCTGGGCGGTCAGGCCGATGTGGTGATGAGCGATATGGCGGCGGCCTCCTCCGGACATAAGCAGACCGACCATTTGCGCATCATGGCCTTGTGCGAGGCGGCGGCCTATTTCGCCTTTGACGTGCTGGAGGAGGGCGGAACCTTCGTGGCCAAGGTGCTGGCCGGCGGCGCGGAGGGGGATTTGCAGAAACTGCTGAAGCAGAAATTCACGAAGGTCGCGAATTTCAAACCCGGGGCGAGCCGCTCTGACAGCTCCGAAAAATTTGTGGTTGCCCAAGGGTTTCGTGGGTGAAATTGCCTGAGGCGCCGCATCGTAGCCTGTGCACGGATTGCGGTCTTTCGCGGACCGATGACCCCAAACGCTGCGGCCGCGCCTGCCAGTTCATAGCGCCCGACTACCCCGCGCTGGAGGCTCAGGTCCATGGCCGCGCGCGTGACGCTTCGCGCCCGGACGAGCTGCATTTTGGGCCTTTTCAAACCATGTATCGCGCACGGATGAAGGCCCCGAAGGCCGGCGCACAGTGGACGGGCATCACCACCTCGCTGGCCGCGCGGGCGTTGGCGGATGGGTTGGTAGACGCCGTGTTGTGCATGGGGCCGGACCCCGATGACAATTGGCGCCCGTGCCCGATGCTGATTACGAAGCCCGCTGACATGGCGCAGGCGCGCGGTATGCGGATGGGCTACGCGCCGCTGCTGGCACTGCTGGAGCCAGCCATCGCGGCGGGCCACAAACGCATCGGGGTGATCGGCATCCCGTGTCAGGTCTACGCCTTGCGGGCGCTAGAGCGGGAGCTGGGATTGGAGCGGCTATACGTCATCGGCACGCCCTGTTCGGACAACACAACGACAGAGGCGTTTCATACGTTTCTGGGTCTTTTGAGCGACGAGCCAGAGGCGATCACCTATCTGGAGTTCCGTGCCGATTACCGGGTTGAGCTGCGCTTTGCGGATGGGCGCAAACAGCTGATCCCGTTTCTGGACCTGCCTATATCGCAATTGCCGCGCGACTTCTTTCCGCTGACCTGCCGCACCTGCGTCGACTACACCAATGTGCTGGCCGATATCACCGTGGGCTATATGGGCGGGCAGGGCGATCAGTGGCTGCTGGTGCGCAATGCGCGCGGGGCGGAATTGCTTGAGGGCCTGAAGGCGGAACTGGTGCTGAGCGCACCTGGCAGCGCCGGCAAGCGCAAGGGGGCCGTCACAGGGTTTATCGAAAACACGAAACGCGCGGCGGGCGGGCTGCCGTTGCGGCGGATGCCAGGTTGGCTGCGGCCCGTGGTGAGCTGGATCATGCCGCGTTTCGGCCCGCGCGGCCTCGAATTTGCCCGCGCGCGGGTGGAGATGAAGGCCGCCGAAACCGTGCTCCATCTGCGCCGAGATGCGCCGAGGCGGATGAAGGCCATGGTCCCCGCTCATATCTGGCAGTTGACCGAAGCATACGGCCTGCTACCCCAGCCCGAAGAGCAACCACTGATGCGCTCAGACAACGCGCCCTCCACGCCGTCGCACGACTGACGGAACCGATTTGGCACGTACCGCGTTAACCAGGATCGGGCGTGGGTTAGCCGCCGCGTCTGAACATGAAGGGTGTCATTGCCAAAGGCTCGACAAGCCCCTCATCCTAATAGTCGAAGAGCCATTTAAGGGACCCCGCATTATGACGGAAGATGAATCAGACAGAGACCTAAATGAAGCGCAGAAGTCGATTGATCTCTCGATCAAGCGCGTTGAGGAACTGCGATCGGTCCTTTTGAGTGAATGGGGCGGGGCCGCCCACATTATCGACCCCCGCCCGAAGGTCGGCCATGATCGCACGAGTGGCGATGGCCCCTCCGATATTGGCGGAGGTGAAGGGTTTGCCCGTAGGCGCGATCACGGTAGCGTCAACCTCGATACACCGCCCGGCAAGCAGGATATCAGCGGTGACGACGACGGTTGAAGGGCCGGCCTCCTCTGCGATCCAGTCGTCGGCGGCGTCAAACCCGTCATCAACCATCTTCATCGTCAACAGCGGATGATCCGGCAGGCGCAGGTAGCTATTGGCCACCAGCACCACCGGCGTTTTCAGGCGGTAGGCGGTCTTGTAGATCTCTTCCTTCACGGGGCAGGCGTCGGCGTCGACAAGAATAGTGACCGTCACGGGCGTTGCTCCCTTGCGTGAAAGATGAACCCAAGGAAATTCAGCAACAGCTGCGCGGCCAGGATGGCGGTGCTGCCGGTCGGGTCGTAATCGGGGGCAACCTCCACCAGATCGATGCCGACCACGTCATGGCGCTGCGCCACCTGCTGAAGCAGCTCAAGCACCTCGTAATAGAGGAACCCGCCATGGCTCGGCGTGCCGGTGCCCGGCGCGATGGAGGGGCAGAAGGCGTCGATATCTATCGTGACATAGACGCGGGCCCCTTGGGGCAGGCGGGCCGCCAGGGCTTCAGGTGACAAGGCGCGGCATTGGCGCACAGACAGGATGTCGGACGCCATGGCGCGGGCATCAACATAGCCCTCCTTCGCGGTTGAGGACACGTTGCGGATACCCAGCTGCGTCAGCCCCGTCACATGCACCTGCTCCGCCGCGCGGCGCATTGGGTTGCCATGGCCGTGGCGGACCCCGTGCCGCTCGTCCACAAAGTCCAGATGGGCGTCGATCTGCAGCACATGGATTGGCGGCTGGTCGTCAAAGGCGCGGATGCAGGGGATGTTGACCGAATGGTCGCCACCAATGGTCACCGGCAGCGCGCCGGCTTTCAGCGCCGCCCGCACGCCAACCTCGATGCCGCTATGCGACCCCTCCGTGTCCGTGTGGATAATATCGGCATCGCCCATATCGACGATGCGGACCGAGCCGGGCAGGTAGGTCGCGTCATCCTCGTGGTCATAGGCGCCCGCATGCCCGAAGGAGAACAGGGTCGAGGCCTCCCGCACCGCGCGCGGCCCGAAACGCGCACCAGACCGATATTGCGTGCCCGCATCAAACGGCGCGCCAAGGATGGCGACATCGGCATCAATCTGCGTCCAATCCTCGACATAGGGGCGCTTGCCAAAGGTCGCGATCCCCACAAAGGGCAGGTTCAGCCGCCCCGTTTCATAGCCATGGCCGCTCATGGTGATGTCTCCCTCGCATGGTGCCCTGGGGTCGGCTTGCCACAAAATACGCCCTTTCGCACCCCCCCGATCCATGACATAGCAAACTGCCAAACGGAACCTGCTGCAAGGAGAGCATCATGCAGATTCGCGAGGCCCTCACATTTGACGATGTCCTGCTGGTCCCCGGTGCCTCCAGCGTGCTGCCGTCTTCGGCGGATACGCGAACCCATGTGACCAAGGCGGTCGCGATGAACATCCCGCTTTTGTCATCGGCCATGGACACGGTGACCGAAGCGCGCATGGCCATCGCGATGGCGCAGGCGGGCGGGATCGGCGTGATCCACCGCAACCTCAGCGTCGAAGAGCAGCAGCAGCAGGTCCGCCGGGTCAAGCGCTTCGAAAGCGGGATCGTTTACAACCCGGTGACCCTGACCCCAGACCAGACACTGGCCGATGCGAAGAAGCTGCAGGAGCGCTACAAGATCTCCGGCTTCCCCGTTGTGGGCGAGGGCGGCCATGTGGTGGGCATCGTTACCAACCGCGACATGCGCTTTGCCTCCGACGATGCGACGCCGGTCAAGGCGATGATGTCGTCCGACAACCTTGCCATGCTCGAAGAACCAGCCGACCTGGCGGAAGCCAAGTCGTTGATGCAGGCCCGCCGGATCGAGAAGCTGCTGGTGGTCAAAGAAGGCAAGCTGACCGGGCTTTTGACCTTGAAGGACCTCGAACAGGCGGTACTGAACCCGCAGGCCTGCAAGGATCAGTTGGGCCGGTTGCGTGTAGCTGCGGCCACGACCGTGGGCGATGCGGGGTTTGAGCGCTCAGAGGCGCTGGTCGATGCGGGCGTCGATTTGATCGTCATCGACACGGCGCATGGCCATTCTGAAGGCGTTGCCGCCGCCGTTGAACGCGCCAAGAAGCTCAGCAACGAAGTGCAGGTCATCGCAGGAAATGTCGCCACGGCGGAGGCCACCCGCGCGCTGATCGGCGCGG
>CALHHY010000006.1 GCA_938030665.1 uncultured Litoreibacter sp. | reverse complement strand
GTGTCCGACATTTACTTTCCCCTTAGGGCGCCCGTTTCGCGCCCCAGTAAAATCTTTCGTGGAAAGAGGCGGCGCCGAAACGCCGCCTCCCGTGTTGTTTGTGACTGAGGCCGCTTAGTTCAAGAACTCGCTGACGTTCTCTGGTGTCACCAGCTTGAAGGGGATGAAGACAGTCTTGTCGACGGCTTCGCCCGCGGCCAGCTTGATCGCCGTGTCGATGGAGCCTGCACCCTGACCCGCAAGGTCCTGGAACACAGTGACGTCCATGTCACCGGCTTGCATCGCAACCAGCGCGTCTGGTGTTGCGTCGACACCGCCGACAACCACGTCATCCATGGAAATACCCGAGGCTTTCATCGCCTGGATTGCGCCAATGGCCATTTCGTCGTTGTTGCCGAAGACTGCGTCGAACTCTTCACCCGAAGAAATCCAGTTGGTCATCATATTTTGCGCTTCGTCACGCGACCAGTTCGCGGTTTGCTCGTCGATCAGGGTGATGAAGTTACACATGTCCATGCCGATCACGTCATGGAAGTCTTTGGAGCGCTGAACAGCGGCCTGGTTCGACAGCTGACCCATCAGCATGTAGGCTTTTGCGCCACCGGATTTACCGGCTGCGCGCAGGTCTTGGCACATGCGGAATGCGGCAAGTGTGCCGGATTCGATCTCGTTGGAGGCCACAAATGCCTGACCTTCAGGCAGCGTGTCCATGTTGACCGGCTGGCGGTTCACATAGACCAGCGGCACACCAGCGGAGGCGGCAGCTTGGCTCATGGCTTCGGTTGCGTTGGTGTCAACGGCGTTGACGATGATCGCGTCCACGCCCGAAGCGATGAAGTTGTTGATCTGGTCAAGCTGGCGCGCAACGTCGTCCTGCGCGTCTTCCATCTGCAGGTTCAGACCGTCGATGGTTGCTGCATGTTCCGTCATGCCATTGCGCATGATGGTCAGGCCATTATCGTCAAAACGCGCAACCGAGACGCCGATATCCTGGGCCAGAGCGGCCGTGGTCATCATCGCGGTGATTGCACCTGTGAGTAGTAGCTTTTTCATGGAGTTCCTCCCAATGGTGGTGTCCGGCACACCAGATTTCGTTCTACCGGAGCCCTCTGGAGGGGCGTTATTCCACCGACCCGTGTTCATGCCGCAAGTTCCGCAAGACGCGATTCGATGAAGTTGAATGACCGCGAAAGCTCTGCCTTCGGGTCGGTGAATGCGTGGACCTCGGGGGCGAAGGCCTCCATCGAGATCGGACCAGTGTAGCCGCCTTGGGTCAAAGCCTCGATCTGCGCCACGTTGCCCATCCGGTCGCGGCCATCGACCAAAACCCGGTGCGGGTCGCCCATTTCCAGCAGCGACACATCGGTTTCGACAACGCCTGACACATGGACGATTGCGGTATGCTGCGGGAAAACCGGCCCGTCGCCGGCGAGGTGGTGGTGAAAGGTATCGTGGATCAGCTTGATGCGGTTTTCCGCCCGCAAGGCCTCGATGATCTCGACGGCCTCGGATTTGTACTGCATCGAGCAATGCTCGAACCCAAGTGGCTCGACAAAGCCCATCAACCCGTAGGCTTCGAGCATGGGCAGCAGCTCCCGCAGGGCGATCCGCAGGTTGGCCTGCCGTTCGCCATTGCCAAGCCCGACGCCGTCATTGCGCGGGATCAGGCTGATGCCATGCGCCCCGCAGGCCGCGCCTAGTTGCAAAAGCGCCTCCGCCTCGCGGGCCTTTTGGTCGGACCAGTCGTTGAAAGCTTTGACCTCGGCAATCGCCAGTATCTCGACGCCCGCGGCCTTCGCAGCCGCGCGGGCGGCTTCTGGCCCGTCGCCGTCAAACAGCGGGGCGTTCAGGTCATTGCGCAGCTCCACCCCCATGCAGCCGATCTTTGATGCGGCATGCATTAGCTGGTCGCAGCGCAAACCCGGCGCCGTCATATGATTCAAAGCTGTGGGCAGCATTGCCGCCAATCCTCCCTTGCTCAGATTCCCTGAGCTTCTCCCGAGGGCCATGCTGGGCGAGAGGCAGGGCTGCCGTCAACAGAATGTGGAATTACGTCTCACGCATGATATTTTGCAACCGGTTGCATGATACAATAATCTCACGAAGAGAGTTCGGGAATGTGCACGACCGGCTCCAGGAACCGCTGCCCGACGACGGCAGGGCCCCCGCCAATGATGGCCTGCGCCATGAGATCCACGAGGTCCCGGCACAACGCCTCCAACGGCGCGGCAAGCACGGCAGTGACGTAACCATCGGCCAGCGCAACCCGCGAGTCGGGCGTTAGATCGTTCACAATCAGCGCGACGTCCCGCGGTTTGCGCTCTTCCCTCAAGGCGCTGATCGCGCCCTCCATCCCACCGCCCGCCACATAGATTCCCACAATGTCGGGATGGCGCGACAGCAAATCCAACGTGGCCTCATGGGTCAACTGTCGCGTCTCAAGATTGACCAATGTGTCAAGCACGTCAAAGCGCGGCAAATGCTCCCGAAAGAAGCTGCGAAACCCCGCCTCACGCAGGTCGTGCCCATGCCAGCGATGCCCGCCCACAAAGATGGCCAACTTGCCGGGTTTGCGCGTTGTCGTCGACAGCAGCCAAGCCGCGCCCCTGCCCACCTTCAGGTTATTGAGCCCTACATAATTGAGCCTTTCGCCCTGCGCGAAGTCCGACAGCACCGCGAAAGTAGGGACGTCACGCTCCGCTAATGCGCGCACCGCATCATTGACAATATGGTGGTTCACAGCGGTGGCGGCGATGACATCAACCCGCTCCGACATCTCCAGAAGGATCTGCGCGACATCCTTGGGCGATTGCGATGGCGCGAAGGAAACGACGGCTTCTGCATTGATGCCAGGCACCCGCTGTACCGCCTGCTGCAAATGGTCGGCCAGCATTTGGTAGAAGCTCTGCTTCTCTTTCTGCAGCACGAAGCCAAACCGCACTTTGGGCAGGTCTGGCCGCAAGCGCTGTTCGATCAGATTGGTGCCGTGGTAGCCGATACGAAAAGCGGCCTCCGACACCTTGCGCCCCGTCTCTTCCCGCACGGGGACATTGCCCGCCAGCACGCGGTTGACGGTCGCGACGCTGACGCCGGCCTCGGCCGCAATATCTTTGATCGTCGGTCGGCGTGCCATTGCGCGATAGGTCCTGATATTTCTGTATCATAAACAGATATCATTCATGACATGAATTACGTCAGATGCAAGTGTTGCGTCTGGCGCGTGCTACTTTTTGGAACGTGGCTTGAAACGCAGTGCAGCGGGCAGCATCAAACCGACGCGGAATGACGTCCCCGTCTCGGGCCGGGACCGGGTCCGCAGCACCGGCGTTTCCGAGTTGTCCGACTTGCTTTCACGCAGCACGATGTAAAGCCCGCTGGCGATGATCACGGCAGAGCCCAGCATGGTGCCGGTATCGGGCGTCTCGTCAAAAAAGAAGAACCCATAGACCGTGGCCCAGATGATCTGGCTGTACTGCATCGGCGCGACGATCACCGCCTCGCCGGAGTTATAGGCCGCAATCAAGAACCGCCCCGCGACCCAGGCAAACAGCGCGATGATGCCGACGCGGCCCAGATCCTCGATCGGCATGGGCTGGTAGACGAAGGGCAGCAGCACTGCCATGACGATGAAATTGGCCATCATCGGGTAGAGCATGATGACCACGGTCCGCTCCTCCCGGCCGATCTTGCGCACGATGATCGAGGCAAATGCGCCGCAGACAGCCGCGGCCAACGCCGCCAAATGGCCAAGTTCGAGCTGCGTCTGCCCCGGCCTCAGCACAATCAACACACCAGCGAGGCCGACAAGTACCGCAATCCAGCGGCGGATGCGTACGACCTCCCCCAGCACGGGGATTGCGAGAACGGTGATCAGCAGGGGCGAGGCAAAAATGATCGCGTAGACCTGCGCCAGCGGCAGCACCGAGAAGGCGTAGAACGCCGAAAACCCGGTAATGACCGCAGCCAAGGTCCGCGCGGCCATCCAGTAGGGGTGCTTGGGGATCAGCGTACCGGTGGTCGAATCCCGCATCAGGTAAAGCGTGGCCAGCGGAAAGCTGAAAATGACCGAGAAGAAGACGATCTGCACCGGGGAATACGCACCCCCCAGCACTTTGATGATAACGTCATGAGTGGCGAAGATACCGAAGGCGATCAGCGCATAGATCGCGCCCCTTGCGTTTGATTTCGTGGCGTCACTCATGGCTTGCGCCTTTCGGGGCTATTGGAGGCTCGCGTCCAGCGCTGCCAGCACGGCATCGCCCATCTCAGTGGTCGAGACCGGGTCTGCCTCGCCCGCCTGCATCAAATCCGCCGTCCGCACGCCGGATGCCAGCACCGATTGCACCGCATTTTCTAGCCGCGTGGCCTCTTCCCCTTGGTCGAAGGAATAGCGCAGCGCCATGGCAAAGCTGAGGATACAGGCCGACGGGTTGGCTTTGCCCTGTCCCGCGATATCAGGGGCGGAGCCGTGAACGGGCTCGTAGAGCGCCTTGGGCCGGCCATTGGCCGCCGGCGCGCCGAGCGAGGCGGAGGGCAACATGCCCAATGACCCCGTCAGCATCGCCGCACAATCGGACAGGATATCGCCAAACAGGTTATCGGTGACGATCACGTCGAACTGTTTGGGCGCACGGACCAACTGCATAGCGCCGTTATCGGCATACATATGGCTCAACTCGACCTCTGGGTATTCTGCTTGATGGATTTCGGTGACCACGTCGCGCCACAGGATGCCCGATTCCATAACATTGGCCTTCTCCATGGAGCAGACCTTGTTGTTGCGCCGCTTTGCCAGCTCAAAGGCCGACCGCGCCACGCGGGCGATCTCCGCCTCGGTGTAGCGCTGCGTGTTGACGCCGACCCGCTCGTTGCCTTCCTTGTGGATGCCGCGCGGCTCCCCGAAATAGACGCCGGAGGTCAGCTCCCGCACGATCATCAGGTCGAGACCCGCAACAATATCCTTCTTCAGGGAGGAGAAATCCGCCAGCGCGTCAAAACACTGAGCTGGGCGCAGGTTGGAAAAAAGGTCCATCTCCTTGCGCAGGCGCAACAGCCCCCGCTCCGGCTTGACCGAGAAATCAAGGTCGTCATAGGCGGGCCCACCCACGGCACCCAGCAGCACCGCATCAACTTCCAGCGCCCTGGCCATCGTCTCATCCGCCAGCGGTACGCCGTGCTTGTCATAGGCGGCACCGCCAACAAGGTCGGTTTCCACGTCAAATTTCAGGTCCCGCTTCTCGCCGAACCAGTCGATGATGCGGATCACCTGATCCATGACTTCCGGGCCAATGCCATCGCCGGGCAGGATAAGAAGGGAAGGGTTCGACATGGAAGATGCTCCGCTGGTGACTCTTGTTGCAGGCGGGGTAGCGTGGGCGTTCCAAGGGGTCAAGCGGGCCGGGCGTTAATGGCCGCCTGATTTAGGAGGGTAAGTGACCCAAGGGGCCAGCCCGACCTCCAAGAGGCGCCAGACCGCATCAATGCGCGGCGTATGGCGGAGCGCCTCATGGGTGGTCAACCACAGCTCAAGCCCCGGCAGCGCGAAATCCGGCAGCAGGCGAACAAGGCCCATGCTGTCAGCCACTTTGGTTTCCATCACCCCGATCCCGCAGCCGGTGCGGATAATTTCCGGGTGGATGGTGGCTTGATCGCAGCGAAACACAAAATCATCCCGTGTCAGCTTCCATCCAAGTTCTGCCGCGCCGCGGATGAACCGTTCCGACCGGTCATAGCCCAGCAGGTCATGCGATATCAGATCATCAACGGAGGCGGGGTTGCCGCGCCGGGCCAAGTAGGCCCCAGATGCAAAGAAGCCCAATTGCAGCTCCCCCAGCTTGCGGGTCACAACCTCTAGTTGGGTCGGACGAAACATCCGCAGCGCGACATCAGCCTCCCGGAACAACAGGTTTTCCGCGTCATCGGTCGCCGTCAGCTCAAGCGCGATATCGGGGTGGCGGCGGCGCAGATCGGCAATGATGCCGGGCAAGATATAATGCGCCACAAAGACGCTTGCCGTCACCCGCACCGTGCCGGAGACGGACATATCCCGACCGGCGGCAACTGTGGCAAACCTTGTGGCGGCCTCCGCCATCGCCGTAGCGGCGGGCAGGATCGCACGCCCGGCCTCCGTCAGGTTCAGCCCCTTGGCCTGCCGGGTGAAAAGGCTGACGCCAAGCTGCGCCTCAATCGCCTTGATCTGGCGGCCAAGCGTCGGTTGGCTAACCCCGGTTTCCCGCGCGGCGGCGGAGAGCGACCCCTGCTCTGCCACCGCCAGAAACGCTTGCACCAGCGACCAATCGAGTTTCTGCAATCCGTCCAACATTCATGGATGAATAGCATATAGACATATTTATGCAATTCCAGTTCATTAATGAATGGATAAGGTGAGGCATCAACTCCGGAAAGGACGTATCATGGAACAGACAGTCTTGATCCTCGGCGCGAATGGCCGTTTTGGGCGCAACGCCAAGACCTCCTTCTCTTGGGCGGGCTGGCAGGTGCGCGAATTCAACCGCCGGACCGACACGCTGCCGGACGCGGCATGGGGGGCGGACCTGATCGTGAACGCCTGGAATCCTGCTTACCCGGCCTGGGCGCGGGAAGTGCCAAAGCTGACCCGCACCGTGATCGAGACCGCGCAAGCGACCGGCGCCACGGTCATGATCCCCGGCAACGTCTACAATTACGGGAATGAAATGCCCGCCATCCTGTCCGAACAGACCCCGCATCGGGCAACCAACCCCCTGGGCCGCATCCGGATCGAGATGGAGCAGGCCTATAAGGATGCGGGCGTCAAAACCGTCATCCTGCGGGCAGGCGATTTCATTGACACGCAAGCCAGCGGCAACTGGTTTGACGCGGTGATGACGAAGGCATCGCGCAAAGGCGTCTTCACCTATCCCGGCAATCCTGACGTCCCGCATGCTTGGGGTTATCTGCCGGATCTCACGGATATGGCAGCGGCATTGGCGGCAGATCTAGACGCTCTGGATACCTTCACCGAGGTCTGCGCACCGGGCTTCACGCTAACCGGGCGGCAGCTGGCGCAGGCGATCAGCGACGTCTCCGGGCGGCCGCAGCGGGTGAAGCAAATGTCATGGCTGCCAATTCACGCGCTGCGCCCTCTCTGGCCAATGGCCAAGCATCTGCTGGAAATGCGCTACCTATGGAATACGCCGCATCAGATTACCTCCCACCGGATGACAGCACTTTTGCCCGCGTTTGAGGCGACACCGCTGAACGAGGCACTGGCGGCTTCACTGCCAGAGGATATCAACCCAGACGGGTTTGTGCGGCGTGTCCCCATCCGTCGCAGCGCCACGCCAATCCACGCCGGCACCCACCACCCGCAGCCCGGCTGAAGGCAGGATGTAGTCAACCCGCAGGCTCCCGATATCCCGCCCCCAGTCCGCGGTGTCCCGCGCATCGAGGCCCGTCCGCGCCTCGGTGCGCGGTTTGGCGTCTTGCAGCTTGGGGTGGCCCAGCAGCGCCATCAGGGGCGGTTTCAATCCTTCGCCGTCACGCGGATCATTGTTCAGCCCTCCCATGATGGCAAACGGCCCCGTCTGCGCATCAGCCCAATTGGCGAGGGACCGCAGCTGGGCCGCGTTGCGCAACCCGTTGCGATCCTCCGGCCCGTCAAAAACCGGCGGGCTAAGCTGGGTGATCAGCACTGTCAGCGGGCCAGACGGTAAGATCAACGGAACGGACCACGCGCCCACATTGTGAAGCCGCAGCACGCCTAGCTCCGCATCTGAATAATACCCCTCCGGTAGGCCGGGGGTGGGTTCGTCTTTCCATAAATGCCGGGTGAAGTCCTGCACCCCGGGCTCGTCAATTGGGTAGCGAGACAACAATGAAATCCCACCCTCGCCCGTGAAAAACCCGTATCCCTGCCGGTCCGCCGCCATATCCATCTGGCCGTCACGGTTCAGATCGAACCCGGTCGCGACCCCTATATTGGGGGGGCCGGCGAAAGCATGGGGCATGGCATGTCCCTGCTCCTCCAGCCGCTGTTGCAGCAGGCGAAGGGCCACGCGGTTGTGGTCATAATCAACGGATTGCAGCGCCAGCAAGTCGGGCTTCAGCCGGACGATCC
Organism: uncultured Litoreibacter sp.; assembly: GCA_938030665.1. Lineage (GTDB taxonomy): Bacteria > Pseudomonadota > Alphaproteobacteria > Rhodobacterales > Rhodobacteraceae > Litoreibacter. The sequence goes on along the minus strand of CALHHY010000006.1, from coordinate 30,736 downwards.
TTTGGATCGTCGCGACCAGTGCTGGATCCTCGAACCGGTCCAGGTCGCGGACCAGCACGCCCGGACCACGTCGGGTAAGCTCAGCGTTATAGGTGACAAGGCGGTAGGTGTCGGCCTGCGCGACGCCCGCGCTGAGCCAAAGGATTAGGACACAAGCAAACCAGCTTGTATAGCGCGCGCGCCATGCTGGCGTTTGTCGTCGATCATGCTGGCAATCCGGTTCATCGCAATGCCGCGCATGAACAGGCTGGCAGGCAGGAAGGCCCATATCGCGATCATCCATACCAGGGTTTGCGGCGTGGCGATCATGGAGGCGTCAAACAGCCCGGATGCCGCGCGCGCAATCGTCGGCATGAAGAATGGCAGAAAAAACCCTAACATGATGTTAACCCGCGCATCGCGGTTCAGCCGCGCTACGATGTCGCCGCCCATGGTCGGGTCGAATGTCGGCAGATTTGTCCAGAAGTTGAACGCCTCGGTCTTGTTGGGCCAGCCGCCCAAGCGCATGGCGATCAGGAAAATGGCCAGCGTGACAAGGGAAACGAGGTAGCTGAGCCCGGCAGCAGCGCGCATCATCTGGACATGCTGCACATTGCCGGGATCGGGCAGCAACAGGATGATCAGGCGGACAGGGCTGTAAGGGAAGTCGATGACGTGACCGACCAGCAGGCCAATTGCGCCCACGATTTGTGTCAGGGTGGTGGGGTCATACATGCCGCGAAACAGCACCGACAGGAGGAAAAGCATCGCAAAGAGCGAGATAAAGCGGATCCGGTTGAAGGGCGGGGCCTTGCTGAATTCGACGAGGCTTGGGTATTTGGAGCCGTACTCGATCACAGTAATTACAGCGGCAACGAGGGCCAGCAGGCAGGTGATCTGCTTTGAATCTGCGGTGATACCAGGCAAAAGCAGTGACGGTGTCATGATGAGCACCATGACAAAAACGGCACGAATAATCGCGCCCGTAAGCCGAGAAAACACGTCTACCAACCCCTCAAACTGGTCGAGAACGATACTTAGCCGCCCTCCGTCCCATTTTGTGCCTTTGGCTATTGCCGAAAGGTGCCTCATTTTCGCCTCAATTTTGCCCAGATTCATATACTCTCTCAATACTTCGCTAAGACTGAGGGAGTTTATTGGGAGAATTAGTGGTAATCTTGTGTCACCGGATTCACCCAGATTCCATATTTGGTCCCGTAAACGGCACATCACCCCATATCTGCGATCAATCGCGGCGGAAAAGTGGCGGCGTCTACAATGGATAGGTTAATCTTTCATTAATTCCTTTACGGCAAAAAAGTCCCAATTTTTGTCTATAACGGCCATGTAGGTGATACCGGTATTTATGCCGGACAGCTTATCATGTGCTCAGCGCGACAATGCGGCGGACCTGGATCGAGAATTTGAGCGAGACAGGGCACAACGCGCCAAAGTCACCCTTGCAGTACGGCAATAAGAAAGCCAGCCACCGACTAGCGGTGACTGGCTTGATCTATGGCTTCAGTTTGTGGGTGTCAGAGTTCGCTCAAATCCAAGGACGCTCCGCCGAGGCCTTTGCCTCGAACGTATCAATAGCTGAGACTTTCTCCATCGTCAGGCCGATATCGTCGAGGCCATTCATCAGGCAATGCTTCTTGAAGCTATCCACCTCAAAGCTGAACACCTCACCATCGGAAGAAGTTACCGTCTGCGCCTCAAGATCAACGGTCATGCGTGCATTGGACCCCTTCTCTGCGTCCTTCATCAACACATCCACCTGCTCCTGCGGCAGGACGATCGGCAGGATGCCGTTCTTGAAGCAGTTATTGTAGAAGATGTCCGCATAACTTGGCGCGATGACGCAGCGAATGCCGAAATCCTTAATGGCCCAAGGCGCATGCTCCCGCGAGGAACCGCAGCCAAAATTCTCGCCCGCAACCAAAATCTCGGTCTCCCGGTATTGCGGCTTGTTCAGCACAAAATCCGCAATCTCGTTGCCCTGGCGGTCATAGCGCATTTCGTCAAAAAGGTTTACGCCAAGGCCTGACCGCTTGATCGTCTTCAGGAATTGCTTGGGGATGATCATATCGGTGTCGATATTCACAAGCGCCATCGGCGCCGCGATCCCAGTGAGTGTCGTGAACTTGTCCATTACATCATCTCCCGCACGTCAGTGAGTTTGCCGGTGACCGCAGCCGCAGCCGCCATGCCGGGGCTGACAAGGTGGGTGCGGCCCTTGTAGCCTTGGCGCCCCTCGAAGTTGCGGTTGGAGGTGGATGCGCAGCGCTCCCCCTCGGCCAGTTGGTCGGGATTCATCGCAAGGCACATCGAACAGCCCGCAAGGCGCCATTCGAAACCGGCTTCCTTGAAGATGTCGGCCAAGCCCTCTTCCTCAGCCTGCGCGCGCACGAGGCCGGAGCCAGGCACAACCATGGCGCGCATCCCGTCCTTGACCTTCTTGCCTTTGAGGATCGCAGCGGCAGCGCGCAGATCCTCGATCCGGCCATTGGTGCAGGAGCCGATGAAGACCGTGTCGATCTCGATCTCGGACAAGGGCGTGCCGGGCTCAAGACCCATATAGTCGAGCGATCGTTGCGCGGCTTCTACCTTGCCACCCTCGAAATCAGAGGCGGCCGGCACTTTAGCAGTGATTGGCAGCACATCCTCAGGCGACGTGCCCCATGTCACCACGGGCGCGATATCCTCGCCTTTCAGCGTGATCACCTTGTCGAAATGCGCGCCCTCATCGGTGAAGAGCGTTTCCCAATAGGCTTTCGCAGCTTCCCAGGCTGCCCCTTTCGGCGCGTGCGGGCGGCCCATGCAATAGTCATAGGTCTTCTCGTCGGGGGCGATCAGGCCCGCGCGCGCGCCGCCTTCGATGGCCATGTTGCATACCGTCATGCGGCCTTCCATCGACAGGTCGCGGATGGCCTCGCCACAATATTCGATCACGTAGCCCGTGCCGCCCGCAGTCCCGGTCTCGCCGATCACCGACAGGGTGATGTCCTTGGCCGTGACACCAGGGCGCAGCTTGCCCGTGATTTCGACCTTCATGTTCTTGGATTTCTTCTGGATCAGCGTCTGGGTGGCAAGCACATGTTCCACCTCCGACGTGCCGATGCCATGGGCCAGCGCGCCGAACGCGCCATGGGTTGCTGTGTGGCTGTCGCCGCAAACAACCGTCATGCCGGGCAGGGTCCAGCCCTGTTCGGGGCCAACGATATGCACGATGCCCTGCCGAACGTCGGAGACCGGGTAATAATGGATGCCGAATTCCTTGGCATTCTTGTCCAGCGCAGCAACCTGAATGGCGCTGTCCTCGGTCATGTTCTTGGGGTCGTCGCGCCCGGCGGTGGTGGGCACGTTGTGATCCGGCACGGCAATGGTCTTATCAGGCGCACGCACGGGGCGGCCGGCCATGCGCAGCCCTTCGAAGGCTTGGGGGCTGGTCACCTCATGCACGAGGTGGCGGTCAATATAAAGCAGGCACGTGCCGTCTTCGGCCTCATGAGCCACATGGGCATCCCAGATCTTGTCATAGAGTGTTTTTGGGGAACTCATCGGTTCTCTCCTATCGAAAAAAGCTGTCAGCAGGTGGTGTTTGGGCGGATCAGGATAGTCGCGCCAGCACGGCATGGGTCGCGCCAAAAAAGCGTTCGTTCAACCTTGCGCGGTCATCCATGTCGAAAACGGGTGTCATTGCTGAGCAGATACACGGGCGCGCCGAGTCTCGCAAGACCAGCGGCTTGTACCATCTGCGTCGCCCGTGCAAAGCTTGCCCCATACCAGGTCAAAGGACGGAAATGTCAGGACATGTAGGGTCTCGCGGCCCGGACAACTTGGGAACGGCAGAGGTTCCATCCGACGGGACGGTCGTAGATGAGCTCGCCGAAACGGAGGCGGTTGCCGAACTTCTGGATGTTGGCCAATCGCTATTCGCGCAGGGTGAGACTTTTTTGGCGTCGCTGCTGCGCCCATGGAACGCCTACCAGTTGATCATCGCGATTGGCATCTTTGTGGCCGCCTACCTGCTGCGCGCGATCCTTGGTCCCCGCATACGGGCCTGGATGGCAACGCGCGAAGGCTGGCCGAAATGGCGGATGCGCATCCTGGTGGTGATCCATCAGCGCTTGCAGGCGATTTTCTTTGTGGCGCTGATCTGGGGCGTTGTTCTGGTGATGCGGGAGGTGACCTGGCCCTCCCGCAGTTACTTGCTGGGGGTCATCGCCACGCTGGCAACCGCCTGGCTGGTCGTGGCCTTTGCGACAAGGCTGATCCGCTCGATCTTCCTGCGCCGGCTCGTGCGTTACGGCGCCTGGGCTTATGTCACGCTTTATATCCTAGGCGTTGTGGACGAGACGGAGCGGGTGCTGGACACCGCCGCGCTGCAAATCGGGGAGTTCCGCATATCGCTGCTGTTGATCCTGCAAGGGGCCGTGATCATCGGCGCGCTGTTTGCGCTGGCTCGGTTTGTCACCACGACCACCACCGCCCGCGTTCAGGCGAACGAAAACATCTCACCCTCCATGCGGGTGCTGATCGTCAAGGTCATCCAAATCCTGTTCTACGCGCTGGCCTTCTATTTCGGCGTGAAGGCCGTTGGCATCGATCTGACCGGCCTTGCGGTGCTTTCGGGTGCCATTGGCGTGGGCCTTGGCTTTGGTCTGCAAAAGGTTGTGTCGAACCTTGTGTCGGGCGTGATCATCCTGCTCGACAAGTCCATCAAGCCCGGCGACGTGATCAGTCTTGGGGACACGTTCGGCTGGATCAATACGCTTGGCGCGCGCTACGCATCGGTCGTTACCCGTAACGGCAAAGAATACCTGATCCCGAACGAGGATCTGATCACCAATCAGGTGGTGAACTGGTCTCATTCAAACGACTTTGTGCGGCTCGATATCTTCTTTGGCACCGCCTATCACGACGATCCGCATGTCGTGCGAAAATTGGCGATTGAGGCCGCGAAATCGGTGGACCGGGTGCTCAGCTTCAAGCCGCCTGTCTGCCACATCGTGGGGTTCGGCGACAGCAGCGTCGATTATATCCTGCGGTTCTGGATCAAGGACCCGACCGGCGGGCTGACCAATATTCGCGGCAACGTCTATCTGGCGCTTTGGGACACATTCAAAGAGAACGAGATTTCCATCCCCTTCCCGCAACGGGAGGTGAAGCTGATGGGCGACCCCCGTGACCCGCCCGACATGGAATAGCCCTGCACGCTTCGGGCGGCTCATGCGCGGCCCTCCGCGGCATCTTTGTCCATAAAACATTACACTTGCCGACTCTAGTACTGTAACGCTAGGTTTACACCCATGAGTATGTCGAGTTCTCTACCGGACAGGCGCTTGCCCGAGCCCGCAGCGATGCTGCGGTTGATCAAGCCAATCACCTGGTTCCCACCGATGTGGGCCTATCTCTGCGGGGCGGTCTCTGCGGGCATGCCGGTTTCAGGCCAATGGGGATTGCTGGTGCTGGGCGTGCTTCTGGCAGGTCCGCTTGTCTGCGGCATGAGTCAGGCGGCCAATGACTGGTGCGACCGGCATGTCGACGCCATAAACGAGCCCAACCGTCCGATCCCGTCAGGCCGTATCCCGGGCCGCTGGGGTCTGTGGATCGCGCTGGCCATGTCTGTCTTGTCCCTCATCATTGGCTATCAGCTGGGTCTTTGGGGGTTTGCCGCGACGATACTAGCCGTGCTCGCCGCCTGGGCCTATTCGATGGAACCGGTCCGGCTGAAACGCTCCGGCTGGTGGGGGCCGGGCCTTGTCGGGCTAAGCTACGAGACCTTGCCTTGGATCACCGGCGCCGCCGTCCTGAGCGCCGGCGCGCCGGGTTTGCCCGTGCTGGCCGTTGCCACGCTTTACGGTTTGGGCGCGCATGGCATCATGACGCTGAACGACTTCAAAGCGCTGGAAGGTGACATCGCGACCGGCGTGAACTCCCTTCCCGTCACGCTTGGCCCCGAGCGCGCCGCGCGGGTGGCCTGCTGGGTTATGGCCCTACCGCAGGTGGCGGTGATCGGACTGCTGCTTAGCTGGGACAAATCTCTGCACGCCCTTGCCATCGCCGCCTTGCTGATCGCCCAACTGCTCGCCATGCGGGTGCTGCTAGGCGATCCAAAAGGCCGGGCGCCCTGGTATAACGGCACCGGCGTCACCCTTTATGTATCCGGCATGATGGTCGCGGCCTTCGCGATCCGGGGGCTGGCATGACGCTGAGTTGGCTGCAGATAGCGCGGCTTGGGCTGGTGCAGATGTGTCTTGGCGCCATCGTGGTGCTGACCACGTCGACCCTGAACCGCCTGATGGTGGTTGAATTCGCCCTTCCTGCCGTGCTGCCCGGCCTGCTGGTGGCACTTCATTACGGGGTGCAACTGTCCCGCCCCCGGTGGGGCTTTGCCTCCGACAAGGGTGGCAACCGCACCCGGTGGATCAATCTGGGCATGGTCAGCCTTGCCGCCGGTGCCCTGCTTGCGGCCTTTGCCGTGACGCTGTTCGCTGCGAACTACGCGCTTGCTCTGATCCTCTCCATCGTGGCCTACACGCTGATCGGGCTGGGGGTTGGGGCGTCCGGCACGTCGCTACTGGCGCTGCTGTCAACCGCCACGGCCCCGCATCGCCGTGCGGCGGCGGCGACCATTACGTGGTTGATGATGATCTTCGGGATCGCCGTTACCGCGGGCGTATCCGGCAGCTTCCTCGACCCCTATTCGGCAACGCGGCTGATGAGCGTTGTGGCCGTCGTCACCGGTCTTGCCTGCCTTGTCACAGTGCTGGCAGTCGGACGTATAGAAGGCTCTGTTCAGGCCCAGACGCCCGAGGCGCCAACCCCGTTCCGAGACGGCATACGCGAGATATGGGCGGAGCCGAGAGCCCGCAACTTCACGCTTTTCGTGTTCCTCTCGATGAACGCCTATTTCATGCAGGAGCTGATCCTGGAGCCCTTCGCCGGGCTGGTCTTCGACTACAGCCCGGGCCAATCCACGACGTTAAGCGGCGCTCAGAATGGCGGGGTCTTCATCGGCATGCTGATCGTGGGCATTGCCGCCACCGGCCTGAAAATCGGGGCCTTGCGGTCCTGGGTGGTGGCGGGCTGTCTTGGCTCTGCCCTGGCGCTGTTGCTTATCGCGGGGGCCGGTTTCGAGTTGCTTGCGCTGCCGTTAACGCCGCTGGTGGTGCTTTTGGGCCTGTTCAACGGCATGTTCGCGGTCGCGGCCATTGGCTGCATGATGGCTTTGGCCTCCGAGGGGCGCCATCAACGCGAAGGCACCCGCATGGGGCTTTGGGGCGCGGCGCAGGCGGTTGCGGCAGGCTTTGGCGGCCTGACCGGTGCCGCCGCCGTCGATCTGGTGCGGACGCAGATGCCTGACGGGCCGGCCTTCTCATTCGTTTTCAGCGCCGAGGCGCTTTTATTTGTGGCGTCCGCCGGTATGGCCGCGCGCATCATTGACTGCAACCGCGCCGCCAAAGGCGCCATGGTTCCGGGGGAATAGACTATGTATGACGTGGTGGTGGTAGGCGGTGGCCCGTCGGGGGCGACAGCGGCAGAAGACCTGGCGCGTTCAGGCAAGAAAGTCGCAATGCTGGACCGGGCGGGCCGGATCAAGCCCTGCGGCGGTGCCGTGCCGCCCCGGCTGATCCAGGATTTCAACATCCCCGACAGCCAGATCGTGGCACGGATCAACACGGCGCGCATGATCTCCCCCACACAGCGGCAGGTCGATATCCCGATCGAGAACGGTTATGTCGGCATGGTCGACCGTGAGCATTTTGACGAATTCCTGCGCATCCGCGCCAAGCAGGCCGGCGCACATCGCTACACCGGGACCTTCCTGCGCATTGAGCGTGACGAAGAGGGGCATCCCACCGTCATTTTCCGCGACAAAATCAGCGGCAACACGCAAGAGCTTACGACGAAGCTGATCATTGGCGCGGACGGCGCGCGATCAAACGTCGCCAAGGCGGAGGTGCCGGGCGGCGACAAGATCCCGTATGTCATCGCCTATCACGAAATCATCGAAGCCCCGGACGCCATGGACCAATACGACCCCAAACGCTGCGACGTGATCTATGACGGCGCGATCAGTCCCGATTTCTACGGCTGGGTCTTTCCGCATGGCGCGCAGGCATCTGTCGGGATGGGCACGGGCATTGACGGGGTCGACCTCAAGCAGGCCACGGCTGCCCTGCGCGCGGCCTCCGGGCTGACCGATTGCAAGACCATCCGCCGCGAAGGCGCGCCCATCCCGCTGCGCCCAATGGACCGGTGGGACAACGGCCGCGACGTGGTGCTAGCCGGTGACGCAGCTGGCGTGGTTGCGCCATCTTCGGGCGAGGGAATTTACTACGCTATGGTCGGCGGACAGGTGGCAGCGACTGCTGCTGCCGCGTGCCTTGAAAGCGGGCGGGCAAGCGATTTGCAACTGGCGCGTAAGCTGTTTATGCGCGAACACAAGTCGGTCTTTAAGGTGCTGGGTGCCATGCAGAACGCCTATTATCGCAGCGATGCGCGGCGGGAACGGTTCGTCTCCCTCTGCCATGATACCGACGTGCAGCGGCTAACATTCGAGGCCTATATGAACAAGAAACTCGTGGCCGCGCGGCCTCTGGCCCACATCAAGATCGGCATCAAGAACCTTGCGCATTTGACCGGTTTAGTGAGCAAAACACGTGTCTAATACAGCCCAAATCATGATCCCCGCCTGGGTCGACGGTGTTTTGACCCCGGTTGAAAAGCTGGCCGCGCACCAGCGGGGTCTACGGCACAAAGCGGTCTCCGTTTTTGTTATCCGCAACCGCACGGAGGTGCTTATACAGCAACGTGCCATGTGCAAATATCACACGCCGGGTCTATGGGCGAACACCTGTTGTACCCACCCCGAATGGGACGAGTCCCCCGACAAATGCGCCCGTCGCCGGCTGAACGAAGAGCTGGGTATCAGCCGCATTTTCCCGTCCCACCGCGGGCAGGTCGAGTACCGCGCAGATGTCGGCAACGGGCTGATCGAGCATGAGCTGGTCGAAGTGTATCTGGCCCACGCCCCGCAAGGGATGACCTTCACGCCGAACCCCGATGAAGTGATGGCCACCCGCTGGATTGATTTCTACGACCTTAAGGCGGAGGTAAGCCGCCATCCGGATCGCTTCACCCCTTGGCTCAGCATCTATCTCGAACGCCACTCCGCCATGATCTTCGGGGCTCTTTCCAACGCCTAGCGCGCTTTGATAGACCCTATTTTAGCGCCAATCGCCTGCAATGCGGTCGCGGCGATGTCCGCCGCTGTCATGCCCGCATCAGCATACATCGCGTCAGGTGCCGCCTGATCAATGAAGCGGTCGGGCAGCGTCATGGTGCGGATGGCGAGCCCGCCATCAAGCAGTCCCCCATTCGCCAGCGCATGCAGCACCATCGCCCCGAAACCGCCCTGCGCGCCCTGTTCAATGGTGACAATGGCGCGGTGGGTCTTGGCCAGCTTGCGGATCAAGTCCATATCAAGCGGCTTGGCAAAACGCGCATCCACGATGGTGGGCGTCACATGATGTGGCGCCATCAGCGCAGCGGCCTTGAAGGTCTCACCCAGATGCGCACCGAAGGACAGCAACGCCACATCTTCGCCCTCTTGAACGACGCGCGCCTTGCCGATTTCCAGCACGCTGCCCCGGTCGGGCATCGGCGTGCCTTCTCCCTCGCCTCGTGGATAGCGGAAGGCAATCGGGCCGCTGTCATGCGCGGCAGCTGTGGCCACCATATGTATCAGCTCCGCCTCGTCCGACGCGGCCATGACCACAATGTTGGGCAGCGCGGCAAGGTAGCCCACGTCAAACGCGCCGGCATGGGTCGCCCCGTCCGCGCCGACAAGCCCCGCCCGGTCAATCGCAAAGCGCACCGGTAGGTTTTGCAAGGCAACGTCATGGACAATCTGGTCGTAGCCCCGTTGTAGGAAAGTCGAATAGATGGCGCAGAAGGGCTTTAGCCCGGCCGCCGCAAGGCCTGCTGCAAAGGTCACGCCATGTTGCTCGGCAATGCCCACGTCAAACATCCGGGCTGGGTGGGTCTTGGCGAAGATATCCATCCCCGTGCCAGACGGCATCGCGGCGGTGATGCCAACAATATCAAGGTCTGTTTCAGCCTCTTTCGCCAGTGCCTGACCGAATACCTTTGTGTAGCTCGGCGCGTTCGGGCGGGATTTGTTCTGAGTGCCACTGGCCACATCGAATTTGGAGACACCGTGATATTTGTCGGCAGAATTCTCCGCCGGGGCGTAGCCTTTGCCCTTGACCGTGCAGCAATGGATCAGCACCGGCCCCGTGGCCCGCGCACGCGCAGAGCGCAGGACGCCCAGAAGCTGCGTCATGTCATGGCCGTTGATCGGGCCTATATATTGAAAGCCCAGCTCCTCAAATAACGTGCCTTGCGCGCCGACGGCCCCGGTCACCAGTTGCCGCGCGCGGCGGGCATGGTCGCGCAGGGGGCCGGGCAAAGCGGCTTCGAACCCTTCGGCGACGTTTTGCAGGTTCCCCATGGGGGAGGCGTAAAGCCCAGAGAGATATTGCGACATGGCACCGACCGGCGGGGCGATGCTCATCTCATTATCATTGAGGATGACGAACATGCGCCGCCCCTCTGCGCCCGCGTTGTTCATCGCCTCATAAGCCATCCCGGCTGAGATGGAGCCATCCCCGATTACCGCGATCGCGTCCCCCGTGGGCGCACCCATATCACGCGCCACGGTAAAGCCAAGTGCTGCCGAAATGGAGGTTGAGGAATGCGCGGCCCCGAACGGGTCATACTCAGACTCGCTGCGTTTCGTGAACCCGGATATCCCGCCCTCCTGTCGTAGGGTTTTCATCCGGTCGCGGCGGCCCGTCAGCACCTTGTGCGGATAGCATTGGTGACCGACGTCCCAGATCAGTTTGTCGCGCGGGGTGTCGAAGACAGCATGCAGGGCAACGGTCAATTCAACCACACCAAGCGATGACCCCAAGTGCCCCCCCGTCGTGGCAACCGCCTCGATCACCTCGGCCCGAAGCTCGTCTGACAGCTGGTCAAGCTCGATATCGCTGAGCCCTTTCAGGTCAGCAGGGCGCGATACACGGTCCAGTAGCGGCGTATTTGGCATTGTTAGGGTCCTTTCTCGACGCAAGGCACGGGTGCTCGACAAGCTTGGTAGGGTAACCTGTTGGCCCGGGAACAGGGGCACCAATACGGGAAGGTATGGCGCCACCTGTCTCCCGTAGCCAACAGGAGGTGCTGGGGTGTCGAGCCCCCAGCGTATCCAGGCGACCCAAGGGACCGGGCGGCCTGAATTCGGTCCGGCGCGCGTGGGGCGGGCTATGCCCCTGCGCCGTGTCCCATCCGCGCGAAGCTACGCGCGAGGTGTCTCATCGACCGGCAGCACGTAGCTGAACGGCGTCGGATCCTCGGTCTCCCGGCTCTCCTCAGGCAGCAGCAAGCCGATCCCGTAAAGCGCCCAGATCGTTAATACCGCGGCCAGACAGAAGAGCGCGGCGTAACCCGCCCCCTTCAGCTGCAGCACCAGCACTGAGGCCTTCAGCTGCAGATTGGGATCGCGGTCCATCCCGAGGTAGTCGTGGTTCTCCGTCATGGGTGATCTCCTCTCCATCAGCCGTCAGGGTTCGCGAAGCCATGCTCCTGCGCCCAGACAAACCAGTTATCGACGACCGTGCCAGTCAGCAGAATGCCAATGCCGCCGGTCAGCGTCGTCAGCACTGCAAACCACCACGCCCAGCGGTGAATGCCTTCCATCGTGGCGTTGAAGCCCATGGTCCAGCGCCAGAACAGGGCCGCACGCTCGGACGCTGTGCCACGGTCCACGATCTGCTCTATCTCGCGCTCGCCGCCGTAGCGGCTGACCGCCAGAATGGTGGCCCCATGCATCGCAAACAGCAGGGCCGAGCCATAGAGGAAAGCGATGCTAAGCGCGTGGAACGGGTTGTAGAACAAGTTGCCATAGGTCAGCGAAAACAGGTTGGTCCAATCGAGGTGGCTGAAGATGCCGTAAGGCACGGCCTCAGACCACGACCCCATGAGGACCGGCCGGATCAGGCCCAGCACCAGGAACAGCCAGATGGCGGAGGCAAAGGCCCAGGACACATGCTTGCCCATGCCCAGCTGTTCGGCCCGCAGGTACGTGCGGATCCACCAGGCACAGACCGAGATCAGCAGGAAGAAGGACGCGATGATCCATGCCCCTCCCTCTGCCAGAGGTGCCATGCCCAGCCCGTATTCCTCTGCCGGGGGTTCAAGCGAGAACCAGAACAGATCGCGCAGGAAGACCGCCGGGTTGTAGCCCGCCTGAGCCCAAAAGCTCATGCCGCAGATGAAGAACCACAGCAGACCGGTTGCCAGCGACACGACGCCGAAAGGGCCAAGGTAGATCGGGCCAAGCTGCGCGTTGCCAAAGAGGCCTGCCAGTTTTGAGAAGCGTGCGGATTTGGTCCGCTCGCGGGTCAGGTCTCCGGGGTCGACGCCCATTTCGGGCGGCCCCTGAACCTGTACCTGGGTGAAGATGTTTTGATATTCCATTACCCGTTTACCCCCCCTTCAATGTCAGCCCACCAGGGCAGTTGCAGCCACCAGTCCCACCACTCGGCCCAAGTGTCGAACCAGATGGTGCCCGAGATCACGATGCAGATGGCCGACCAAATGACGGCTTGCAGCGCCAGAAACAGGCCCAGCCGGTGGATACCCAATGGCCCGATGGAGTAGCCAATCAGGTCGCGGAAATAGGTGTCCTCGTGGTCGGGGCTCGCGATTTCCTTGCCTTTCGGAGTGTTGACCGCCGACAGCACCAGCGAGCCGTGCAGCGCAAGCGCCAGACAGGTGGTGAAGAAGAAGGTGATCGCGATCATATGCGCGGGGTTGTAGTGGAAGTTGCCATAGGCGTAGCCCACGTTGTTCACCCAATCGAGGTGGCTGAAGATGCCATAGGGGAAGCCGTGACCCCAGGCCCCCAGCAGCACCGGGCGGATGATGACAAGCGTCACATAGGCCAGGATCGCGATGCTGAACGCGAAGGGGACGTGGTAGCCCATCCCCAGCTTCCGGCATATCTCAACCTCGCGCATCATCCAGCTCAGGAAAGCCAGCGTCGCGCAGAAAGTGACGATTTGCCATATCCCGCCCTCGGCCAGGGGGGCGACGCCAAGGCCAACCTCCAGGCTGGGCGGATCAATGGAGATCAGCCAGGGGTTCCAGGTGTCGCCAAGGGCGGCCCCGTAGAAAATCATGATTGTGCCTAAAGCGGCGAAAAAGAACGTCGTGACGCCGAAGAAGCCCACATAGAAAGGCCCCACCCAGAAGTCGAACAGGTCACCGCCGACCAACGTGCCGCCCCGAACGCGATATTTTCTCTCGAAGGTGAGCTGTGCCATCTTCTGTCTCCTTACGCGCGCCCGTCGGCTGGTGCCGCGTCGCGCAAATCTGTTGGGTCGTTTGCCGCGGGCGGAGGATCGCCCCGCCCGCAGCTATGTCTTGCGACTGAGCTTACTCGCTGGCTTCGACGCCGCCGAAGGCGCGGTCGAACCAGTTGGTCTCTGGGTTGCTCAGCAGGACGAGGTGAATCATCGCTGCCAGCAGGAAGAGGAACACACCCTGCGCCACGAAAACGCGGCGTGGGTCAAAGATCAGCCAGATCTTGTAGAACTGTGCCATATGAGATCCTCCTTAGCCCCAGCTGAACCAAGGCAGTTTGAAATAGGTCAGAATGTGAGCGACCGTCGCCACGGAGGCGAAAAGGTAGAAGCCGCTCAGATAGACCGAGTGCAATTCCTGCGCTTGCTCATCTGTAAGACCTGTGAATGACAGGTCGGTTTTATCAGCCATATTTTTTCTCCTTTGAAAAAATCGTACTGACGCCGCGAGCCCCCCGCGGCTGGGTTACGACAACGGCTCATCCGTTGCCCTAATCCACCACCCCGGGGGGGAGTGGCGAACCTCATGTAACCCATCGTCTCGACCCGACAGATTGAATCCTTGTGCTACGCTGAGAAGATCCTCGGCGTGATGATCTGCGCTTGGCTCCAAGCAGCTTTGATCGGGCCTTTCTCCGGCAGCGCCATGCGGCGCGCGGCGGACAGGGCCCAGGTGAGAATGGACAGCGGCAAGGTCGCCACGAAGATCAGCGCGAAATACGCGTAATATTCACGCATCGGCACGGACCCCGTGCGGCGTTCCTTGATCGGTGTTTCATGAGTGAAATCGGTCATTTGGCTCCTCCCGAAGCTGGCTGAAGTCCTTCAACGGTTTCCAGAACAACCCGCTCTGCCCCTGCATCAAGCGCGCTCTTTTCGGCGGCGTCGCGCAGGGTCTTGGCGGCGGAAATCCGGGTCAGGATCGGATGGCTGGCGACGATCTCGTCCAGCTTGGCCTGCGCGTCGGCGTCCCATGGGAAATCGCGGCGCAAGGGCGTTGGCGTGGCCTCATGGGCGTCCATCTCGGAGCCCAAGGGCAGAATGTGAAACAGGCTGTCAAAGAGGCCATTGCAGACCTCCTGCACCAGATAGGTGGCACCAGCGTAACCCATGAAGGGCGTGCCCGTCGCGCGCCGGATGGCAGCGCCCGGAAAGCTTGCGGGGATAAAGGCCGGGGCGGGGCCAAAGCCCGCTTTCATCTCGGCCAGATACATTTTCTCGTTGATTGACCCCATGACAATCAGCGGCCGCTTGGCGTGCATCCAGGCGCGCACCTCATCATTATTGGTCTTCTTGCCTGCCACCCGTGCGACGGCGAAGGCGCAAGGCAGACCAAGGTCGTTTTCCAGAAAGTTGCGAACCCCACGCGCGTAAGTCTCATTCGCGACAATCGCGAAGCTCGCGGTCGCAAAGAAATCCTGCGTGACGGAGCGCCACAGATCCCAGACCGGCTTAATGGTCGAATGTTTCTCGCGCTCGATAAAGGGTTCGGGGTCGAGGCCCAGCATCTCGCCCAGCTTGCGCAGGAATTTGGTGGTACTTTCAACCCCAACCGGGGCCTGCAGGTAGGGCTTGTTCAGTACCTCGCACAGGCCACGGCCAAATTCGCGGTACATGCAGATATTCACATCCGCATTCACCAGGTTCCGCATTTCGGCCACATGGCTGCCCAAGGGCATGACCATGTTGACCTCCGCACCGATCCCCTCGACCAGTCTACGAATTTCGGCCAGATCCGACGGCATATTAAACGTGCCATACATCGGACCCAGAATGTTGACGCGCGGGGCGGCCCCGTCTTCGCGTTTCGCCTCTTTCGGCATCCGGCCCTTGGTCATGCCGAACTCGGTAAATATCCAGGTCATGGCCCGGTCCGCAGCTTCCCACTGATCTTCGTCAATGGTGCGCGGCAGGAAGCGCTGGATATTCGTCCCCATGGGCGTGACGCCACCGCCGATCATCTCGGCAATCGAACCGGTTACAACAACCGCGGGCAAAGCGGGGTCCAAGGTACCCCAGGCACGCTTCATGGCGCCTTCGGTGCCGTCGCGGCCCAGCTCTTCCTCGCCCAGGCCCGTGACGACAATCGGCAGCTCATGCGGCGGCAAGGCGTCGGTGTAATGCAACACCGATGTGACCGGCAGGTTTTCACAACCGACAGGGCCGTCAATCACGCATTGCAGCCCTTTGACGGCGCAAAATGCGTAAACCGCGCCCCAGTAGCCGCCCGCTCTGTCGTGATCTTGGATTAACACGTTGCGCCCTCCTTGCAGAGGTGCGCGGCCGCAGGTTTCTGCGAAACTCGCTTCTCCGCGCCGGCGGCAAAATATGTGAAATATTTTACCACTAAACCATCTCCGCCGCTTTGGCGGCCTTGGCGGCGCGTTCCAGTTTCTTGGCGTTGAGCGCCCGGAAGGACGGCTGCAGGTTCGGCGCGCCTTCCCAGACACCTGCCGTGTCCTTTGTACCGACGCCTTCGAAGAAAGCCCGCATGTGGTCCATCCGGTCCTTGTTGGCCATGGCCCCGTTAACGACCTGCGCCAGCGAGCCTGCACCAGCCACACCCATCAGGGGGCGGGCGGAAATCAGGTTGGTAAAGTAAAGCGAGGGGATACCCAGCTCTTTGCCCTTTTGAACGACCGGGGTGGTGCCGATGGCCAGATCAGGCTTGATGGCTTCCATGGCTGCGCAGTCGTCTTCCAGCGAGGCGCGGAATTTGACCTTCACGCCTTTGGCTTCCAGCCATGCCGCGTCATCGGCACTCCAAGGTGACTTGGCGCAGGCGGTGCCCACGTAAGGAATATCCGCGCCGCTTTCGATCAGTAGGCGGGCGACCAGTAGCTCGCTGCCCTCATAGCCTGACAGCGTAATGGTGCCCTTCACTTGCATCGCTGCAAGAGCGCCTTTGATCGCGGGCAGGAAACGGTTTTGAGCGGCCGCAATCCGGTCCTTGTCGATGTTGAACGCGTCACCAATCGCCGCCAACCACGCGGCGGTGCCGTCATGGCCCACGGGGGCGGAGCCCACCACCGGACGGCCAGCAGCCTGAAATTCGCGCACTGCGGCCGTGTAGAACGGGTGGATCGCCGCAACCGCGCCGCAGTCAAGGGCTGCGTAAAGCTCCCGCCATTCGCGGCAAGGAACGACAGGGCCCACAGCCAGCCCAAGCGGGTCAAGCATCTGGCCAATCATCATCGGGTCTGCCGGGAACATCTCACCCAGCAGGGAGACCGTCGGCCGGTCCGACTTACCGCTGGCGGGCATGGCGACCGGTCCGGCCTCGATCTCCTCACGGGCGTATTTCAGCATCGCGCCGGCAAGGACATCCTTGGCTTCTGCATGGGTCGGGACACCAAAGCCGGGCACGTCGATGCCCACAATTCGTACGCCGTTGATTTCGTCCGGCAGTAGCCGCAGCGGCACGCCCGACGCGGTCGGTACGCACAGATTGGTCACGACAATCGCGTCGTATCTCTCTGGATCGGCTATGTCGTGGACGCTTTCGCGAATATCTTCGAACAGCTTGCCCGTCACCAGGCTTTCAGAATTGAACGGTACATAACCCACCGACCGGCGTGCGCCGTAGAAATGCGACACGAAGGTCAGCCCATAGACGCAGCAGGCCGAGCCCGACAGGATCGTTGCAACCCGCTTCATCCGCAGCCCGACGCGCAGCGAGCCAAAGGCCGGGCACATGCTTTGCGGCTTATCATGCGGACCTTGCGGGTAGTCGGCGGCGTATTGATCCAGAATGTCAGAGGCGCCCGCGCTGCGCGCGGCCTCCGTCAGCTTGGCGCCCGAATGGCAGCCCAGCCCGTCCTGCGGCAAGGGCGCATCACGACCCTGCACCTCAGTGCCGGTTTCGACTTCAACCGCCGCAGCGTGGTCATATGTGACCTCACCGGTCATTCCTGACGCAGCTCCGCGCAGTATTTGGTAACGACGCTGTTAATTTCGCGAAAGCGGGTCCGGGCCTGCTCTGCGCGCTCCAACAACTCATCGGTCGGGACGGTGCAGGCGCGGTCCAGCCTCAGCGTGGTGCGCAGGCCGTCATCCAGCTGCTCAAGGCGGTCCAGATCAAACATCGTCATACACCACTTCGAGGCTTTCCTTGGGTTGCGCGTTCTTGCCGCGCATATCCGTGTCGGTGGCTGGTTCCAGGACCACGTCTCCGCCGGTTTCCTTGCTGTCGAAAAGGCCCAGTAGCCCGTCCTGATCCAGTGGCGCGGGGCGCACCGGCGGGGCCACGGCGACATTCTCGCCAAGGGCTGCAAACAGCCCGCCCCATTGGCTTTGGTCGGTGCCGACAATCTGGTAATTCGCCGATTTCTTGCGCAGGTCATCATCCTGCGGAATGGCCGCCAGCACCGGGATGTCGACCGCGTCGGCAAAGGCCTGCGCCTCGCCGGTGCCGTCATCCTTGTTGATCACCAGCCCGGCGACGCCAACATTGCCGCCGAGCCTGCGGAAATATTCAACGGCCGAGCACACATTGTTGGCCACATAGAGCGACTGCAAATCGTTGGAGGCGACCAGGATCACCTTCTGCGCCATGTCGCGCGCGATCGGCAAACCGAAGCCGCCGCAGACCACGTCGCCCAGGAAATCCAGAAGCACGTAGTCGAAATCCCAATCGTGGAAGCCCAGCTTTTCGAGCAGCTCGAACCCGTGGATGATGCCACGCCCGCCACATCCGCGACCGACTTCGGGGCCGCCAAGCTCCATCGCGAAAACGCCGCCGCGCTTGAAGCAGACGTCGCCGATCTGCACCTCTTCGCCGGCCAGCTTCTTCTTTGTCGAGGTCTCGATAATTGTCGGGCAAGCCTTGCCACCAAACAGGAGGGAGGTTGTGTCCGATTTCGGGTCACACCCAATCAGCAGCACACGCTTGCCCTGCTCGGCCATCATATGGCTGAGATTTGCGAGCGTGAAGGACTTGCCAATGCCCCCTTTGCCGTAGATCGCGATGATTTGCGTTTTAGACGTCGGCTCCTCAGCGATGATGTCGGCAAGGTCCTCGTTGGCCTCGTCGCGCAACCGCTGGTCGAAGTCGCTGATCGTGTCCCCGGATTTGAGGTTCGGAATATCTAGGGTCATGCGTGCCCCTCCCAATCGAGGATCATTTTCAGGCAGGCCGGATCCGTGAAAGCCGTCTCATATGCGTCACTTGCGTCTGCCGCTTGGGCGCGGTGCGTGATCAGTCCGGCAAGGCTAAGCGCCCCCGCCTCGATCAGGCCGCGCGTGGCAGACAGGTCGTCCGGCGTCCATTCAGCGGCGACCCGCAACCGGGCCTCCTTCATGAAGGCAGGTGGGAAGGCAAAGCTGATCGGCTCGGCATAGAAGCCGGCCAACACGATCTCGCCACCCTTGGCAATCCGACCAATCAGATCGCCCAGAACAGCAGCGCTGCCGGAGGCGTCATAGATGGCCTGATAATCGCGGCGCGGATCGGCGTCAGGCGCGATCACGTCATACTCTTCTGCGCCGGTACGGCGGGTTGGATCAATTTCCCAAACCGTGGGCGCAGGCGCGCCGCAGGCGATGGTCAGCCGGGCAAGCAGGCGCCCAAGGACGCCGTGGCCGACAATCAGATCAGGCACCGTGTTGCGCGGGCCGGCAATCGCGTGACGTGCGGTGGCCGCGAGCGCCAGCAAGGCCCCCTCCGCGCCGAGCCCTGCGTCGATCTTGATCGCGCGGTCGGGATCGGTGACCAGAAGGCTGGACGCCCCACCAAACAGGCCGAACGCACCCTCATAGCAATTTGCGCCCGGCACGAACACGCGGTCGCCAATGTTTAACGTTGACGCCGATGGCGCGTCGACAACCTCGCCCGCAGCTTCGTAGCCGGGCACAAGAGGGTATCCCATGCCGGGAAATGGGGGCATCTCACCGGTCCAGAACAGTTTTTCTGTGCCGGTGGAAATGCCCGAATGGGTGACACGGACGACAATCTGGTCAGCGGTTGGTTCACGCAAGGCCAGCCGGGACAGGCCCAGCTGCTTTGGATTTTGCAATGTGACGGCAGTTGTGTACACCCGTCGCTCCCAGTTGTTCCGCACCTTTTTTCCGGCAGAAAAGACTCGCCGTTTGGTGGGGTCATTAATTGTAAGGTAAATCTGACGTTACAATGTGTCAACTTAATTAGACAGTTGGAAATGTCAGTCCCGGCAGGCGGTCACAACCTGCGTGACAAAGGGTCTTGCGGCGCGTGGCGCGGCGATGTTGCTGAACCCCGCATCAGCGCAAAGCCGCGCGATTTCAGCGGCAGAACGTGCTTTTCCGGTCTGCATCGCCATCGTGTAAAGCGCAAAATAGGCGTCCCCCGACCGGCTTGGCTTATCGCCGCCCGACATCGGCTCGGAGATCACAAGCCGCCCGCCGGCAGGTAGAGCGTTCAAGCATTTTGCCAATAACTCCCGAACCGTAGAATCACTGTGGTCATAGAGCACCCGCACGAGCGAAATCGTGTCTGCCCCTTCAGGCAGCGGATCGGTTTTGAAGGAGCCCGCGCAAGTTTCCGACCGGTCGGTCATGCCGGCAGCAGCAAACCGCACCTCTGCGGCGGGAACGACCTCTGGTAGATCAAACAACCGCAGAGCCAGCCCGTCATGCTGCGCGCCTGCAGCCTCAAGGAAAGCCCCGGTGCCGCCGCCCACATCCATCAGCTTACGGGTTTTACCGAAAGACACCGCGCGCAATGTGTCTTCGGCAACCAGAACCTGGCTTTCGGCCATCAGGTCGGAATAGGTAGCGGCGGCACCAGGGGCCATCTCGCCACCGAAAACATAAGGCCAGAACTGCGCCAGCTCCGTCTCCGTCTCGCCACGGAAGAAGGCGACAGGGTCCGCCAGGTCACGGTAAAGCACATCGTGATGGGCAATCATATCCGCAAGGCCCGGAACCCCCATCAGAGCGGCCCCCCGACGGGTCAGACGGTAGCGTTCGCCACTGCCGCGTTTCACAAGCTCTAGCGCCTGCCCAGCCCGCAGTAACACCTCCATCCGCGCCAAAGGCACTTCTGTACGATGCGCCAATGCTCGCGCGGTTTGTGGCTGATCCAGCAGGTCTGACAGGACGTTAAGCTTGACCAGCGCCATCAGCACCTGGGAATGGCAGAAGCCCGCCACGAGGTCGAACATATGCTCGCCCTCGCGGCGGACGAGCCGGCGGGTGAATGGAAACCGCGCTGCCCATTTCTGAAACTTCCGTGAGGCGAAAAGCCGCGTCGCGAAAGACGTGCCGGCATTGGCTCGCAAAGGGATATCTGAGGGGGCGAAGGTCATCAGACCCTACTCGCCGGGCACGGCTGTCTTCTGGGCGCGCCATTTGATCGGGGTAAGCACCTCGGCCTGCGCGGTCACCATTTGCGCCAGCATCGCCTCCCCCGGACATTTCGGGATGGAAGAGATCGCGCCGCTCAGAATATCGCGCATGCGCTGGATCGCGCCGTCTACGCCCAGCTCCGTCACGGCATTGGGGCGGCCATGCAAATCATCCTGCCCCACGGGCTTGCCCAGCGCTTCCTCGTCATAAAGCGCGTCGCGCAAATCGTCAGCCACCTGAAAAGCCTCGCCAATCCGGGCGCCAAGTTCTTCCCACTGGTCGGGGTCCTGCCCCGCCGCAATCGCACCCATCTGGGTCGCGGCAATAAACAGCGCGCCGGTCTTGGCCCGGTGGTAGGCGGACAGGTCGACCGTCTGTTCGCTTTCCCAGCCCTGGCCCGCGCAAATGCCATTTGGCATACCTGTCCGGTTGGCAAGGACCAGCATCAATTGCGAGGCCCGAACCGGATCTATCTGCGCCACACGCGCCAGCACCTCAAAGGCCATGATGATCAGACTGTCGCCAGTCAGGACCGCAAGCGGCTCCCCAAAGGCGCGGTGGACGGAGGGCTTGCCGCGGCGCGTTTCCGCATCGTCAAAGCAAGGCAGGTCGTCATGGACAAGCGAAGCGCAATGGATCAGCTCCAGCGCGGCGGCGGCGGCATCCGCCAGCTTTGGTTGGTCATCGCCACATGCGGCCGCAACGCTCATAAGTATTGTGGGCCTGATCCGCGCGCCACCCGGGTTTACTGTGTAATGCAGCGCGGAGGCGAGTTTGCCGGGTGACGGGGCAGCCTGACCCGATCTGATGGCGCGGGAAATTGCGGTGTCGATCCGTTTTGAAAAACCCATGCGCTCTCTCCCGGTTGTAAACATGACGCGCCGCGGGTCCCGCGAGGCCTTGTGTAAACTAAACTGGACAGATTTCGCATTAGTTGTCAATCTGATCTGACAATTGACGCGTAAGGACCTCATGACAGATACGATCCCACATGTCGCAATCATCGGCGCAGGCATCGGCGGGCTGGCGGCTGCGCTGCGGCTGAGCCATGCGGGGCTTTCCGTCACCGTGTTGGAGCGTCACAGCACGCCCGGCGGCAAGATGCGCACTGTCCACTCGGAGGCGGGGCCTGTCGATGCAGGGCCCACGGTTTTGACGATGAAACCCGTGTTTGAGGCGCTTTTTGCCGATGTGGCGGAGCGGCTGGAAGACCATATCACCCTGATCCCTGAGCCGATTCTGGCGCGTCATTTCTGGCAAGACGGCACATGCCTCGACCTGATGGCCGATCGCGCGGCCTCAGCCGCCAATGTTGCCGCGTGCTTTGGCAGCAAAGCCGGACGCGAATTTGAACGTTTTTCGGCCCGCGCAGCCGCCCTTTTTCAAGCCTTTGACAGCCCCATGATGCGCGCCGCGCGCCCGTCGCAAATGACGCTGGCCACCCAGGTTATGCGGCAGCCCGCCCTGATTCCTGCCATGGCCCCGCATCGCAATCTGGCTTCAAGCCTCAAGGCGCAGTTCGCGGAACCCAAGCTGGTCCAGCTCTTTGCCCGTTATGCGACCTATGTGGGCGGGCGGCCTGATGCCTCGCCCGCGATTGTGAGCCTGATCGCCGATGCCGAGGCGCAAGGCGTATGGCATGTCAAAGGCGGCATGCACCAGCTTGCCAAAAGCATAGAGGCATTGGCCCAGAAGTTTGGCGCGACATTTCTATATGATCAGGACGTGGCGGATGTCCGACGCAGCGGAAAGAAACTCACGGTCACTACCGGTTCTGAGGCTTTTGCCGTCGATATCGTTCTGTTCAACGGCGACCCGCGCGCGTTGCGTATGGGCAAGATAGGCAGTGATTGTTCGTCTGCTGTCACTGCCACGCAGACCCAGCCGCGCAGCCTGTCGGCCTATGTTAACGCCTTTGCCGCCAAGGTCACGGGTCCGCAGTTGGCGGGCCATAACGTGTTTTTCGGTGATAACCCGGCGGGGGAGTTCGGGCCGTTGGCTGATGGCCGCATGCCCGATGACCCCACCCTATACATCTGCGCTCAGGACCGCTTTGCAGGCGGCGCACCCGAGGGCCAGGAGCGGTTCGAAATCATCATGAACGGCCCGCCCGCGCCAGACGGCGACACGCCCTCACCAGAGGAGGTAACCAAATGCCAGACACGTACCGTAAACCGCCTGAAACAATTCGGCCTCAACTTCAGCCCGGTGCCGGGTCCGGCGGCGCTGACGACGCCCGCGCAGTTCGGGCAGATGTTTCCGGCCAGCAACGGGTCACTTTACGGGCGATCCCCGCACGGGCTGATGGCGGCCTTCAAACGCCCGACGGCGCGAACGCCGATCAAGGGGCTTTATCTGGTGGGCGGCGGGGCGCATCCGGGGGCGGGGGTGCCGATGGCGACGCTCTCCGCACGGCACGCGGCCGCGGCGATCTTGAGCGACCTCAGTTCAACATCGACGTTCCGCCAACGGGTTACGCGTGGTGGTCTGTCGACGGGGTCAGCGATGACGGCAGCAGGGCCGTCTCGGTCATAGGTTTTATAGGGTCTGTTTTTTCGCCATGGTATCACTGGTCGGGCCGCGGCAACCCCGCCAATCACTGCTGTATAAACGTGGCCACCTACGGACCCGGCGGGCGGTTCACCATGACTGACCGGGGGGAGGCGGCCCTACGTCGAAGCCC
Organism: uncultured Litoreibacter sp.; assembly: GCA_938030665.1. GTDB lineage: Bacteria > Pseudomonadota > Alphaproteobacteria > Rhodobacterales > Rhodobacteraceae > Litoreibacter. The sequence goes on along the minus strand of CALHHY010000006.1, from coordinate 7,318 downwards.
TGACACTTTTGAGGTTGGCCCGTCCGCCATGCGCTGGACGGGGACCGAGCTGGTTATCGATATCAACGAAGTGTCGTCCCTACCGCTGGTCTCCAGTGTTCGAGGGCGGATAACGGTCACGCCTTCAGCGATCAGCAATGTTGAGCTACCGCTGACGCAAGACGGCGCCCATGTCTGGCGGCCCTTCGCGCCCACCTCGCGGATCAAGGTCGATCTACAGGCACCGGGATGGCAGTTCGACGGCCATGGCTATTTCGACGCGAATTTCGGCACGCGCCCGTTGGAAAAAGATTTCTCCTACTGGACATGGGGCCGCTACCCGACTCGTGACGGCGCGACTTGCTTTTACGATGCCGCGCGGCGGGATGGATCTGTGCTAGATGCCGCCATTGCGTTTGATCCAGATGGTCAGGCGCGGATGATTGATGCGCCGAAGCGGACCCCGTTCAAACGCACGCTGTGGGCGCTAAGGCGGGAGACGCGGGCAGACCCCGGTGTCACACCGAAGCAGATCAAGCCCATGCTCGACGCGCCTTTTTATTCGCGGTCTGTCGTGCAGACCCGGATCAACGGGGAAACCGTAGAAGGCGTACATGAGGCGCTGGATCTGAACCGTTACCGCCAGCCGCTGCTTAAACCGATGTTGGCCGTCCGGGTGCCACGTCGCGCGGGCTGGCAGTTCTAAAGCTTTGACAAGTCCAGCGGCGACACGTTTGGGTTCATCCGCCAGACGGTAAAGTTCAACGCCGCCGCGACACTGACCCAGATGAGGTAGGGCACGAAGGCCAGCCCCGCCCAAAGGTCAAGTTGCATATGAGTGATCGTGCAAGCCAGCACCGCGACCCAAAGCGGGGCCATCACAAATAATGCGCCTTTGATCCGGCGCAGGCCGAAAAAGATAGGCGTCCATAGGGTACTGAAACCGGCCTGCATGGCCCAAAAGGCCAACGCCGTCCCGCTATCATTCATCATTGCGACCCGAGCACCGGCGAAGGAGATCAGCAAGTAAATGCTGCTCCAGGCGACGGGGAAAACCCAGTCAGGCGGCGTCCAGTCAGGCTTGTTTAGGGTCTTGTACCATTCACCTGGAGGGAATGCCGCCCCGGTTGACCCTGCAGCGCCGCAGGTCACGAAGAAGATGATGAAAAGCATGACATCCATCGTGTCCTCCTAGCGACATTGTCACTGCGCCGCAATCTCGTGGGAGCTTTCCCGTGCCTTTATCTCGGCCAACAGGTCCAACAACGCCGCAGCACGGGTATTCATGGCAGGGCGCGAACCTTGTGCAGCAGCGTCGACCAGAAACTGAACCTCCGGCAATGGCTTGGCGAAGATAACGGGCGATTGAGGCAGGCAAAGTGTGGCCCCCGCCCGAAGGGCTGATTTGCCGACCAATGCCAGCTTCTGGCCTTTGCTCGTCCGGCCCCGATGGTTGACGCTGTCAAAACCGTTTCGGGCAACCGCGCCGCCAATACCGGCATAGATGTAGCGCGCTGCAAATATGCCAGTGCGCGCGCTTGGTGGCAGCGACGAAATACCGGCCTCAGAGCGTATATAGAGCCTATTTGCCTCCGCCAACAGACGTCGGGTGAAGCGTTTGACGGGCGCGCTTGCCTCAGGTGACGTAAAGAAGTCATCGACCGAAATGCCGGCCTCCGAAAGCCAGTTGAGGGGCAGGTAGATACGGCGCGCGCGCGCGTCCTCCCCTACGTCGCGGGCAATGTTGGTCAGCTGCATCGCGACGCCCAGATCGCAGGCCCGCGCTAAGGCATCCGCGTCCCGGACCCGCATCAAAACGCACATCATCGCCCCAACCGCCGAGGCCACCCGCGCCGAATAGGCCCGCACGTCCGACAGGCTTTGGTAGCGCCGCTCTACTGCGTCCCAGGCAAGCCCCTCAAGCAGCGCTTCGGGCAGGGCGCGCGGCATATCAAATTCCTCGATAATTGCCGCAAAGGCGCGATCCTCAGGCGCGTTGCGCGGCGTGCCGGCATAGGCCGCATCAAGACGCGCCTGCAGGTCAAGAACGGCCCGCCCCTTTTGCTGACCCTCATCAACCTCGTCATCGGCAAGCCGACAGAAGGCATAAAGCGCCAAGGCAGGATCGCGCACCTTGGCAGGCAGTAGTTTGGAGGCCGCATGAAACGAGAGCGACCCGGTGCGGATGACGGCGCGGCAATGCTCAAGATCAGACGGCGCAATCATTCGGCGGCCATCTGGTTTTGTCGGTACGCTTGCGGCACGGCCGGGATCAGCGCGTCGATAACCTCTGCGCTGGAAACAACGCCGGGCAGTCCGGCACCCGGATGCGTGCCAGCGCCCACAAGGAACAGCCCCTCGGCCTCTTCGCTGACATTATGCGGGCGAAACCAGGCGCTTTGGGCAATGCGCGGCTCCATCGAGAAACCGCAGCCATGGGGCGACAGGTAGCGGTCGCGGAAAGTCTCCGGTGTAAAGACCAGCTCTGTCGAGATGTGGTCGCGGAAACCGGGCATAACAGTCTCTAACACAGCGGAAACCTTGTCGCGGTATATTGGTTCTTCGCTCTTCCAGTCGACCGGGTTGTCCCAGCCCAGATGCGGCACAGGGGACAATACATAGAACGTGTCATCTCCTTCAGGAGCGACGCTCGGATCAGTGACAGAGGGGCGATGGATGTAGAGGCTCATGTCGTCTGACAGTCGACCTTTGATGAAGATTTCCTTCAGAAGGCTCGTATAGCCCTGGCCGTTCAAAATCGTATGGTGCCCAAGGTCAGACCATTTGCCCGCCGTGCCCTTGGTTCCAAAATACCAGACGTAAAGCCCAGCCGACCAGCGCTGTCGGCCCAGCTTTGGTCCGGTCCAGCGCTTCTTGCGATGGTTTCGCAACAGATGGCTGTAGGTGTGGCCCGCATCCGCATTGCTGACGACCAGCGGCGCTTGCAGCACCTCGCCGCCATCAAGCGTTACCCCTTGCGCCTTTCCGCCGGATACCAGAATTTCATCAACCTGCGCACCCTGCCGGATCTGCCCGCCTTGCTTGCGAATGACACGTGCCATCGCATCGGCAATCGCCTGAACCCCGCCCATCGCGTAGTGCACGCCAAACTCTTTCTCCAAATGCGCCACAAGCGCGTACATGGAGGTCACATGCATCGGGTCACCACCGATGAAAAGCGGGTGGAACGACAGCGCCATTTGCAGCTTAGGGTCTTTGACGCGGGTCTTCACCAGCCCGTGGATCGACCGATCCGCGCGCAGCTTCGCAAATTCCGGCAGCACGCGGATGGTTTCCCATAGCCGGTGCATCGGCTTGGTCAGCATCCCCTCGAACCCGACAACATAGCGTTTGGCGCTGTCGCTGAGGAAACGCTCATACCCCGGCACATCCTGCGGGTTGATCTTGGCAACTTCGGTCTTCATGCGGTCAGTGTCGCTATGAGCCTCGAACCGCGTGCCATCGCGCCACCTGATCTCGTAGAACGGCGCAAGCGGGCGCAGATCGACGTCGCTATGAAAATCTTCGCCGCAATCGCTCCACAGTGTCTCGAACACTTGCGGCACGGTGACGATGGTTGGGCCAAGGTCAAAGCGGTGCCCGTCCTGATCGATGGAGCTGCCACGCCCGCCTGCCCGGTCCAACCGGTCCAGCACGGTCACGGCATAGCCTTTCGCACCCAAGCGCATCGCGGCGGCAAGCCCACCAAGGCCGGCACCGATGACGATGGCGCGATTGTCTTCTGTGATTTGTTGTTGATGAGTCATGATAGTGGAATGTTACGACTGTCTAGTTTGATTTACAATCTTGCTGTCCGCTATCTTTGCATATGACAGAAAATATGTAAGCCTGCTCTAAGAATTCAGGAATCCGAACCACGTGCCACAGGTCGTCAGCCTCAGCTTTTTCCGTTTCCAGTCGCTTTCAACGCGGCTATGGGCCTTTGCCATGATGGGGCTCGCCCGGCCTGCGGTAGCGCGGCTCCCGGATGTGGGTTTCTGGAAGCTCTGCGGGTCGGGATCAGGCGAGGGGTTTACCCCAATACCGAACACAGCCGTCTACGCGATCCTGACCACATGGCCGGATTTGGAAACTGCTGAAACGCATACCGCTGATGCAGGTATTTTCAGGCGCTACCGCAGCCGCGCCTCAGAAAGCTGGACGGTGCATATGGGCACAGAATCAGTCCGGGGTGAGTGGGCGCAGCAGTCACCATTTTTGGTCTCTAATCCTGCCGGAATTGGCCCTCTGGCGGTCCTGACCCGCGCCACGATAAAGCCCGGTATCCTGATGCGCTTTTGGCGACGTGTTCCCAATATCTCCCGCGTGATCGGGAAAGATCCGCATGTGCTGTTCAAGATAGGCATAGGGGAGGTGCCCTGGCTGCATCAGGTCACTTTCTCCATATGGCCAGACGCACAGCGCATGGCGCAGTTCGCCCGCACCGGGCACCACGCCGAGGCCATTAACGCCGTGCGCCGTGAAGGCTGGTTCAAGGAAGAACTGTACGCCCGCTTCCGCGTCCTCGCCCATCACGGCACCTGGGACGGCGCATCGCCACTGAAAGAATTGGAGCCCTCATGAAACCGCCATTTCCTTTCTCCGCCATCGTCGGGCAGACCGATATGAAGCGCGCGATGATTCTGACAGCTGTCGACCCAAGCATCGGCGGGGTTCTCGTGTTCGGGGATCGCGGAACCGGAAAATCCACAGCGGTGCGGGCCTTGGCAGCACTGCTTCCGCCGATCAAGGCCGTTAAAGGCTGTCCCGTCAACAGCGAGCAGGCCGCCGACTGCCCGGACTGGGCCAGTGTGAAAGGCCGGGTGAACCACCGGATCCCCACCCCCGTTGTCGATCTTCCGCTTGGCGCATCGGAGGATCGGGTAACCGGGGCACTCGACATTGAAAAGGCTCTAACAAACGGGGAGAAGGCGTTTCAACCAGGTCTTCTGGCGCAGGCAAACCGAGGGTATCTATATATCGATGAGGTCAACCTGCTGGAGGATCATATCGTTGACCTGCTGCTTGACGTGGCCCAATCGGGTGAGAACGTGATTGAACGGGAAGGCCTGTCGATCCGGCACGCCGCCCGTTTTGTGTTGGTCGGTTCCGGTAACCCTGAGGAGGGCGAACTGCGTCCGCAACTACTGGACCGGTTCGGGCTTTGCGTCGATGTCGCCTCACCAACGGACATTGACGAACGCATCGAGGTCATCAAACGCCGTGACGCCTATGAGAACGACCACGCCGCGTTCATGCTGCGCTGGCAGGCTGAGGACGCCGCGCTGCGCGATCAGATCGAACGGGCGCGCCAGTCTCTAAAAAGGCTTAAGACCTCCGATAAATGCCTGCGCGACGTGGCAGAGCTGTGTATCAAGCTGGGCTCTGACGGGCTGCGTGGTGAGCTGACCCTGCTGAAAGCAGCCCGCGCCTATGCCGCCTTCCGCGACGACACCGCATTAACGCGGTCTCATATCCGCGATGTAGCTGCATTGGCGTTACGGCACCGTCTGCGACGTGATCCGCTGGATGAGGCGGGTAGCGGCGCACGGGTCAACCGCATTGTCGAAGACGTATTGGGCGCCTGATGACAGCGTGGGATCGGCACTTGCGCGCACTGCAACTGCTGGCCGTTGACCCGGTTGGTTTGGGCGGCATCGTAGTTCGGTCCCGGTCGGGACCTGTGCGGGACCGATTCATGGTGGCGGCGCAGAATGTTCTGCCACCCCTGACGAAAATTCATCCGTCTACGTCGCTTGAACAACTCGACGGTGGTATCGACCTCGCCCAGACCCTCTCAGGCGGTAAGATGATCAGGCAGCGAGGTATTTTCGACAGGCAAGGCGGCGTGTTGCTGACGATGGCGGAGCGTTGCGCACCCGCTTTGGCTGCACGCCTTGCACAAGGGTTGGATGGCGGGGAGGTCGGACCGCTGATCGCTTTGGACGAAGGCGCGGAGGAGGATGAAACGATCCGCCCAGCCCTAGCTGACCGTATGGCGTTCTTGGTGTCGCTAGATGATTTGTCGATCCATGAAACCGACCTTCCCGACCCTGATCCTCAAACCGCTAAGACGCTCCTGCGCGACATTCAGGCCGAACAGGGGCTGATCACCGATCTTGTCCATCTCTGCGTCGCCTTGGGCATCCCCAGCCTGCGTGCGCCGGGTCTTGCGCTTCGCGCTGCCAAGGCCAGTGCAGCACTTTTGGGCAGAGATAGGGTCGAGCAGACCGATATTGAGATTGCCGTCGCGCTGACGCTTGCCCCTCGCGCCACGCAGATGCCATCCCAAGAGGAGACGCCAGAACAGCAGCCGGAAACAGAGCAGGGCGATGCGTTCAACCAGACAGATCAGCTTGCCGTACCGGATGAGATTCTGTTGGAAGCCGTGAAGGTTGCGCTGCCCGATGGGGTGCTGGCGATACTGGCCGGGGGGGCACAGAAAGCCGGGCAGGGCTCCGGCTCGGGCCAGCGCAAGCTTGGCAACCGGCGTGGCAGGCCCTTGCCAGCCCGCAACATTCGCGCGCGACGTGATGCCCGGATCGACATTCTGGCTACGCTGCGGGCCGCGATCCCGTGGCAGAATATGCGGCGCAACGCGCAACCGGAGCGCCTGGGCGCGATCATTCAGCCACAAGACCTAAGGGCGAAGCGATACCAGGATCATTCCGACAGGCTGCTGATCTTCACCGTGGATGCGTCCGGTTCTGCCGCATTGGCGCGGATGGCGGAGGCGAAAGGCGCGGTTGAGCTGTTGCTGGCCGATGCATATGCGCGCCGCGATCACGTCGCACTGGTGGCCTTCCGCGGGACCGATGCGGAGGTGTTGCTGCCGCCGACCCGGTCTCTTGTGCAGACGAAACGACGTCTGGCTGAACTGCCCGGCGGCGGTGGCACCCCGGTGGCAGCGGGGCTGCAGGCTGCGCTTGATATGGCCAGCACAGCGACGCGGAAAGGGCTAACCCCGACCGTTGTGCTAATGACCGACGGACGCAGCAACGTGGCGTTAGACGGCAGCGGCAACCGCGCGCAAGCAGATGAGGACGCCCAGCAGGTTGCGCGGATGATTGCAGCAGCGGGCGTTGAAACTCTATGTATAGACACTGGCAAGCGCCCTGGAAGCGCGGTGCAACAGCTATCAGCGCAAATGGCCGGGCGTTACCTGCCGCTGCCGCGTGCCGATGCGCATAGCGTGTCGTCCGCCGTCGCCAACGCCTTGGACACCTAGCCAGTGGATTGGGCGCGCGATGGCGTGGATTGGCCGATGCGGGATGCGTCGCGCTTTGTGCTGTGTAAGCCGCATAAATGGCATGTACAGGAAATGGGTAGCGGCCCGGTT
>CALHHY010000005.1 GCA_938030665.1 uncultured Litoreibacter sp. | reverse complement strand
ACCTCGGGCAGGGCCTCGACGGCGGCTTCCTGGATCAGGTCAGCGGCGGTGCGGATTTCCACGATCTTGGCCCCAGGGAAAGCCTCCAGCGTCGCCTTGAACATCGGGTGCTGTGCGGCCTCGGCCTTAAGGGCGTTTTCTTCTGCGTCGCGCAGTGCCGCAATGGTGGGCGCCCCGCCCTCGTTGACGACGCTCACAGCCCATCTATTGCCGGTCCATTGCTGCAACCGCGCGCCCAGTTTGGCGGCAAGGTCGCGGGGGGCGTCGGGGGTCGGGACAAATTCGATCCGTCCCGGCGCGTAGCTGGCCAGCTGCAACGTGGTTTCGACCTCCACCAGCAGCTTGACGTCTCGGTTGGTGCGGATAAGGGCGACCACCTGATCAAAGCTGGGGTAACGCGCCAATGCTTCTTCAGGGGCGACGGCCAAAGCGGTGACGGCCCCGCTGCCGTTGCTGCGGGTAGTCAATTGCTGCGCGCGTGCGGTGGTCATGCCCCCGCCGCCGCTTTGGGGTGCCTGCCCGCCGCTTGGTCCCGAAGGGGGCGGCGTGTCCTGAAGCTTGCGCACCAGCTCCTCGGGGGAGGGCAGGTCGGCCATATGGGTCAGCCGGATCACGGCCATTTCGGCGGCCATCATGGCGTTCGGGGCGGCGGCGACTTCTTCCAGCGCTTTGAGCAGCAGCTGCCACATGCGGGTCATTGCGCGCATCGGCAGCTGTTCGGCCATCATCTGCCCGCGGGTGCGTTCATCGGGGCCCACAGTCGGGTCGGCGGCGGCCTCGGGCGTGATTTTGATGACGGAGACCCAGTGCGTGATCTCGGCCAGATCGCGCAGCACCGCCATCGGGTCCGCGCCATTGGCATATTGCGCCGACAGCTCCTGCAGGGCGCCCGCGGCGTCACCCTTCATGATCAGGTCAAACAGGTCCAGCACCCGGCCCCGGTCCGCCAGCCCCAGCATGGCGCGGACCTGGGCTGCCGTGGTCTCCCCCGCGCCATGGGAAATCGCCTGATCCATCAGTGACATTGCATCCCTGACAGAGCCTTCCGCCGCGCGGGTGATCAGCGCCAGCGCGTCCTCGGCAATTTCGGCGCTTTCCTTCGCGGCGACGGAGGCAAGATGCGCGATCATCACTTCCGGCTCGATCCGGCGCAGATCGAAACGCTGGCAGCGGGACAGGACGGTGACGGGGACTTTGCGAATCTCCGTCGTGGCCATGATGAATTTCGTGTGGCCCATAGGCTCTTCAAGGGTTTTCAGCAGCGCGTTGAACGCCGCTGTCGACAGCATGTGGACCTCGTCGATGATGAAGATCTTGTACCGCCCCTCCGCCGGCCGTGTGTTGGCCATGGCGTTGAGCTCGCGGATATTGTCCACCCCGGTGGAGGAGGCCGCGTCGATCTCCAGCACGTCGAAGAACCGCCCCTCCGAGATGCCGATGCAGGACTTGCACTGCCCGCATGGCTCGGTTGTGGGTCCGCCATTGCCGTCCGGCCCGGTGCAGTTCAGCCCTTTGGCGATAATCCGCGCGGTGGTGGTTTTGCCGGTCCCGCGGATCCCTGTCATCATGAAGGCATGCGCGATGCGCCCCGACTCGAAGGCGTTTTTCAGGGTCCGCACCATGGCGTCCTGCCCGATCAGGTCGGCAAAGGTGGCCGGGCGGTATTTCCGCGCCAGAACCTGATAGCCGTTCCCGGTCGTCGCCGCTGCCTTGGTCTCGCTCATGCACCCCTCCAGATTCGCCGCTTCCAGAAACTAGGCGGCGCGTCGGGGTAGGTCCACTAGAGACTCCACAAAATGGCCCCGGTGCCGATTGTCGCCAGGGTCATGATCACGGCAAGGACGGTATAGCTGCGGGTCGGCTGCACATTGGCGTCGTTGTTGTTGAGCCGCGCGAATGTCTTTAACGCCTGTCGCCGGGCTGCCCAGAAAATTGCGATTGCTGCCAACAGAAACAGAGTGGCCACGGCCTTGGCGGCCCAAGTGGGCTCAAATTCTCCGAAAACGGCCTTCAACCCGATGGCCACCCCGACCGCCCCCAAACCGGTGCCGACCCAGCTGGAAAAGGTGCGCTCGTTGGCCATCAGGGTCCGATCCTCGGCCCAGTCGGTCCGGTCCCTTGCCAGGTCCTGATTGTTCTTATTGTCGGAGGATGCGCCCATACCCGCAATTGGACAGCATCCGGGCGGCAAAGGAAACCCGTCGTCTGGGGCCAATGCGCGATCCGGCGACGTGTTGTTAGCCAGCTTGCACGGGAATTGGGTGAGAGGTTGGACATCGACCCAAGTGGGGCTCGTTGTGGCTGCTTCCTTCCGGACCTGACCAGGTTGGCGAGGCACTTGCCCGCGCCAACCCCTCACGCCTCATATAGCGGGTGCTTGCCATTCGTGCAAGGTGATGCAAGGTGCGGGGCCAAAGGAAAGGCCGTAGCGATGAAGCACGCAGAACAGGTAACCTTTGGGGGATCGGCGCTGAACCGGGCCGCTGAACTGCGGGGTGACCCGGAAGCTTTGCAAGCCATGCTGGCGGCCCCCGATGCGGGCGTCTTGGCGCTGTGGAAGGGCAAGCCGCTCTTGTTGGGCGACGGGCGCGATCGGCTGGTCTGGCTGCCTGCCGACCACTCGGTTTTTGACCACGCGGATGAGGGTCCGATTTTTCTGGGCCTTGATCAGGGCCGCGCCCCACGGTTTGCGCGCAATGTCTCGGGCTGGGAACCGGCGGAACTGTCGGAGACCGTCGGTGCCTTTCATGACCCGTCCGAGCAGCACTTTCCGGGGATGCCCGACGACCACGTCTTTTGCGAGCTGCGCGGTGTGATGACCCGGCTTACCGCCCGCGATGCCGAGCTTGCGGCCTCGGCCAAGGCGGTGATCAGCTGGCATGAGCGGCACGGATTTTGCGCGGCGTGTGGCGCGGCAAGCCAGATGGCCATGGCCGGCTGGCAGCGCGATTGCGCGGCCTGCAGCAGCCACCATTTTCCGCGCACCGACCCTGTCGTCATCATGCTGATCACGCGCGGCAATGCGGTGCTGGTGGGCCGGTCGCCGGGGTGGCCGGAGGGGATGTTCTCCCTCCTTGCAGGGTTTATCGAGCCGGGCGAAACCATAGAGGCCGCCGTGCGCCGCGAAACGTTCGAGGAAGCGGGCATCAGGGTCGGGCAGGTCGATTACCTCGCCTCGCAGCCCTGGCCCTTCCCGGCCTCGCTTATGCTGGGCTGCCACGGCCATGCGATCAGCGACGACATTCAGATTGACCCCAACGAGATCGAGGAGGCCCTCTGGGTCACCCGAGAAGAGATGTTGGCGGTCTTTGCGGGCGAACATCCGCGGATCAATCAGCCCAGAAACGGGGCCATCGCGCATTTCATATTGGTTAATTGGTTGCGCGATACGCTAGAGTAGCATGCAGAGGCGATGAAACGGGGCCGGAAGGCTAGGCTATGAAGTTTGCGACGAAGGAAGATCTGGAAGCACCGATTGCGGACGTGTTCGACATGCTCTGCGACTTCGAGATTTTCGAACGCGCCGCCTTGCGCAACGGTGCGGATGTAACCCGCCTTGGCCACGACGCTGAGCCGGGAGAGGGCATCACCTGGGAAGTAGACACCCATCTGCGCGGCAAAAGACGCCGGATCAAGGTCGTGTTGTCCCGGTTCGAACGGCCCACGTTGATGGGATTTGACGCGGCATCCAATGCGATGAAAGGCACCGTCAACATCGAGCTGGTGGCCCTGTCGCGTGCGCGTACCCGGATGCGCGTTGAACTGGACGTCCGGCCGCTGACCCTGTCGGCGCGGGTTTTGATGCAATCGGCAAAGCTGGCGCGCAACACGCTCACCCGCCGCTACAAGACCCGCGTGGCGCAATTTGCCGAAACGCTGGAGGAGCGGCACAAGCAGGCCCTCAGTCAAGGCCGCACGCAGGCATAAGCACGACTAGGCGCGTGGAAAGGCTGCCGGGTAGGTGCCAAGAATCTTCATCTCGGACGTAAAGTAATCCAGCTCTTCCATTGCAAGCTGTACCGATTTGTCATCGGGGTGGCCCGCGATATCGGCGTAGAACTGCGTCGCGGTGAATTCCCCCCCCACCATATAGCTTTCCAGCTTGGTCATGTTGACCCCATTCGTCGCAAACCCGCCCATGGCCTTATAAAGCGCGGCCGGGATGTTGCGGACGCGGAAAATGAAGCTGGTGATCATATGCGTGTCGCCGCGCCGGCTGAGGTCGGGTTGCCGGGACATGACAAGGAAGCGGGTGGTGTTGGTGTCCTGATCCTCGATATCGCGGGCGATCACCTCCAGCCCGTAGGTCTTCGCGGCCAGCTCGGACGCCAGGGCCGCGACCCCGGCTTCCTGCCGCTCCGCGATCTCGGCGGCGGCACCCGCATTATCGGCATGGGCCTCGGGACGGATGGCGTTGGCATCCAGAAAGCTGCGGCATTGCGGCAGGATCACCAGATGGCCGCGCGCAGTGTGAACCTTGTCAAGTGTGGTGCCGGGCAGGGCCATCATGGCGATGCGCACCCGCACAAAAGCCTCGTCGATGATGTGCAGGCCCGATTCAGGCAGCAAGCGGTGCATGTCGGCGACCCGGCCATAGGTGGTGTTTTCTACCGGCAGCATCGCCAGTTCGGCACGCTCGCTGCGCACGGCGTTGATGACGTCCTCGAAGGTTGCGCAGGGTAGCGGCTCGTGATCGGGGCGCGCGGCGGCGCAGGCCTCGTGGCTATAGGCGCCAAGCTCGCCTTGGAACGCAATTTTTGCTGGCATGCGGGAACTTTCGGACAAAGGGGCGTTTCGTCGCGCTTTCTACACCTTGATAAAGGGAGGGGGAACCCGCTACATACCGCCAGAATCTGATGCGCAAGGGACCATGAATTGCGCGGGTAGCCAAGGTAAGACGACAGCCATGTTCGACACAATGACATTCACCAAAGTTCTGGGTGCCGGTTGCGGCGCGCTTCTTATGTTTTTGCTGGGCGGATGGGGCGCAGAGTTGATTTATCACGGTGGCGGCGGGCATGGTCACGGCGAGGAGCATGTGCAGGGCTACAAGATCGAAACCGCGGAAAGCGACGACGCGGATGCCGAGCCTGAGCCTGAGGTTGATTTCATGGAAGTGATGGCAGTGGCTGATGCCGCTGCGGGGGAAAAGGTGTTCTCCAAATGCAAGGCCTGCCACAAGCTTGAAGATGGCGAGAATGGCGTGGGCCCGCATCTGTACAGCGTTGTCGATCGCGACATCGGTGGCATTGATGGCTACGCATACTCCAACGTTCTGGCCGAGAACCCTGAAGCCTGGACGATCGAAAACCTGAACGGTTTCCTTGAGGACCCCAAGGGCTGGGCACCGGGCACGAAGATGGGCTTTAACGGGCTGTCCAAAGCTGATGACCGCGCCAATCTGATCGCTTATCTGCAGGGCATTGGCGGCTAAACCCGTTGCGACATTCTGGATTGCTGAGGCCGCCCTGTTAGGGCGGTCTTTTCTTTTTGGGCGGCAGGCTTGCCCGCAACAAAGGTCACATTCGTGCAATCGGTGCTTGAATGTTGGTTCAAACGGACTTTTTCTGTTTTAGTCACAGTTACCGAACACAGAGCCTCGTAGGAGACCACCCCGATGACCGACGCCACCCCTCGCGCCCTTGCCCGACCCGTCGACGCGCCAACGCGGATGATGCTGAAATGGTCGGGGGCGGCAATTGCGGGTGCGATGTTCGCCGTATTCGCCGGGCAAGCCTTTGGCCAGGACGTGACGGTCAGCCATGGCTATTCCAACTTCGGGGAGCTGAAATATCCCGCTGACTTCGACCGGCTGGACTACGTGAACCCCGATGCGCCAAAAGGTGGGGAAATTTCGACCTGGGCGCTTGGGACCTTTGACAGCTTCAATCAATATGCCCGTGACGGGAACCCGGCCGCGCTGAACACAATCGGCAGCGAGGCGCTGCTGACAAGCACGTTGGACGACCCGTATGGCGCTTACTGTTTTCTCTGCACCACGCTGGAATATCCCGAAGACCTGTCCTTCGTGACCTTTAACCTGCGTGAGGATGTGACCTTCTCCAACGGCAAGCCGATGACGGCAGATGATGTGGAATTCAGCTTCAACCTGTTTCTGGAGCAGGGCATCGTCGAGTATCGCCGTATCGTGGAAGGTTTCATCGACCGGGTTGAGGTTGAAAGCCCCTACCGCATTACCTTCTATTTCCAGCCTGAAGCCTCGTTCCGAGACCGGGTGGGATTTGCGGGCGGCACGCCTGTCTTTTCCAAGCAATGGTTTGAAGAGACGGAAACCCGCCTCGACAAGGCTACAAAGAGCCCGTTCATGAGCACAGGGGCTTACGTCTTGGGCAGTTTCGAGCCGAACCGGCAGGTGATTTATGAGCGCAACCCCGACTACTGGGGGGAGGACATCCCCTTCAATGTCGGGCGGAACAATTTCGACCGCATCCGTACTGAGTATTTCGCCGACCGCACGGCCGCCTTTGAGGCGTTTAAAACGGGTGCCTACCTGTTCCGCGCGGAAACCGACCCGAAGGAATGGGCGACGGGCTACAATTTTGACAATGTAGACAATGACAGCGTGGTGCTGGATACCCCGTCGGACCGCACCGTCGGCAGTGCTTTGTCCTTTGTCTTCAACCTCGACCGTCCAACCTGGCAGGACGCCCGCGTGCGCGAAGCTGTCGGGTCTATGTTCAACTTCGAGTGGACAAACAAGACGCTGTTTTTCGATCTTTATCAGCGCGTTGACAGCTTCTGGCCAAATACCGAGCTGGCATCGACCGGCACCCCTTCTGAGGGGGAGGTCGCGATATTGAAGCCGCTGGTCGATAAAGGGCTGCTGCCTGACACGATTCTGACGGAGGAGGTCACAGGCTCGGTTGAAATGGACGCCGACCGGGCCGCGCCCACCCGCCGTGTTTTCCGCCAAGCCTCTGCTCTGCTGGACGAGGCCGGCTGGGTCTTCGGTGACGGCGGGTTTCGGGAGAAAGACGGCGAGACGCTGAAGCTCAACATCATTCAGTTCAACCCGCTCTACGACCGGATCGTGAACCCCTATCTTGAAAACCTCAAGCGGCTGGGCATCGATGCCAATCTGGAGCGGATCGACCGCGCGCAATATATTGAACGCCGCCGCTCCGGCAATTTTGACATGACCAATCACGGGTTTCAGATGCCGTTTGAACCCTCTATCGGGCTGCAGCAATGGTTCGCGTCTAAAACTGCCGATAACAGCTCCCGCAACCTTATGCGGCTGCGCAACGAGGCGGTGGATGAGATCATCCCCTATGTCATCGAGGCCAGCACGCTGGATGAAATGAATACCGCCGTGCATGCGCTGGACCGGGTGCTGATGTCGCTGCGCTTTGCCATCCCGCAATGGTACAAAAAGGAACATTGGCTGGCCTATTATGACGTCTATGGCCGCCCAGATGAGTTGCCGCCGCTTGGCGTAGGGCTCTATGACTTCTGGTGGTATGAGGAAGACAAGGCGCAGGCGCTGCGCGACAAGGGCGTCTTGCGCTAGACGGGAGCAGCACTTTGGGCGCCTACATCCTCCGCCGGCTATTGCTGGTCATTCCAACGCTGATCGGGATCATGGTGGTGAATTTCACCCTGACCCAATTTGTGCCCGGTGGCCCCGTGGAACAGATCCTCGCCAATATCGAGGATGGCGGGCAATCGGACGCGTTTGTCGGCATCAATGGCGGCACCGCGCAGCAGGACCTGCAGACCGAATCCATTGGGTCGAAATACGAAGGCGCGCAGGGGCTTCCGGCTGATTTCATCGCCGAGCTTGAGAAGGAGTTCGGCTTCGACAAGCCGCCGCTTGAGCGCTTCATGCTGATGATGTGGAACTACCTGCGGTTTGATTTCGGCGAAAGCTACTTCCGCTCAGAAGGGGTGCTGTCGCTCGTGGCGGACAAGCTGCCTGTGTCGATCACCCTGGGCCTCTGGTCGACGCTGATCACCTATCTCGTCTCCATCCCGCTTGGCATCCGCAAGGCGGTGCGCGACGGGTCAAAATTCGATACCTGGACGTCCGGCGCGATCATCGTGGCCTATGCGATACCGGGCTTCCTGTTCGCGATCCTGTTGCTTGTGCTTTTCGCAGGCGGGTCCTTTTACCAAATCTTCCCTCTGCGGGGCCTGACCTCGGACAATTGGGACCAACTTAGCCTTTTCGGCAAGGTTGTGGACTACCTCTGGCACATCATCCTGCCGGTCACGGCGGTCACGATCTCGGGCTTTGCCACAATGACGCTCCTGACCAAAAACAGCTTCCTGGACGAGATATCGAAGCAATATGTCATCACCGCCAAGGCCAAGGGTCTGTCGGAGCGCAACGTGCTTTACGGGCATGTCTTCCGCAACGCGATGCTGATCATCATCTCGGGCTTTCCGGCGGTGTTTCTGGGGGTCTTCATCTCGGGCTCGCTGATCATCGAAACGGTGTTCTCGCTGGACGGGCTGGGGCGGCTGACTTTTGAGGCCGCCGTGGCGCGCGACTACCCGATTGTCTTCGGCACGCTGTATTTCTTCGGGCTGATTGGGCTGGTCGTGGGGATCCTGTCAGACCTGATGTATGTCTTCGTTGACCCGCGCATCGACTTCGAGAGCCGAGAGACATGACGCTGTCGCCCCTCAATCAGCGCCGCTGGTCCAACTTCAAGCGCAACAAGCGTGCCTTCTGGTCGCTGATCACTTTCACCGTCCTATTCGCCCTGTCGCTTTGCGCCGAGGTGATCGCGAATAACAAACCGATCCTCGTGAAATATCAGGGCGAATACTACACGCCCTTCCTGAACTTCTACCCGGAAACCGCCTTTGGCGGCGATTTCCGAAGTGAGGCGGTTTATAGCGATATCGAGGTGCAATGCCTGATCAAATCCGGCGGGCAGGAGGCCTGCTGGGACGACCCCGCGGACGTCATCGAAGACGTGAAAGATGGCAATCTTGCGGGGGAGGCGGTGGACGCAGGCTGGATCCTCTGGCCGCTGATCCCTTACAAATTTGACACGATCGTGGACAAACCCGGCACAGCGCCCGGACCGCCTGACGCGTTGAATTGGCTGGGCACAGACAACGCCTCGCGGGATGTGCTGTCGCGGGTTATCTACGGGTTCCGCATCTCGATCTTCTTCACGCTGGTGGTGACCGGTTTCTCTGCCGTGATCGGCATCGCGGCGGGTGCCATTCAGGGCTATTTCGGCGGGCGGGTTGACCTGATCTTTCAGCGTATCCTTGAGATCTGGGCCGCGACCCCCAGCCTTTACGTCATCATCATCATGTTCGCTATTCTGGGCCGGTCGCTTTGGCTGCTGATCTTCCTGTCGATCCTTTTTGGCTGGCCTGCGCTTGTGGGCGTCGTGCGGGCGGAATTTCTGCGGGCGCGTAACTTTGAATATGTGCGCGCGGCCCGTGCCTTGGGGGTGTCAAACGCCACGATCATGTTCCGCCACATGCTGCCAAATGCGATGGTCGCGACGCTGACGATCCTGCCCTTCATCGTCACCGGCACGATCGGTGCGCTGGCGACGCTGGACTTTCTGGGCTTTGGGCTGCCGTCCTCCTACCCCTCATTGGGGGAGCTGACCTTGCAAGCGAAACAGAACCTGCAGGCCCCGTGGCTGGCCTTCACCGCCTTCTTCACCTTTGCGATCATGCTTTCGCTGCTTGTCTTCATCTTCGAGGGCATCCGTGACGCGTTCGACCCCAGAAAGACCTTCCAATGACGCGACTTCTGGATGTGCAGGACCTGCGCGTGAGTTTTAGCCAGGACGGTAACCTGACCGAGGCTGTCAAAGGCATCTCCTTCCACGTCGACAAGGGGGAGACCGTGGCGCTGGTGGGCGAATCCGGGTCGGGGAAGTCCGTTTCTGCCCTGTCGACGGTCAAGCTTTTGGCTGATAGCGCGCGGGTGTCTGGCACGATCAGCTATGACGGCCGCGACCTCAGCAACGCTTCCGAACGGGAGCTGATGGCGGTGCGTGGCAACGATATCAGCTTCATCTTCCAGGAACCGATGACCTCGCTGAACCCGCTGCACACGCTGGAAAAGCAGATCACCGAAAGCCTTTCCCTGCACCAAGGTTTGGACGGCAGCGCTGCGCGGGCGCGAGTTGTTGAGCTGCTTGACAAGGTGGGCATCCATGACCCCGAAAGCCGGCTCAACGCCTATCCGCACCAATTGTCGGGCGGGCAGCGGCAGCGGGTTATGATCGCGATGGCGCTGGCCAATGGGCCGGAGCTTCTGATCGCGGATGAGCCCACCACGGCGCTGGACGTGACCATTCAGGCGCAGATTCTGGAACTGCTGGCAGAGCTGAAAGAGACCGACAAAATGGGGATGCTTTTCATCACTCATGACCTGGGCGTCGTGCGCAAAATCGCGGACCGGGTCTATGTGATGCAGCATGGCGAGATCGTCGAGCACGGCCCCACTGCCGAGATTTTCGACGCGCCAAAACATCCCTACACCCAGACCCTGTTGGCCGCGGCTGCCACCGGGGAGCCTTCGCCGGTGCCTATGGATGCGGAGGAGATGGTGCGCACCGATGAGCTGCGCATCTGGTTCCCGATCCAGCGGGGCCTGCTGAAGCGCACGGTGGGTCACGTCAAAGCGGTGAATGCGGCCACGATTTCCGTCCGCGCGGGGGAGACGCTTGGCATCGTCGGCGAATCTGGTTCGGGCAAAACCACGTTGGCGCTGGCCGTGATGCGGCTGATCTCCAGCGAGGGGCCGATCTGGCTGCAGGGGCGCGATATCCAGGGGCTGAAATCGCGGGAATTGCGACCGCTCAGATCCGAGATGCAGATTGTGTTTCAGGACCCTTACGGCTCTCTCAGCCCCCGCATGACGGTGGAGCAGATCATTGCCGAAGGGCTTGCCATCCATGGCACCGAACCCGGTCGCAATCCGCGCGACATGGTCGCTGAGATCATGGAAGAAGTCGGCCTCGCCCCGGAGATGATGCACCGCTACCCGCATGAGTTTTCGGGCGGCCAACGCCAGCGGATTGCCATCGCCCGCGCGATGATCCTGCGCCCGAAACTGGTGGTGCTGGACGAGCCGACATCGGCCCTCGACATGACGGTGCAGGTCCAGATTGTGGAGCTTTTGCGGGAGCTTCAGCGCAAGTATCAGCTGGCGTATCTGTTCATCAGCCACGACCTGAAAGTCGTCCGCGCGCTGAGCCACAAGGTCATGGTGATGAAGCGCGGCGATGTGGTGGAGGCGGGCTCCGCATCGGATATCTTCAACAACCCGCAGACCGAGTACACGCAGAACCTGCTGGCAGCGGCTTTGGATGTGAAAGCGTCCTGAGGGCCTAGCCCGCCGGGCCGCGCGTTTCGCAATTCACCCCACGGGCGGACAGCCGGGCGCAGGCCAGCTGCGCGCGATCCGCCGTCAGACCCACGAAATTCGCCTCCCACCCACGCGGCTTATTGGCCACTTTGCGCAGCGCGTCATCAAGCGTCTCGATCTCTTGCAGGGCGGTTTGCAACAACACGCGTTCGGCGTCGTAGCGCGTCACATGATAACCCAATGTGATGGACCAATGCCGCCCGCCCGAAGTAGTCGCACGGGTGATCACGCGTGGCTCCGTCTCGCGCGGTTTGGGGGGGACGAGCGCAAGCTGACCCAGATCGCGGGGCCGCTTGATCGGGGTGACCAGCGGCGCCCGCGGTTCGCGGGTGACCTGCGCTTCGTCGCGCGCCGTTTTCACGTTCTTTTCGACATCTTCGACCAGCGCCAGCAGCAGTTCATCACTTGGCACCGCACCGGGGCGGGGCGTTGGACGCAGGCTGCTTGTCACGGCGGTGATCGTGGGTTTGACCTTGATCACCTTCGGGCTCATTTTGGCGCTGCCCTGATAAGCAGGCCGCCGGGGCTTGCGTACCGCCACGTTTGACGGCGCGCGCTTGAAACCCATGTCCAACAGCTCAGCCACGCGCGCATTACGGGCGGCAGTGGAAGAACCGCCAAACATCGTTGCGATCACCCGCTCATTGCCCCGCTCGGCCGAGGCCACAAGGTTGAATCCGGCCGCACGGGTGTAGCCGGTCTTGATCCCGTCTGCGCCGCGATAGGCCCGCAGGAATTTGCGGTTGGTATTATAGACCTGCGCCAGCCCGGCATTGGTCGATTGGCGGGAGAACAGATTGTAATATTGCGGATAGTCGTACAGCAGGTGCCGGCCCAGAATGCTCATGTCGCGGGCGGTTGACATATGGCCCCGCTCCGTCAGGCCATGGGCGTTCTTGAACGTGGTCTTGGTCATGCCGAGCGCTTTGCCGGTTCGCGTCATGCGGCGCGCGAAGGCGGCCTCGGAGCCTGAGACCGCCTCACCAATCGCGGTGGCGGCGTCATTGGCGGATTTGACGGCAGCGGCCCGGATCAGATAGCGCAATGCGATACGCGACCCCGCCCGCAAACCCAGCTTGGAGGGTTGTTCTGCCGCCGCCTTGCGCGAGATTTTGACCTTGGTATCGAGGCTGATTTCGCCGCGGCGGATGGCCTCGAACGCCACATAGAGCGTCATCATTTTGGTCAGGGAGGCAGGGTGCAGGCGGGTGTCGGCATTGCGCGAATGCAGCACCTTTCCCGTGCGCGCATCCATCACAAGCGCCGCATAGGGCGCGGCCAGACCCGGCGTTGCCAGTGCGGCAAACATCACTAAGAGCAGGCCCAAACGGGCCCTGTCCATCATCCAATTATACACGCGACTGCTCGCTTCTGCCTCGGGCGTGTCGTTGCACGTCCCTGGTTTTTATGTGCCGCTTTGCGGCGATTAATGAGACCGTAACACAAGCCCGGCTTTGCGAAAACAGTTTAGTTTCAAGGTGAATTAGCGGTTTATTTACTCATTCATGCAGATGTGGTGTCCCCGCCAAGCCGAGCCACGAAATCTGCGAAAATAGAGCCCTGAAGCGATCCGATGAAGGCAAAACTTTTTTCCACGGACCTTTATTTGGCCGAATGGGACGCTTTGCACTGCCAGATTGCGCGGCGGGTCTCGGCTTCTAACAGCATCTCCTGCTTCTTCAGATACTGAAGTTTCCGCGCTTCCTCTGCCGGGTCAATTGCCATTTGGACCTGTGTGGTGATGGGTGCGATCTGGTCGCAAAAGCGGGCGTTTTCATGAGGGGTGTCGGTGTCATCACAGAAGGTGGTAAAGGCGATCACCTCGGTTTCAGTCCTAACAGCATAGCCGCGCTTCAGCGTGGCCTCTGACTGCGCGACCAGGCTGCGGAGGACCCGTAATTCCCGGCCCACCTCGTCAAGGCAAAGCTGTTGCGGGCTGGAACAGGCGGCAAGACAGGCCAAAGCGATGAAAGAAACGGTGCGCAGCATAGGCCGCTCCTATCTCACGACTATGGTGAAGAAAGTCTTTCCGACCGCGCACTATCCGCTTTTGTCAGCTAGCAGGTCCTCGTCCGTATCAGGCATCTCGGCTTGGGCCACGGCGGTCTCGACCTCTGCCTGCTCGTTGGACAGATTGCCTTCGGCTTCCGACAGCGGCGGCTCCGCGCCGAACACCTCGTCCGAGCTTTCGCGCAGGTCGCGGCTTGCCAAAGCTTTCGCCGTCTCCCCCGCAGCACCACCCAGCCGGATGAGCGGCACGCCCTGCGGAAAGATGACCTCCCGCGCGTCATCGGGCATCGAGATACCTTCCTCGGTCAGCACGCGTTTGACCTGCCGCAGGATCGCGGATTTGACCTTCAAGACAGAGAAATTGCGCGCATCCACCCAGAAATAGGCCCGGATATTGACTGTGGACGCGCCAAGGCTGTCGACCAGCACCATGGGGCTGGGCTCCCGCGTGACGGCCTCGTGGCCTTCGAGCATCTCCATGATGATCTCCTGCGTGCGCGCGACGGAGGCGTCGTAGCCCACCCCCACATCAATCATGTCGCGCCGGAAGGGGGCCGCAGAGTAATTGACGATGGTGCTTTTAAAGATCGTGGCATTGGGGATCTGGATATGGTTCCCCTCCGGCGACAAAAGCACCGTGGACCGTGTGTTCATCGACTGTACCGATCCCTGCTGGCCGGTCACTTCGATGAAATCGCCTGCCCGGAAGGGGCGGCGGATGGATAGAAGCAGCGATGCCAGAAAATTTTCAGCGATGTCGCGGAAGGCGAAACCGACAACAATACCCAGCACACCCGCGCCGCCCAGAAGGGAGAAGGCGATGCGGGTCAGGCCCGCGACTTGCAGCACCACGTAAAGCCCGATCAGAAATATAGGCAGCGCCAGAATCCGGGCGGTGATGTCGCGCAGCAGAGGCGAGTCCATGCCGCCCAGCAGCCACCGTCTGAGGAGCCGCGCCACCAAGGCCGATAGCCACCACGCCAAAGGCAGAACGATGATTGCCAGCAATATCAGCGGCAGCGCCGTTGTGGTGCGGATGGCGACGTTGCGGATTTCTTCCAAAGCGGGGGCGAAGGACCAATTCGCCTGCTGCTCAACCGTGATCCGGTTAACAACGGCAACGACGCCTTCGGTATTTGCCGCCAAGCTGCGCGCCCAGGTCTTGTGCTCGTCGCTGCGCGCCTGACCGTCCAGAAACACGATGCCGTCTGTAACCTCGACCCGCGCGGGGGCGAACCAGCCGGTGGCTTCCAATATGTCCTGGATGCGCGCCTCGATCTCCTCGTCACGGGCGACGGGGTCGACGGAGACGGAGCTTGTGGGCTCCGTCACTTCCGCATCGGGGTCGGTTTCAGGTTGGTCCTGCTGGGCTGCAGCAGGCAGAGACAGCATCAGGGACAGGAACAGGGCGGCGAGCAATCGGATCAACATGGGCGGCAAGATAGCTTTGCCGCGCCGGTGCGCCACCCCTATTCCATCTTCGGGACCACCTTGCCGGGGTTCATGATTCCCAAAGGGTCGAGCGTCTGCTTGATGGCGGTCATCACCTGCAGGGCGACGGCGTCCTTGTTGCGCTGCATGGAGGGCAGCTTGGTCAGCCCGATCCCATGCTCAGCCGAGAAGCTGCCGCCCAGCTCTGCCACGACCTCCTCCACGGCGCGGCGAATGGCGTCTCGATGCTCAGGCGTCTCGTTGCCGGGATAGACCGTGTAGTGCAGGTTGCCGTCACCCAGATGCGACACGGTCAATTCCTGCGCGTCGGGGTCCATGGCCCGCACCCGCGCTGAGATGCGTTCAAGGAAGGTGTCGACCTGATCCACGGGGACGGACACGTCGCTGTCCACAAGCATGGGCGTGGTCAGGGTGATCTCGGCGGCCTCCTCCCGCCGGGCCCACATTTCGCGCCTTTGGGTGTCTGACCGCGCAATGACCGCGTCGGAGATCGCGCCTTGTTGCAACATCTCCGCCAAGGTGACTTCCAGCGCGTTGACGACAGGGATCGAGCCATCGGCCAAGGGTGTGGCGTCGCGCGGGGCGGTGGCACCGATCTCGACCAGAATGTTGACGTCATGGGGCGCCTCAAAGGGCTCCCGCGCGCCTTTGATGTGGGCGATGTGACGCTCGATATAGGCGCGGGGCATGTATTCAAAGGCTTCAACCGCCCCGCCGGACGCCTCCTGCAAATGGTTCAGCGCGGTAAGCGCATCGGGCAAGGAGGGGCAGGCCAGCATCGCGGTGGCATAAGCTTTGGGCTTTGGGCTGAGTTTCAGTACCGCGCCGGTGATCAGCCCAAGCGTGCCTTCCCCACCGATCATCAGATGTTTCAGGTCGTAGCCGGTATTGTCTTTATGCAGCTCGCTCATCAGGTCCATGACGCGGCCATCGGGCAGCACGACCTCCAACCCCAGGCAAAGCGCGCGGGTATTGCCGTAGCGCAGCACGTTTGAGCCGCCCGCATTGGTCGACAACACCCCGCCGATCATGGCGGAGCCTCGCGCGCCGAAGGTCAACGGAAAGACCAGATCATGGGCGTCGACCGCGTCATGCAGGCTGGACAGGATCACGCCGGCCTCAGCGATGGCCAGCCGCGCCTCCGGGCGGATCTCGCGGATCTTGTTCATGCGCGCGAGGGAAATCATTACCGCCCCTTCCGCATGGGTGCCGCCAGACAGCCCCGTATTGCCTGATACTGGTACGATGGGTTGCCGCGCGGCGGCGCAGACCGTGACGGCGGCGCTGACTTCGGCCGTGTTCGCGGGCCGGATGACCGCCAACGGAGCCGAGATATATTTGCCCGTCCAATCTCGCCCGTAGGAAGCCGCGGCCTCCCCCGTCAGGACGTGGGGTTCGCCCAGAATGGATGTCAGTTTATCAAGCAGGTCCATGGCGCCCCCTCCGTACCGGTCGGGCGCAGTCTGGCCGGGGAGCGCTTGGCAACACAAGCCCGCCGCCTGCGATTCACGCTTGACCCTGCCGTCCGGTTTTCATATTCCCCGCCCATTGGCGTTATAGCTCAGTTGGTTAGAGCGAACGACTCATAATCGTTAGGTCCCAGGTTCAAGTCCCGGTAACGCCACCAATAAGCCCGTGTGCCAAGGCATGCGGGTTTTTTGTTTTTATGCGGCTAGTTGGGCGCCCAAAACACCCCGGCGGGTGGGATGGTTTCGCCCCGGAACGTGACTGCGTCGAGCCCGTAATTGAAGGCAAAAACATGGGTATCGGTGCGCCGTATGCGCAGCCCGCCGGTGATGGGCTGGGTTTCGATTCTATGCTCAGCGCAGATGTTGGTCAGGATACGGGTCAAAGCCGCCTCATCCGGCCAAGCCGCGAGGTAGCGCAGCTGCCCGTCGCCGATCAGCACCGGGTCGCCGGACAGGGTTTGTTCCTGCACGGGGGCGGTAGTCTCCACATGGTCCAGCCAATGCCGGATGAAGCCACCGCTTTTCAGCGGGCGCTGCATGTCGGCGCGGAACGTCTCTGACCGGGTGATGGTTACGGACAGGCCGGGCAGGTTCGGGGGCAGCGGGTCGGGGATCGTAAGCTCCGGCGTTTTGCTATTGGCGCGGGGGCCGACAATCGCGGTGCCGCCGACCGTGGCCAAGGCGGCCTTCAACGGATCGGACAGGGACAGTAACCCCGCTGCCAACACCAGCTTATAGGCGGACAGGTCGGCAGTGTCGGGCGGCAGGATATCAACGTCCAAACCCAGCTTGCGCAAGCCCCTGTAAAGCTCGAATACCAGCCGGAAATAGTCGAAGCCCGTGCCCTGCCGCTGCACATCCCACGCCCAGGCCGAAGGGTAGTCGAAGACCAGAGCTACCGGCGCTGCGGCGCACCCCGCCTCGGGCATCGCGGCCAATTCTTGGGCAACCTGTGCGGCTTCCGCCAACGCCGGGGCCGCGACGCTGTCGGGGCGCAACAGGCCTGCATGCATCTGCTCCTGCGCGAATGGGGCCTGCCGCCAGCGGAAATAGCACACAGCCTCCGCCCCATGGGCGAACGCCTCCCAAGCCCAAAGGCGGGCCATGCCGGGAAGGGGCGCGGGGTTGACGGGGGCCCAGTTCACGGGGCCCGGTTGCTGCTCCATAATCCACCAGCGGCCCCGGCCCACAGCACGGTAGAGGTCATGGTGGAAGGCCTGAAAATCGGGGTCCCCCTGCTGCGCATAGGCGCGTTTGTGGTCGTCTTCCCCCTCGATACGGTCTTCCAGAAAGCCAAGCGGGTAGCTGTCCCATGACGCGATATCGAGGTCCGCGCCGACCTCGAAATGGTCAAACTCGACGATGCGACCCATATAGTTGTGGATCAGTGGGGCGTCCGAGTGGGCGCGGATTATCTGCGCCTGCTCCCGGTTGAAGGCCACAACCTGATCGGAGCTGAAGCGCCGGAAGGCCAGATCATGGGACGGGTTCGGCTCCGTCACTGTCAGGTTGGGCAGGCCGATCTGGTCGAAGCTGTCATATTCCATCGACCAGAAGATATTGCCCCAGGCGCGGTTCAACGCGTCGGTGCTTTGGTATTTCTGCGCCAGCCAGTCCTGAAACGCCCGCCGCGCCGCGTCGGAATAGCTGATCACCGTGTCATGGCAGCCATATTCATTATCCGTCTGCCACGCGGTGACATGAGGGTTGGACCCGTAGCGCTTGGCCAGAATTTCGGTGATCCGGCGGCTTTCACGGCGATAGCCTGCGTGGCTGAAACAGTAATGCCGGCGTGACCCGAAGCCGCGCACCCGCGCCTCTTTATCGACGGCGAACATGTCGGGGTGTTTGTCGGCCATCCAGCGGGGGGGCGTGGCTGTGGGGGTGCCAAGGATCACCTGCAGGCCTGTGCGGCCCAGCACGTCAATGGCCCGGTCCAGCCAGTCCAGCTGCAAATCGCCTGGCGATGGCTCCATCCGCGACCACGCAAACTCGCCGATCCGCACCCAGCTTAGCCCGGCCTCTACCATCCGCGCGGCGTCTTCGGGCCAGATCTCTTCCGGCCAGTGTTCGGGATAGTAGCAAACGCCGAGCGCGCGCTTCATAGCCTGACCTGATGCTCGGGCAGGCCGGTGATATCGGTCTCGATCGCGAAGGTCTTGCCCGCATGCGGGTCGGCGTCGCGCTGCGCGGCGGTCAGATCGCAATAGGCGGAGGTGCAGAACAGTGTTGTCATATCCGGGCCCCCAAAGGCCGGGCAGGTCACTTGGGACGCGGGCATGTCGATGCTCTCGATCAGACCGCCATCCGCGCCATAGCGCGCCACCCGCGTGGCCCCCCATTGAGCGTTCAGATGTGTCCCATCCGCCGCCACAACCGAGCCATCAGGGTTCAGCCCTTCAGGTTCCAAGTCCAGGAACAGCGCCGCGTCACCGGCGGGCCACCCGTCGTCATCCAACGCGACGCGGTAGATTTTCGACGGCGCGGTATCGGCCCAGTAGGCGATGCTGCGGTCCGGGGCGAAACAGATGGCGTTGGTGATGGCCAGCCCCGGAAACAGCTGTCGCAGCTCGCCCTTGTAGAAGCGGTAGATCGCGCCGCCACCGGTCGGGTCTTCCTTACGCATCGTGCCGATCCAGAAGCCACCCCACGGATCCGCGCGCCCGTCATTGCTGCGGTTCTCGGGGATATCAGCCTCCAGCGCGTGAAGGTTCTTTCGCGCGCCAGTTGCTAGGTTGAACCGAAACAACGCGGTTTCGCTGGCGATCAGAAGGTGATCGGCGTCAATCCACCCGGCGGCGGAGACATGTTCGTCAAACTGCCAGTCGCGCCCGTCATCGCACAGCATCCGCTTGCCCAGAATATCGAACCAGAACAGCTGCCCGCGTTCGGGGTGCCAAAGCGGTCCTTCACCCAGGGCGCAGGTCCGGTCGTCATGGATGCGCGCGCTCATGCGAAGGCTGCGTCATAGGCGGCCACCATGTCTTGCGCGACCTGGCTGATCTCGGCGACGCTGCGGCCCGGTTTGTAAAGCGCGGACCCGATGCCGAAGCCGTTGGCGCCTGCCGCTTTCCATTCGGCAAACCCGTCAGGGCCGACGCCGCCGACCATATAGACCTGCGTTTCAGGCGGCAGCACGGCGCGCACGGCTTTCAGCCCCTCGATGCCCATAGCAAAGCCCGGAAAAACCTTCAGCCCGTCCGCGCCGGCCTTGAGGGCCGCGAAACATTCGGTCGGCGTCAGCACGCCCGGCCAGCTGTCCAGCCCCGCCAATTTGCTGGCCGCGATGACCTCCGGGTCCGCATTGGGGGAGACGATCAGCCGCCCGCCCGCCTGCGCCACCCTATGCACATTCTCGACCGTCAGCACGGTGCCAGCGCCGATTAGCGCCTCTTCCCCGAACGCGTCGGCCATGGCCTTGATGCTGTCAAACGGGTCGGGGGAGTTCAGCGGCACCTCGATCTTGGTGATGCCCGCCTTGATCAGCGCGCCGCAGATGGGAACGGCCTCGGCAGGGGTGATGCCGCGCAGGATGGCGATCAGGTTTCGGCTCATGAAATCAATTCCTTATAGGCGGCGGTCAGGCCCTTGAGGGTCAGGTCATCGCCGGTATGTTGCGCGGCTTCCAACCCCTGGGAGGCCAGGGCCGCTGCGTAAAGCCTGTTCAACGCAGGCGCGCCGACGAGTGCTATCTGCTGGCCCAACCAATAGGGACGCGTCGCTGCCAATTCCGCCCCGATCAGGGCGCCGGACAGGCGGGCGCGCGACACAGGCGCCTCGGTCCCTTCGAGCAGATGCGAGGCGCGGATCTGAAACAGCCGGGCCGTTGTGGCCTCGGGGCGGGAGATCGCGTCCGAGACGGCGTCAGTAAAGGCCGCATCATCGAAATCGAGGCCAGCAACGGAATGGCGAAGCACCGAACTTTTGCTCAGCAGCGCAAACAGCTCCCCGGTCATGACGGTCTGGAACGATGCGATTTCACGGGCGGAGATATGGACCCATTTCGTATGCGTCCCCGGCATGCACAGCACCCCGTCGAAATCGGGGTGGTCAGCCAGGAAACCGGCGATCTGCGTCTCTTCCCCGCGCATGACGTCGGGCGTTTTCGTCTGTTTCAGCCCGGGCAGGATGTGAACCGACAGCCGCGGGTCTTGCGTAGCGCAGGGGCTGAGCGCCCCATGGGGCGTGGTCGGCACCGTCCGGTATGGCGCCTCCGCCCAACCCTGCCGCGCGCCGACCATGCCGCAGGCCACCACGGGGGTCTCGCCGCTGCCAAGCCAGGGGTCGACCAAGGACAGCAGGACCGGCTCGAACTCCTCCCGGCTCAGGTTGCCCATCCCTTTGTCGGAGGTCACCATATCGCGCATCTCGCCTGCGGCTGTCATCGCCCAGGCGCGCAGGTTGGAAGTGCCCCAGTCAACGGCGATCCAGTCGGCATATGCGGCTTGGGCGGACACTAGCCGGTCACCACAACGCCGCCGTCAATCACCATGGCCTGCCCGGTCATCATCTTGGACGTCTTGGAGGCCAGAAACAGAACGCCGTTGATCATGTCATCGGGATCCAGCGTGTCTTTCAGGCATTGGCGTTCCAGATGGGCCGCCAGCCCTTCCTCCGTCACCCACATGTCTTTCTGCTTCTGGGTCAGCACCCAGCCGGGGGCGAGCGCGTTGACGCGAATGCGGTCGGGCCCAAATTCCCGCGCCAGCGACCGGGTCATGCCGTTAATCCCTGAATTTGCC
The DNA here is from genome assembly GCA_938030665.1 of uncultured Litoreibacter sp. GTDB lineage: Bacteria > Pseudomonadota > Alphaproteobacteria > Rhodobacterales > Rhodobacteraceae > Litoreibacter. Next base: position 18,057 of record CALHHY010000005.1, on the reverse strand, counting down.
GTCGTATACAGCGGGTAGCCCGCATTCCCCATCATGTAGCTGATGGAGGAGAAATTAATGATCGACCCGAAGCCCGCGTTCTTCATATGCGGCAACACGGCCTGGCAGGCGAAGAAATAGGCCTTGAGGTTTACGGCGATCATCCAGTCCCAGAAGTCGCTATCGACCTCCTCGGTGCTGTGGCGTTTGTCATTGGCGGCGTTATTGACCAGCGCGGTGATGGGGCCATGCGCCTCCGCCGATTGGTCGATGGCCGCGCGAAGACCGTCCGTGTCGGTGATGTCGCCTTGAATGAACAAGGGGCGCGCGCCGTGTTTCTTTTCCATCTCGTCGGCAAACTCGGTCGCGTCGGACCGCCCGATAAAGGCCACCTTCGCCCCTTGTGCCAGAAAGCCGTCGGTCAGTGACGCGCCGATGCCCGAGCCGCCGCCGGTGATAAAGACGGAGGCGTCTTTGAGGTCGTGAAATGTCGCGATGGCGGTCATTGTCGTCTCCATAGGTTGGGGTCGCTCACAGCTTCTCGCCTTCCAGCACCCACATGGTTTCGGGGAAGGACCAGGGCAGGGTGACGCCTTGCGTCATCAGCCATGTGCCGGACACTTCGATGGTGTTTTCTTTCAGGATCGGGTTGCCGCGCGACAGGGTTGGCGGCGCGATGTTGTTGCGGTTGGCCAGCGTCACCCGATAGCGCGCATCCGGGTCCAGCCGGGTCAGCCGCAATGGCCGGGGGGCAATCTGGCTGGAGGTTTCTGCCTTGCCTGCGAAGACCACAAAGCGGGAGCCGTCGCGGGCCGATTGCTGCTCTGCAATCACAGCCGGGTCCGCGCTGTCGAGGCGCAGGATATCCGCGGGGATCAACCATTCGCGGTTATGTTTCCACCAGGAAGTGACCTCTTTCAACACGGCCTCCTCGCGCTCGTCCAGCTCGCGCGGGTCCATCTCGAACCCCATATGGCGTTGCGCGGCCACCCATGCCCGGAAGGAAATATCAAGGATCCGCCCCGAGGTATGGCAATGGCGCGGCCCGACATGGGAGCCGGTAACAGACATCGGCAGAAACAGCGCCGCGTTATGCTGCATCTTCAGCCGTTCCAGCGCGTCGTTGCTGTCGGACAGCCAGACCCGTTGCGTGCGTTTGAGGATACCAAAATCAATGCGGCCGCCGCCCGAGGCGCAGCTTTCAATCTCCACATGCGGGAAATCGGCGCGCAGCCGGTCCAAAAGCGCGTAGGAACCGCGTGTCTGATCCGCGTCAGGAGCGGGCAGTACCCGGTTATGGTCCCACTTGATATAGTCGATCGGGTACTCGGTCAGGATCGCGGCCATCCGGTCATAGATGAAATCGCGCACGTCCCGGAGCCCCATGTTCAGCGCTTTTTGCTGACGGCCGAGAGTCTGGTCTTCGGAGCCCAAGGCCCAGTCAGGATGGGCGCGGTGCAGGTCGCTATCCTCGTTGATCATCTCCGGCTCGAACCAGATGCCGAAGGTCATGCCCTCGTTATGCACGTGATCAATCAGCGGCCCCAGCCCGTCGGGGTATTTGCGTGGGTCCACCTGCCAGTCCGACAGGGAGGTCGTGTCGTCGTCGCGCTGCCCGAACCAGCCGTCATCGAGCACGAACCGCTCCGCGCCCAGGGCTGCGGCGCGGGTGGCGATGTCTTGCAGGATGTCCAGCTTGTGGTCGAAATACACCGCCTCCCAGCAATTGTAATGTACCGGTCGCGGCTTGTCGGAGGTCGGCGTGATGATCCGGTCGCGCAGGTGGCGCTGGAACGCCACGCCGCAGCCATTCAGCCCGTCATCGGAGAAGGTCAGGTACAGCGTCGCCGTCTCGAACCGGTTCGACGCGTTTACCTCCATCCTTGCGGCATGACCGAACTGGATCTGCCGGCGGCCGTCGGGCAGTTCTTCGGCGATCATCTTATGGCCACCGGACCAGCCATAGTGAAAAGCGTAGGCGTGGCCTTGGGTGTTGGTGGCACCCCGGCAGGGGATGATCAGGCCCGGGAAATGCTCGTGCCCGGTACGGCCCGTTCGGTTCTCGCGGTAGCGCATGCCGGGGGACCATGCGGTGCGGTTCAGCTGAAACTCCCCCGTCCAGCGGCCGGCGACGTCAATCATCTCGTCGCTCAGCTGCGGGCCGGGAATGACCGGGGCCGACAGCCAGTGCAGGTGGATGGGCTTGTTACTGTCCAGCGACGCCTTGGCCGTGATTACCCGCGTGTCGGGGTCCGTCTGAAAGGTGGCAGTGTATCGCAAGCCGGCTTCCGCATCCTTGTAATGCAGAACCAGCTGCCCGCCTTCCTGATCGGCCCCGTCAAAGCAGAACTTGGGCAGCAGCGGCGTGCCGTCGTCGGAGCGGACGATCAGGCCCGGCTGGCCGGGGAAGGTGCGGGAGGCCTCGGGTAGGATCGACAGGTCTGGGTTCTCGTCCAGCATCCCGCCGGTCACGTCCAGCGCGTAGGCGTGATAGAGCGTGCCCAAATCCTCGCCTGCCGGCAAGGGCGGGCCCCAATAGACCACTTCGGGCAACCGTGTGCGACGTGCGGCAAGCACCATGGTTTGCCGCACGTCATCCAGACGCCACGCCTGGAAGGTTTCGTCGATCATTCGATTCTCTTACGTCTCGTGCCCGGAGGGCCTATTTCACGGCACCCAGGGTCAGGCCAGCGATGAAGTGTTTCTGCATCAGGAAGAACATGGCCACCGGCGGAAGGGCTGCCACAATCGAGCCTGCGCTCATCAGGTGGTATGCCGCACGGAACTGCGCGTTGAAAGACGTAATGCCGGCTGTAACAGGTTGTGACTCAACACCCTGCGTCAGCACGACCGCCCAGAAGTAGTCGTTCCAGATGAAGGTGAAGATCAGCACCGCCATGGCGGCCAGCGCGGGCTTCATCAGCGGCATGACCACGTACCAGAAGATGCGCCATTCGGAGATCCCCTCGACCCGCGCGGCCTCCACCAGCTCATAGGGCAGGGCGCGGATAAAGTTACGCATGAAGAGCGTGCAGAACCCCGTCTGGAACGCGATGTGGAACAGGACCAGGCCGGGGATGGTATTGTAGAGCCCCATGTCCAGCGTCAGGTCGCGCACCGGCACCATAAGGATCTGGAAGGGAACGAAGTTGCCGGCCACGAACATAAAGAAGACCCAGATATTGGCCTTGAACTTGTAGATGCCAAGCGCAAACCCGGTCATCGAGCTGAGGACGATGCAGCCGATCACAGTAGGCACCGTGATCAGGATCGAATTCAGCATGTAACGTGGCATGTCGGAGGTGAAGACCAGCCCGTAATTGGCAAAGCCCTCAAAACTTGATGGCAGCCCCCAGTAGTTCCCCGTGGTGAAGTCGCTATCGGGCTTGATGGAGAAGAGCGCCACCGCCAGCAGCGGCGCCAGCCAGATCAGAAGGGAGATGGGCAGCAGCGTCTTGTAGGCAATCTGCGCACCGGGGCTCGACTTTTCGATGGGTGTAGGAAACATCTTAGCGCCCCTTCTCTTCTTGGTACATGGAGTAGAGGAAGTAGGTGATGAACACCAACATGATCAGGAACAGCACCACGGCGATGGCCGCGCCATAGCCCATGCGGAACCCGTACTCGGACAGCGCCACCTCGAACATGTAGAAGCTGAGCACCCGGCTTTCGCCGAACGGCCCGCCGTTGGTCATGATCGAGATCAGGTCAAAGGATCGCAGCGCGCCGATGATTGTCACGACGAAGGCGATGAAGGTGGCGGGTTTCAATTGCGGGATCACGACATACCACAGCATTTTCAGTCGCTTCGCGCCGTCCAGCCTTGCGGCCTCGATCTGCTCGGGGTCAACGGCGTTCAGACCGGTAAGGTAAAGGATCATGCAATAGGCCGTCTGCGGCCACAGGCCTGCGGCGATGATGCCGTAGGTCACGTAATTCTCGTCCCCCAGCACGTTGATCGGACCCAGCCCGAACCAGCCAAGGGCGATGTTGAACAGCCCGAATGTGGGGTCGTAGAACCAGCCGAAGACAAGGCCCACGACCACTTGGCTGATCACGAACGGGAAGAAGAAGAGCGACTTGTAAAGGCGGATGCCAAACACCGTCTGGTTCAGCAAAAGCGCGATGCCCAGACCCGCGGGGATGGCCAGCAGGTAGAGGAAAAGCCAGATAATGTTGTTGCGTAGCGACGTGTAGAAGGCGCTGTCATCCCAAAGCTCGGAATAGTTGGACAGGCCGATAAACTCGGCCTCCCCCAGCCCGTCCCATGACAGGGTGGAGTAGTAGAAAGACTGGAAAATCGGGATGATCACATAGACCATGAAAAACAGGATGCCCGGTATCAGGAACAGCCAGGGCGTGACCGCAATCTCGTTTCGTTTGTACCAGCCGCGTTCGCGCGGTTGGGCATATTCGGTTTGAGGTACGGCAATGTTGGCCATGACAGATCCTCCCACGGGTCAGTCTCATGCGAAAAAGCGCATATGAAAGGCGAGGGCGTCGGCTTGCAAATGTGCTATTTTGAATGGGTAAGGCGAGGATAGCCCCGCCTTACCGCTATGTCACCTCTGGGGTGATTATTTGTAGATACGCTCGGCCGCTTTGTCCAAACGGGCCAGGATGTTGTCCAGCTCGTCGGGTCTGACCATGAACTCCTGCAGGCCTTCCATGCCGACCTTCGCCATTTCGGCTGGGGCGTCACGGTCGAAGAACTGTGCCACGCCGCCGGGGCTGTTGGAGGACAGCATCGCGAAGCCTTCCTTCAGGAACTTGTCGTCATCCACGGAGGAGTTGGCGTTGACTGGCAGCTGGCCAAGCGCGTCGCCCGCGTTGATCAGCGTCTGGTTCTCGGCCGAGACAACGAACTTCAGGAACTCTTTCGCAGCTTCCTTGTTCGAGGCACCCGATGGGATGTGGAACGTGTCCGTTGGGGCGTCTTCAGCCAGCGCGATACCATCGGTGATGGCCGGGAACTGGTAGAAGTCGAGCTTGCTGTCATCCAGACCTGCTTCGCGCAGCGGTGGTACGGCGAAGTTGCCTTTCAGGATCGCCGCGGCTTCACCCGAGACGATGAAGGGCAGCGATTCCTGCCAGCTGTAGGAGGTGTGGTTGTCCACAAACGCGCCCATGTCGATCAGCGTGCGCCAGTTGGCGAAGGTCGCGCGGACCTCGTCGCTGTCCCACTTCTTCTCACCGGCCAGCAGGGCGGAGTGGAAGTCGTAGCCGTTGGTACGCATGTTGATGTAGTCAAACCAGCCGCCGGCGGTCCACAGGAATTTGGTGCCGATGGTGTAGCACTTGCGGCCCGAGTCCAGGATGGCCTGGCAGTTCGCAATTTCCTCTTCGAAGGAGGTAGGCTCTTTCAGGCCCAGCTCTTCATAGATGTCTTTGCGGTAGTACACGCCCCACTGGTAGTAGGTATAGGGCACGCCCCACTGCTTGCCGTCGAGCGTCATCGCGCCTTTGGTGGAGGCCAGGCCGTCCAGCTGTGGGTCGGCCCAGACGTCGGAGATGTCTTCAAACAGGCCCGCGTCCACGAAGGGGCGCATCCGGTTGGCGGCGTACCAGTTGGCAACGTCTGGCGTGTTGGCCGTCAGGAAGTTGCGGATCTGGGTTTTGTAGGCCTCACGGTCGATCACCGTCAGCTCGATGTTCAGGTCGGGGTGCAGTTCGCCGAACCGCTCGACCATGCCTTCCATCACTGCGCGCGGCGCAGGGTTGGACATGTCCGAGAAGATGACAAGATCGCCCGAAAGCGCGTGGCCGTCAGCGTTGGCAGCGCCAGCCGCAACAGCCATTGCAAGCGCCGCGGTGGACGCCTTCAAGAATTTATGCATGTAGTCCTCCCTAGGATGTTTCAAATACTGAAACTTAGTTTTGCATATTGAAAACTTAACCGCGACTCGGTTAGGCTTGTCAACAGGCTTCTCTGGGAGGGGGAGTATGAGGGAGGAAAAATGGCTGAGCGCTCGCATCAGGCCGGCACCGTGGGGAAAGCATTGGATGTGCTTGATATGGTTGCGTCTTTTGGACGCCCTGTCAGGTTCACCGATCTGCTTGAGGCCTCCGATTTTCCGAAAGCCACCCTTTACCGCCTGCTGCAAACGCTGACGCAGCAGGGCATGGTGTCTTACGACGCAGACCGGCAATCCTATTCGCTTGGCGTGCGGCTGGTGCGGCTGGCCCATCAGGCCTGGCGCGCGTCTTCGCTTGCGCCGGTCGCGCGCGACCGCATTGATGAGCTTTCCGCCAGTGTTGGCGAGACCGTGCATCTGGCGCAGCTTGACCACGGGCAGGTGCTGTATGTCGACAAGCGCAACGCGCGGGTGCCGCTGGATATGTACAGTCAGGCCGGCAAGGTCGGCCCGGTCTATTGCACCGGGGTCGGCAAGGCGATGCTGGCCTTCCTCAATGACAACGAGCAGGACCGCGTCATCGAGATGCAGAGCTTCCACCGTTTCACCCCCAACACCCTGGCCACCCCTACCAAGCTGCGCGCCGAGCTTGGCCAGATCCGCAGCCGCGGCTTTGCCTTTGACAATGAGGAGCACGAGCCCGGCATCATCTGCGTGGCCGTGCCGATCCTGTCGCAGTCCGGCCGCGTGATGGGGGGCCTGTCAATCACCACCGATACCGAGCGCCACAGCCTCTCCGAGCTCGAGGCGCTGGTGCCCCAGATGAAAGAAGCCGTTAGCCGCATTGCCGAAGACGCCGAAAGCTGGCGCTTCCCCGACCAATTACGAGAACACGCCTAATTAACTCCAGAAAGGGAGATTTCCGATGTCCGGATTGACAATCAGAAACGTGATCAAGCGCTACGGCGACGTGCAGGTGATGCATGGCGTCGACCTGGATATCGGCGATGGAGAGTTCTGCGTCTTCGTGGGCCCCTCGGGCTGCGGCAAGTCAACGCTGCTGCGCATGATCGCGGGTCTTGAGGAAATCACCGAAGGCTCTGTCCATATCGGGGAACGGGACGTCACCCGCATGGACCCGTCGGAGCGTGGCGTCGCCATGGTGTTCCAGACCTATGCCCTCTACCCGCATATGACGGTGAAGGAGAATATGGGATTTGGCCTCAAGATGAACGGCCACCCCAAGAACGTCATTGAGGAGAAGGTCGCGGAGGCCACGCGTATCCTGAAGCTTGACGACTATCTGGCGCGAAAGCCAGCGGCCCTGTCGGGTGGTCAGCGGCAGCGGGTTTCCATCGGGCGGGCCATTGTCCGCGGGCCGGAAGTGTTCCTGTTTGACGAGCCGCTCTCCAATCTCGACGCCGAGCTGCGCGTTGAAATGAGGGTGGAAATCGCGCGCCTGCATAAGGAAATCGGCGCTACGATGATCTATGTGACCCACGACCAGGTGGAGGCCATGACGCTGGCCGACAAGATCGTGGTGCTGCGCGCAGGCCGCATCGAACAGGTTGGCGCCCCGCTAGAGCTGTACCGCAACCCTGACAATAAATTCGTGGCAGGCTTCATCGGCTCGCCTGCGATGAACTTCCTTAATGGCACTGTCAAAGGCGGTCAGGTCGAGGTGCCGGGGCTGCAGAAATCCGTATCTCTTGCGGTTGAAATGCCATCGGAGGGGACGCCCGTTTCCATCGGCTTGCGGCCTGAGCACTTGATCATCGATCCCAAGGGCAATACGCACCGGGTGGAGCTGACCGAAGCCCTTGGCGGCGTCTCCTACGCCTACCTGATGAGCGAGACCGGCGAGAAAATCATCGTGGAAGAACGCGGTGATGACCGTTCCAGCGAAGGCTCCACCGTCGGTCTGACGCTGGATCTGCCCCGCGCGATGCTGTTTGACGGCAAGACCGAGGCCCGCATCCGCTAAAGGGTGATCTGCCACGCCCCGGTTTTCGCCGGGGCATGCGGCGATTTTGCGCGAAATTCTTATCAATCGGGCGCTTGTCTGCGCCTGATTGCGACCCACCTTAGGGCTACTCGCAGAACTCAAGGGTACCCTGATGAACAATTTCGTCTTTTTCACTGTCACATTCGGCCTGCCGTTGCTGGGCTTTCTGGTCCTGAAGGACGGATCCGGCGCGATCTACCGCCCCGCCACCACGTCGGAGCTGGCCTATCAGGTCGTGGATATCGAAGAAGACGTGGCTGAAGAAGAGGTGATACCTGAACCGGAACCTGAGGCGGAAGCGGCGCCCGAGGAAGTGGCCGAGGTCGTTGCAGAAGCCGACACCCCTCAAGATGACGCGCAAGACGAGACGGCAGAAGAGGCTGAAACCGGCACTCATGCCGACGAGGCTGTTGAGACGGACGAGCTGCCGGTTGATGCCGATTTAGAAGAAGTCGAGGTGGCTGAGACCGATGGGCCCGAAGCGAAATCCCCCGTGGCAGATGCCGGGACCGCTGTCGTCAGCAACACTTCACTTACCGATGAGGAGCTTGCCGCAGCGGAGCGCGAGCTGCGTAAATGCTCCTCCTGCCATCAGGTGGCACGCGACCGAAACGGGGTCGGGCCTCATTTGGTCGGCGTCTTTGGTCGTCCCATCGGCGCGGTGGAAGGCTATCGCTACTCCTCTGCCTTGGAAGAACTGAATGCCGCCGGTGAGGTCTGGACCGAGGAAAACCTGACAGCCTGGCTTGAGGATCCCGCAGGTTTCGCCACAGGGACCAAGATGAATTTCAAGGTTCGGGACGCTGACGCCCGGCGCCTGATCGCAGGATGGTTCGCTGCAAACCCCGTGGAATAGGTTTCGATAACAGGTCATCCGACCACGGCCGCCGATACCTACGTGTCGGCGGTCTTTTTATTTGCCTGAAACGAAAGATGATTCAGGGATTGATATTTCGTTTCTTTCGTTTGTAAGCTGTGGCTGCGAAAGGGGATCACCTTGCTCAGCCAACGCCAACGAAAAATCCTGACCGTGATTGAGGCGCAGCAGCGTGTCCGGGTGGAAGATCTGGCAACCCGCTTCGCAACCTCCCCGCAGACGATCCGCAAGGATCTGCAAGCCCTGGCGGAGCTGCATCACGTCGTGCGCTTCCACGGCGGCGCGGCCATGGTGGGGGGGGTCGAATATACCAGCCCCGCACAGCGGCTGACCGACGCGATGCCTGCCAAACAGGCCATCGGCGCGGCTGTCGCGGGGCGCATCCCGCAGACCTGCGCCATGTTTCTGAACGCTGGCACCACGACAGCGCAGGCAGCGCGGCTTTTATCGGGCCACCAGCAGCTGCGAATCATAACGGACAATGTAGATTTAGCGTCTGAAATAAGGGCTTTTCCGGGCGTGGAGGTCATTGTTCCGGGCGGCGCTTTGCGCCGGTCAGACGGCGCGATACTGGGGGCGGAGGCGGTGGATTACCTGCGCCAGTTCCGGGTCGACTTTGCGCTGATCGGGGCGGCGGCGGTGGCGGAGGACGGCACCCTGCTTGATTATGATCTAGCGGAGGTGCAGGTCTGTCGCGCGATGATGACCCATGCCCGCCATGTCATCCTTGCGATCGACAGCAGCAAGTTCGGGCGCAGCGCGCCGGTCAAGCTGGGCAATCTGTCGGATCTGCACACAATCGTCACAGATGCTGCGCCGCAGCCATGGATTCAGACGGCTTGCGCGGCACATGAGATCGAGTTGATTCTTTCCTCGGCGTAAAGAGTTGTCTTGACTTCGAGTTTCGTTTTGCCGCTAATCGAAAGAAACGCGCGTCAAGCGCGATGGGAGGAGAACCAGCAATGCCCGCGATCCTGGCAATCGCCCGGCTTATGGCCGGTATAAACGCGCCCGTGCTGGCCGTAGGGCGGGTTATTGCGATCATCCTGATGGCGTTAATGGTGCTGGTGATCCTCGCGCAGATATTCATGCGCTTCGTGATTGGCGATGCGCTTAACTGGTCAGAAGAGGCCGCGCGGTTCATGATGCTATGGGTCGCGGGCGTCGCCGCACCGACCGCCTACAGGCGCGGCGGTTTCGTGGCGATTGACATGGTGGTGCTGATGCTGCCGCGCCTCATCGGCAGCCTGCTGGCGCTGATCCTGTTGTTCCTGTCCCTGCTGGTGCTCGTCGTTGGCATCAAGATCGGCTGGGGGGAGGTCACGGGCTTTGGCGGCCGCTTCGCTACGGCAGCTTTGAAATACCCGACCGACTTGAGCTTCGAGACCTGGGTCAAGGTGCCGCGCGGCTGGATGATGGCCTCCCTTCTGGTGGGGGTCACCGTGATGGCCTCTGTCAATATCGAGCTGATCCTGCGCGCCATCGCCATCATGGGCGGCCGCGAGAAGGAGCTGCCGGTCATCCCCGAAAGCGCGACCGTGGGGGCCGAATAAGATGCTGGTCTGGTTCCTGCCGCTTTTCCTGTTATTCCTGATGATTGGCCTGCCGGTCTTCTTCGGGCTGCTGGCCGCGCCCGGCCTGATGCTGTGGCTCAGCGGCGATGCCAAGGACATCACGTTGCTTTACCGCAACGTCTATAACGGCATGGACAGCTTCCCGCTGATGGCCATTCCGTTCTTCATGCTGGCGGGCGAGATGATGAACCGCGGTGGCATCACCATGCGGCTGGTCGAGTTCTCGCAAGCCTGCGTGGGGCATCTCAGGGGCGGGTTGGCGCAGGTGAATATCCTGTCCTCCATGCTTTTTGCAGGTCTTTCGGGTTCCGCCGTGGCGGACACCTCCGCGCTTGGGTCCATGCTGATCCCCGCGATGGAGAAGGAGGGGTATACCCGCCGCTTCGCCGCCGCCGTGACCGCGGCGTCTTCGGTGATTGGACCGATCATCCCGCCCTCGGGGATCATGATCATCTACGCCTATGTTATGGGCGAAAGCGTCGCCGCGCTGTTTCTGGCGGGCATTGTCCCGGGCATCCTCGTGGGCGTCGGGCTGATGATGGTGACGACCTATCTGGCCCGAGGGGGGGATTTCCCGCCATCCCGCCCGCGCGCCACCTGGGGGGAGAAGGGGCAAGCCTCGCTGAAAGCCTTCTTCCCGCTGCTGACGCCGGTGATCATTCTGGGTGGTATCCTGGGCGGGGTGATGACGCCGACGGAGGCCTCAGCCGCCGCTGTGGCCTACGCGATGATCGTGTCGATGTTTATCCTGCGCTCCATGACGCTGCGGGACCTGCCGGATGTCCTGTTGAAAGCGGCGCTGACGGCCTCCGTCGTGCTGCTTCTGGTGGGCGCGGCCATGGCGTTCAAAACCGTGGTGTCGCTGAGCCATGCGCCGGAGGCTCTGGCGGAGTTCATCCTGACACTGAGCAACAACCCGTTGGTGTTGCTGCTGCTGATCAACCTGCTTCTGTTCGTCGTGGGGATGTTTCTGGACGCAGGGCCCGCGATCATCATTCTGGGGCCGATCCTTGCGCCGATCTTTATCTCGCTTGGCGTGCATCCGGTGCATTTTGCCGTCGTGATGAGCGTGAACCTGACCGTGGGGCTGGCAACGCCGCCGATGGGGCTGGTGCTGTTTGTGGCGTCATCCGTGTCCGGGGAGCGGGTCGAAACCATCGCAAAGGCAATCCTGCCTTTCCTTGCGGTGGAAATCGCGGTCATATTCCTGATTACCTACTTGCCACAAATCTCCATGACGGTGCCGTGGCTCACCGGCCATATCGCCTGTGCCGAGGGGGCCAGTTACATGCAATGTATCAGCCCCGAACCCGTGCCCCGATAAGGCCGGGCCTGAACTAATCAATAACGACAGATCCAATGGGAGGATATTTGATGAAACTAGGAACTACTTTGAAGGCGCTCGGCCTCGCGGCGATGATGGCCACGACCAGCGTTGCGGCTTGGGCGGACGGGCATGCGCTGAGCATCCGGGCGACCGCGAACTCCAACGAGAATGACGAGGATTATGACGGCCTGGTGGTCTTCAAAAACTACGTCGAGGCGGCATCAAACGGTGCCATCACGGTCGAGCTGTTCATCGGCACGCAACTTTGCGGCAACGGCGCGGAATGCCTGCAAGGCGTGGGTGACGGCACAATTGATGTCTATGTTTCTACCTCGGGCGGCGTGTCGGGGATCTTCCCCTTCATCCAGGTGCTGGATCTGCCCTATCTGATGGCTGATGACCGCATCGCGGAGGCCGCGTTGGCCAACGGGTCGGAATTCACCACGACGATGCAGGGCATGGTCAAGGAAGCCTCGGGCGACACAATCCGACTGATGACCATCGGCAACACGGGCGGCTGGCGCAACTTTGCCAATACGCAGCGCCGGATTGCCGAGCCTGCGGATATGGACGGGCTGAAAATTCGTACCGTGGTGGCGGACCTGCCGCAGGAGCTGGTCAAAGCGCTTGGCGCCTCGCCCACCCCGATCCCATGGCCCGAGCTGTTCACCTCATTCCAGACGGGCGTTGTGGAAGGCTCCAAGAACGGGATCACCGACATCATGAACATGAAGTTCCCCGATGCCGGCCTGCAATATGTCACGCTGGACGGCCACGCCTATATGGGCGCGCTATGGTTCATGAATAACGAAAAGTTCCAATCCCTCGATGACGGGCTGAAGCGCGTCGTGGTGGATGGGTTCTACCAGCTGCAGCAGGCGACATTCGCCTCGCCCAAGCGCAAGTCGATCCAGGCCTATGAGGATTTCGTGGCCGCTGGCGGCGACCTTTACGTGCCAACGCCTGAGCAGAAAGCGGCCTTCAAGGAGGCAGCAGCCCCGGTGTTTGACTGGTTCAAGGCCAATGTCGATGGTGGCGAAGCGGCGTTTGCGGCGCTGAGCGCGGCGGTTGCGACGGCGGAAGCCCAGGTCAACGCGGCGCGTGACGCCGATCTGAACTAAGCCACGCAGCGCGGCGGGTTGTTCTGACCCGCCGCGCTGATCAAGCGCGGCAAAGTTTCGATGAAACTTTGAGCGCATTTTTTCGGTGAAAAAATGGCTCCGGCGCTCATCTGAACGGATACATCCAGACTTTATAATCGGCGATCAACTCATGCGCATGATCAATCTGCTCCTTGGTCATTTTCTTGACCACTTCTTCCTGGCTGATCGCGGCATCGGGGTCACCTCCAATGGCGCTGAGCGCGTACCACATATAGGCGCGGGTCAGGTCCTTTGCGACGCCGATCCCTTCTTCGTAATACCATCCAATCCCCGATTGCGCGCCCGGATGCCCCTTCATGGAGCTTCTGAGATACCATTCAAACGCGCGGACGGGGTCTTTCTCAACGCCAAGCCCGAGGGCATACATCACGCCAATCAGCTCTTCCGCGTCGGCATTGCCGGACCGGGCCGCCGGCCAAAGCGCTTCGCGCGCCTCCTCGAACTTGCTGGCCTCCATCAGGTCGCGCGCGGCCTCGATATCGGCAAACGCAGGCCCTGCGACGAGCGTCGCCGCAAGGGCCGTGGCAAAAAGAAAGTTCATATCAGTCTCCCCCTGTCGGGCGCAGTTTGGCTGGCCCTGAGCGGCGCTGCAATATCGGATCTACCCGACGGCCTGTTCCGCCCGGTAGACGCTGAGCTTGCGACCATCGGGCAGCTTTTGTTTTACGACCCGATCCTGTCGGGCAACCGCAATATCAGCTGCGGCACCTGCCACAACCATGACCATTTCAGCGGCGACGGGGTCAGCCTTGGCATTGGTGAGGGCGGGACCGGTTTAGGCCCGAAACGAGTGACCCACGAAGGCCCAGACCAAATCAAGAAGCGCATCCCGCGCAACGCCCAGGCGCTGTTTAACGTGGGCGCGCTCAGCGTTTTCTTTCATGACGGCCGGCTGGGCGCGTCACCTGACTATGGCAACGGGGTGAATTCCCCGGCTGAGGAGTTTCTGCCAAGTGGGCTCGACAGTCTGCTGGCGGCGCAGGCGCTGTTCCCCATGACCTCGCAATTCGAGATGGCCGGCAACCCGAAGGAGAACGAGGTTGCGGGCGCCATTCACGACCGCATCGACATGGCATGGCCGATCATCGCCAAGCGCGTACGCATCATCGACACATACCGCGAGATGTTTGCCGAGGTCGGGGTCGCGCAGGTCGGTATTGCCGATATCGGCAACGCGCTTGCGGCCTTTATGGATGCTGAATGGCGCTCCTTCGACAGCCCTTATGATCTGGGCGCGATGACCCCGCAGCAAAAGCGCGGGGAGGCGTTGTTCTTTGGAAAGGCCCAATGCAGCAGCTGCCACGCGGGGCCGCTATTCACAGACGAAAGCTTCCATGCCATCGGGCTGCCACCCTTCGGCCCCGGCCGCACCCGGCGGTTTGACCCGATGCCGCGCGATGTAGGGCGGATGGCCGAAAGCGACGCGTTGGAGGATGCATACCGGTTTCGCACGCCCACGCTGCGCAACGTCGCGCTGACCGGGCCTTACGGACACAACGGGGCATATCCGACGCTGGAAGGCATCATCCGCCATCATATGGCGCCGCTTGAGCAGCTGGACGCTTGGCAGCCTGCATTGGCTCAGTTGCCCAAGGTGCCATGGCTCGCCCGTGCCGATTTCATCATCCACGAGGACAGCCGGGAGATGGCGCGGGTGCGCACCAATATCGACATCGACATCCCGCAGCTCAGCGACGCGGAGGTGACGGAGCTGGTGGCCTTCATGAACGCGCTGACCGGCACGCGGTCGGTCTTTGGCCGTCTTGGCAAGCCCGCCCGCGTTCCAAGCGGGTTGGAGGTCGACTGATGGCCCCCACCCCCGCGCGCGTCATGGTGACCGGCTCTGCCGCGCTGGATTTTGTCTATAAGGTCGACACCCTGCCCGAACGGGCCGAAAAATATGCCGCCGAGGCTGTGGATATCGTTGGGGGTGGATGTGCCGCCAATGCCGCCGTGGCCATTGCCCGCTTAGGCGGAAAGTCCCAGTTACTCGCGCGGTTTGGCCGTGACGAGATTGCTGAGATCGTACTTGGGGATATTCTGTCTGAACAAGTTGACATCTCCCCCTGCCTAAAACGCGATGGCGCGCGGTCGGCGATGTCTTCGGTCTATGTGGATAAGTCGGGTGAACGGCAGATCATGGCCTTTCGCGGGGCGGAGCTGCCGCAGGACCCCGAGCTGGAGGCGCTCAGCGCGGATGCGGTGTTGGCCGATACCCGCTGGCCCGAAGCTGCCCGGCAGGTGATCGAGATGGCGCGCGCGCTGAACATCCCCGCCGTGCTGGATGGGGAGGCGCCGGTGCCCGTCGCGGTCGCAGCCAGCGCCAGCCATGTTGTCTTCTCCGAACAGGGATTGCTGGATTTTACCGGCAAAAGCGACGTTGCCGTCGCATACGCTGCACTCGACCTTCCGGGCTGGTGCGCCGTCACTTTGGGGGCGGCAGGCGTACTGTATCCGGGCGGGGTGATGCCGGGATTTGCGGTCGAGGTGAAAGATACGCTTGGCGCGGGCGACGTGTGGCACGGCGCCTTCACGCTGCGGCTGGCCGAGGGCGCTGGGGAAGAGGACGCCATGCGGTTTGCACATGCGGCAGCCGCGTTGAAATGCACCGGGTTCGGGGGCCGCAAGGCCGCACCATCCCGCGCCGCGGTGGAACAGTTTTTAGCAGAGAGATCATGATGCAACTGACAGCAGGAAAATTATGGGGCATGCGGCGCATGGCCGATGCCAATGGCGTGTTCAAGATGACCGCCGTGGACCAACGCCCCCCGATCAAGGGCCCGATTGCGGCGCATTACGGCACCGACATCGCTCCCTATGACGACGTGGCGCGGTTCAAGGCGATGCTGGTCGAGACGCTGCAGGGCGGCTCGTCCGCGATGTTGCTGGACCCGCATTATGCAATCCCCGTGGGACTGAAACATCTGTCGCCCACCAAGGGGCTGATCGTGACGCTGGAGGACTCGGTGTTTGAGGAAACCGGCATGGGGCGGAAATCGTCCAGGATCGATGATTGGGACGTGGGCAAGATCAAGCGGATGGGCGGCGATGCGGTGAAGGTGCTAGCGTGGTATCGCCCTGACGCCAGCGATGCCGTCAATCAACACCAGAAGGACTGGACCAAGCGCATCGGCGCGGCCTGCGCGCAGTTCGACATCCCGTTTCTGTTCGAGCTGCTGGTCCACCCCATTGACAGCGATAGCGAGCAGACCAGCGAGTATGTCGAGATGAACACCAAACGCGCCGACGACGTCCTACGCTCCGTCGAGGAGTTTGCGCATGCCGATTACGGGGTGGATGTGTTCAAGCTGGAAAGCCCGGTCCCTGCCAAGGATGTGGCCCAGACGGACGGCGTGCAGACGCTTTTTGACGAGATGGGCCGCCTGGCTGGCCGGCCTTGGGTGATGCTGTCGGCCGGTGCCGGCAAGCCGGAGTTCAAATCCATTCTGGAGCATGCCTTCGCGGCCGGCGCGTCAGGCTTTCTGGCAGGCCGCGCGATCTGGCTGGACGCGTTTCAGGCGTTCCCCGATTGGGGCGCGATCCGCGCCGGGCTGGAAGGCGAAAGCGCGGCCTATATGGCCGAGATCTCGGCCCTTGCCGACGCGCATGCCACGCCATGGGACCAGCATGATTGCTGGGGGGCTGAGGGCGCTCAATTTGCACCTGCTGACGCATCTTTCCGGCATGGCTATCAGGGGCTTTAGGCAATGAAGATCGGAATTCTGCCGCTTGGCCGGCCGACATTTGACGTGGAATACGCGGTTGAAAAACTGTCTGGCATGCTGGCTGATATTGACGCTTTGGCTGCCGCCAGGGGCCACGAGGTCATCGGGCCGCGCGCCCTGCTGATGGCAGCGTCGCCGGATGCATTGGAGGCCGTGGCGTCGGCTGATCTGTTGTTGATCCTGCAGGTCACCTTCACTGATGCGAGCTTTGTGGTGGAGGCCGCAGGTCTGGGTAAGCCCATAGCCATATGGGCTGTGCCCGAGCCGCGCCTGGGCGGGCGGCTGCGCCTGAACGCCTTTTGCGGGTTGAATCTGGCCAGCCACGCCCTTGGGCTGAACGGGGTCAGCTTTGGCTGGCTCTACGCCAATCCCGGGGATGGCGACGTGGCGGGTTTGCTGGCCGGTGATCATCAGGTCAGCCCGAAGAACGGCGCGCCAAGCACCGCGGCGCCGGTCGAGATGCCGGTGCCAGACCTGAAAATTGCGCGGATCGGTGCGCGCCCGGACGGGTTTGCCACCTGTGACTATGACAAAGCAGCGCTGAAGGCCTTGACCGGCGCGGAGGTGGATGAGCTGGAGCTGCCGCAGATGTTTGACGCGGCCCGCGCGCTGCAGGAGGAAGCGGTTGCGCCCTACCGCGAAAAGGCGGCTGCGCTTCCCAATCTAGATGCGATGGATGCAGGCGAGCTTGACCGCTCCCTCAGGCTGGCGGGGGCGTTGGCACAGATGCAGCGTGACGGGGGCTATGATGCCTTTGCGATCCGTTGCTGGCCCGAAACCTTCACAGAATATGGCGGTGCAGTCTGCGGCCCCGTCTCGATGATGGGGGAGGCGCGGGTGCCCTGCGCCTGCGAGGCGGATGTCTACGGCGCGGTGACGCAAGCCATGTTGCAAAAGCTGGCGGATGCGCCGGTTTTCCTCGCCGATCTGGTGGATATGGACGCCCAAGACAACACGGGCGTTGTCTGGCATTGCGGGCAGGCCCCGGTTTCGATGACGAATGACACGCCTCAGGCCACGGTGCACACGAACCGCAAGCAGGCGCTGCTATATGAATTCACCCTGAGGCCCGGAATCGTCACGTTCTTCCGCCTGTCGCAGGCACTTGGTATTCCAAAAATCATCATCGCGCGTGGCGAAATGCTGGTCCGCGACATGGCTTTCACGGGCACGGCGGGCGTGGTGAGGTTTGACCATCCGGCCGAGAAGGTGTTGGCCGACGTGATGGATAGCGGGTTGGAGCATCACATGGCTCTGGCATATGGCGACCATATGGATGCCCTGCGCGGGGTCGCGGCGGGGATGGGTCTGAACGTGGTTGAGTTGGGGGCGGCATGATCAGATACGGCATCATCGGCTCCGGCATGATGGGGCAGGAGCATATCCGCAACATCGCGCTGCTCGAGGGGGCCACGGTCTCTGCCATTGCGGACCCGAATGACGAAATGCGCGCGGCCTCGGTGAAGGCCAGCAATGCCGCGGGCTACAGCTCGATGGAGGATATGCTGGCCGCCGACGCCTGCGACGTGGTGCTGATTGCAGCACCCAATGA
>CALHHY010000004.1 GCA_938030665.1 uncultured Litoreibacter sp. | reverse complement strand
TGAGCCACATCTGACCCCACACCGCTTCAGGCATTCGGCGGCAACCCTATTAATCGAAGAAGGGGTCGATATCCGTTTAGTGCAAAGGCTGCTGGGGCATGCGAGCATCGCTACCACAGAAATCTATACCAAAGTGTCGGACAACTCGTTGAGCTCTGCCGTTACCGCGGCCGACACGTTGGCAACGGTTGACCGCGCAACAGTGCTATAGATCGCACCACCTTAAGCACGGCGCCCGCGCATCCATCCGGACTGCGGTCGTTCGTGCTCAGTGCGGCAAATGGCGGGAAAGAGCCCATTCTGTAAATTCGGTTTTCCTGCTACATGGGCTCGCAACGTGGAAGATGCTGTGTCAGCGCAATGGCCAGTGATGCCTCGCAGCAAGAAAACCAGTCATTCGTGCGAAGGGCAGCAGGGGTCAAATGCTGAGTGCATAGGCTGCAGGATTAAGTTGCCGTTAGTTTGGTAGAATTGGATGGCCTCTTTGCCCAAAAACTTAGCCGTTCCACCAATGGTTGTTTTCCTAGACAGACCGACAAGATGTGAGGACGAAACGATTGCGCCAATTTGTGGGGTGGCACTTGAGAGTAAAATTTAACTACCGGGGCAGGCTCAAAATGTCTCGTGCTTGTACATGGTTTGCTACAGGCCTTTCGTGCCGCGCGCAAATCTCGACCAATCGTTCCACTAAGACTGCGTTGGAAGGTGCTAAGGTATCTTTGTCCAGTCGGATGTTGTCCTCAAGCCCTGTGCGGGCATGACCTCCGGAAGACACCGACCATTCATTGAGGACAGATTGGTTCGCTCCAATGCCGGCCGCACACCATGGGACATCTTCGCCGAACAGTCGCTTAACCGTTTGCACATAGTAATCAAAGACGTGGCGGTCGGCGGGCATGGCATTTTTAACGCCCATAACGAACTGCACGTACGGGCTGCCCAAAATTTGGCCTTTCTTGTGCATTTCGGCTGCTTTGAGGATGTGGGACAGGTCGAATGCCTCAATTTCTGGTTTAACGCCGTTGGCGCGCATTTCAGACGCAAGCCAGTCGATGAGATCGGGTGGGTTTTCATAGACCCGAGTGGGAAAATTGTTTGATCCAACCGAAAACGACGCCATATCTGGCTTCAGCTTGAGAGCGCCGCCTCGCTCTTTGCCTGCGCCAGATCTCCCTCCGGTGGAAAACTGGATGATCATCCCCGGACAGTGTTTCTCTACGCCTTCTTTTAGGGCTGCAAACTTGTCAGGGTCACTCGAGGGGCTTCCGTCATCATTCCGTACATGGGCATGAACGATCGTCGCCCCAGCCTCAAATGCAGCATGGGTGCTCTCAACTTGCTCGGCAACCGTGATCGGCACCGCTGGATTGTCTGATTTGCGGGGCAGACTGCCTGTGATCGCCACGCAGATGATGCAGGGATTGCTCATGCTTCAGGAGCCAGTACAAAGTCGTGGACCACCTCATAGAACGGACCCTCTGCCCCTTCTTCCTTGATGCGGTCCGGGTCTTCGATCAGATCGAATTTGGCGAGCAAGCTTTCCTTCACACCAAATACCGCGTCGGAATTGATGTATTCATCGTCCGGATCAAAGATATGCGTGATCAACGTCTCGTAGCCTTCGGCTTCAAGGATGTAGTGCAAATGCGCAGGCCGGTAAGGATGGCGTCCAAGGCTGCCTAGAAGCTTGCCAACAGGGCCGTCGTCAGGGATTGGATAGAACCGAGGCTTTGCGCCCCAGAACGTGTAAGTCCCATCCGCGCCCGTGCGGAACACGCCACGCAAGTTGAAATCCGGCTGAATCCCTTTTTGCTGAACGTCATAAAATCCATCGTCGTTGGTCTGCCAAACGTCGATTTTCGCGCCTTCGATTGGTTTGCCTTCAGTGTTCAAGATACGCCCATTGATAAGCATCGGATGGCCTTTGCCATCAAGGCAGATATTTGAACCCATCGGAAGTTCGGGCACGTCAGGCACGTGGAACGGCCCAAGAACGGTAGATTCCGAAGCCCCGCTTGGTTTGCGGTTGTTGATGGCATCGACCAGCATTGACACACCGAAGATATCGCTCAACAGGATGAATTCCTGCCGCCAGTCGTCAGACATCTGGCCCGTTTTGGTCAGAAACATGATCGCCGCCAGCCATTCTTCTTGCGTTGGTTCAATTTCCTTGACTGCCGCATGAAGGTGCCGCGTAACGGCTTCGATGACTTTAGCAAGCCGTGGTTCCGTGGTGTCGGCAATCTGGCCAACCACGACATCGGCCGAATTTTCTTCCGTGAAATATCCTTGGGTTTGAGCGGGCATGGGTGGCCTCCTATCGTGCAAGAATTAGCGTAAGAACGCGGGTCAGTTCCGCTGCCGGATCATCAGGCAAAGCGTCATACCGCCAGCAGACGTGCTGATCAGGCCGGGTCAGAATACAGCCCGCGTCGCCGATTTCTCGCGCCCGCGCCCAGTCGCCTGTATGGTCGATGTATTCTTGACGCGGCCCGATGACGTGGGCAGTCAATTTGATGCCAAGGTCGCTGGCCACTTTCTCGGCCGCTGCTGCCCAGGCTTTTCCGCCTAGACCTGTGAAGAGCGTAAATGCCCCTCCCCCGGCGAGATCGAGTGTGGAATGTTTGCCGCCTTGGTTGTCGAACAACCACGCATGCGGGATGCGAGCGCCGGGCCAAGTTGTCGGCTGATAGTGGAGATCGGCGTCCAAAGCGAAGTCCGGTTCGATCTGACCATCGGTCACAGTCGCGTGGGACGAGTAGCGCTGATTCATCTCGACACCATGGGCGTCAAATTCGTATTTCTTGAACGCAATAGCGGCATTAAGAGCGTCTCTCTGGGCCTCTGCTTCGGGTGTACTGTCGCACCGCGCGTCCATGTTGGCTTTGATCTTTTCGATATCGGTGCCGCCGGTCATTCCCAAGGCTTCGAAGATCGGTCCAAATTCACCGATGGATTGATTGGCTCGGGTGACAATCTGCTTGGCGATAGGTGCGCGTTCTTCGGAGTAGCTGTCCAGCAGGCTGTCGCCTGCTTCGCCTTTCACGACAGCCGCAATTTTCCATGCCAGGTTGAACGCATCCTGGATAGATGTGTTTGAACCCAGACCGTTGGACGGCGGATGCCGGTGCGCGGCGTCGCCCATGATGAACACGCGGTCCTTCGACAGTTGTGTGGCATATGCATCGTTGACCGTCCAAGTGTTGGCGCTGATCAGATCAATCTCCAACTCTGGGTCGCCAACCAATTGGCGTGCGACCTCTGTCGCCATTTTCTGATCTACATTCGGCGCCGGTTCATTGATGTCGTAGCCCCACACGATCAGCCACTCGTTCCAAGGGCGTATCGCCCTGATCAGCCCCATGCCGATACCGCCCACGTCAGCGCCGGGCTGCATGATCCAATACAGAACCGAGGGGCGGTGCGCGACATACTTTGACAGGTCCGCCCGGAAATAAATGTTCATTGATCCGCCGACGCCCATCTTGCCTTCAAACGGTAAGTCCTCATTCTCGGCGACCAAAGAATTGCCGCCGTCCGCACCGATCAGATATTTCGAGCGGATCGTGAATTCCTTCCCGGTCAGGCGGTCTAGACAAATGGTTGTGACGCCTTCGGCATCCTGAATATGGCTTTTGTACTCTGTGCTCATCCGGGCGCGGGTGCCGCGCTTGCAAGCGGTCTTGAACAGGATCGGCTCCATGAAGGTCTGCGGCAGATCGTTCATGAAGGACGGCGAAGACAACAGGTGTTCCGCTTTGGATAGCGGATGTGTGCCCCATGACTTCATACGCCCGATTTCCTCACCCGCGAGGCTCTCGCAAAAGACATTCTCGCCCATAAGGCTTTGATCCATGGCATTCAGATAAACTTCGTCTTCGACCTCTTTGCCAAGGTCGCGCAGCACTTCCATCGTGCGCTGGTTCGTGATGTGCGCGCGCGGCGTGTTCGCCAGCCAATGGTAACGGTTGATCACAATGTTCTCGACCCCGTATGTCGACAGTAGTGCCGCACTTGTCGAACCCGCCGGTCCGGTTCCGATCACAAGGACCTCAGTCGTAATGTCAGCCATGGTCATTCCTCCGATGCTGTAAGTTTTCCACCGGTCAGGCGGCGGCGAATTGGGAAAAGGTGCAGGCCTGTTCGCTCGGACAGAAGGCCCCAAAGCCCGCGCGGCGCGACCAGCATGATGACAATGGCAAGCACGCCAAGCGTCATCAGATACCAGCTGCCAAAGTCAGCGAGCAGCGACTGAAGAGCGAAAAAGACCAGCACGCCGATGATTGGGCCTTCGACGGTACCGATACCGCCGATTACCACGATAAAGATCACATAGGCCGTCCAGTCAGTGACGCTGAACGCGGCATCCGGGCTGATCCGTGCCTTTTGCATGTATATCAGGCCACCCGCTAAGCCGGTTCCGAAGGCAGAGGTCAGAAAAACAATCCACTTCATGCGACCTGCATCGACGCCGACGGATTTCGCAGCTTCGGTATTGTCGCGAACGGCGGCCAATGCCAACCCTCGCCGCGTGCGCAGCAGCCAGTAGACTCCGCCAATCGTCGCGAGTGCGAGGATTAGCGCCAGCCAGTAGGCGAGGATGTCGCGGGCAGCCGCGGAGCGGACGCCAAGAGTTTCCTCAATTATCTCGACAAACCACATATCGCGCGTCGCATCGCGCGGAAGCGATGTACCCGTACCGCCGCCGAGCGTTTTCCATTGGGCCACTAGCAGGCGGACGACCTCGGCAATGACCCATGTGCCAATGGCAAAGTAGGCCCCGTTGAGGCGGAACGCGAAGAAGGCTGTCGGCACTGCGATCACGAGGGCCGCAACACCCGCGAGCAGGATCGACGGGACAGGATCAAGCCCCCACAGGATGACCGTACCGAACAGCGCATAAGCTCCCACACCCACGAAGGCTTGTTGCCCGATGCTGACCAGCCCGCCATAGCCAGCGAGCAGGTTCCAGAATTGCGCAAGGACCAGCATCGTCAGGATAAAGAACATGTCCTGAATGGTCCCACGTCCAGCGAAGAACGGCAGCGCGACGAGGACGACGATTGCAAGGGCACCAAGGATCGCCGCAATGCGCGAAGCAGGTGTTTGGGTGGTTACGGTATAAGCCATCAGTCATTCGCCCTTGGAAAGAGGCCACGTGGCCGGATCAACAGAACAACCAGAAACGCAATGTGGCCTGCAAGAATTTGCCATTCGGGGTTGATCGCAGCACCAACGGTTTGTGCGACCCCAATGATGATGCCGCCCAGAAGCGTGCCCCAAAGGGATCCGAGCCCACCAATGATCACAGCCTCAAAAGCATAGATCAGACGCGCAGGTCCGATGTTGGGATCGAAATTGGCGCGCAAGCCGAGGTAGAGCGCGGCAATGGTCACGATCACCAGCGCAATGCCTGTCGCCGTTGCAAAGATATTCGCGGGTTTGATCCCCATAAGGCTCGCCGTTGTGGCGTCGTCAGAGGTGGCCCGGAAAGCTCGGCCAAGTTCTGTGCGATAAAAGAGCTGGTTCAGCCCGATGATGACCAGCACTGCAGAGGCAAAGGTCAACAGTGGCATAACGCCAAGCGTGATGGGTCCAGCTTCCACGGACGCTGTCGTCAACGCATTGGTTGGGAGGCGCTGGCTGTCAGCGGAGAAGCCTTCGAGCAGAGCGTTCTGCAACGCAATTGACAGGCCGAACGTCACCAGAAGCGGTGGCAAGATGTCATCACCCAAGGTCCTGTTCAGCAGGTATTTTTGCAGAACCCAGCCCAATGCGAACATCAGCGGCATAGCGATGAACACCGCGATGAAGGGCGAAAGGCCCAGCAGCGTCACCAGAACCAGGATCAAATAGGCTCCCATCACAATCAGATCCCCATGGGCGAGGTTTACCAGCCGCATGATCCCGAAAACGAGGCTCAGACCGGACGCGAAGAGCGCGTAAAGACCTCCCAGCAGGATGCCCTGAATGATTGTGTCGACCCAGATCAATGGCTTGCTCCGAAATAGGCGTTGTGAATGTCGTCGCGTGACAGGTTGTCGGGTGTGCCCGAAAGCGTCACGCGGCCTTCCATCATGCAATAGACGCGATCTGCGACGGCCATGGCCTGTGCGATGTCCTGTTCGACTACGATCATCGACGCCCCCGCCGCCTTGATCTGCGGGATCGCCTTGTAGATGTCTTTGATGACCACAGGCGCGAGGCCGAGGCTGATTTCATCGCACAGTAAGACGCGCGGGTTACTCATCAAGGCACGGCCTATGGCGACCATTTGTTGTTGGCCCCCTGATAGGGCCGTACCGGGGTTATGGCGCCGCTCAGCAAGGATCGGAAAAAGCTCATAGACTGTTTTGAGGGTCCAGTGGCCCTCAGTTTTCCGCCCATATGTGCCGATCAGCAGGTTCTCTTCGACAGACAACGAGGGGAACAGCTTCCGACCCTCCGGCACCATGGCGACGCCTTGGGCCATAATTTCATCTGCCGCTTGCGCGCCGATGGGCGCACCATTAAAGGAGACAGAAGCGGCCTCATTGCGCAGCACGCCAGCGATAGACCGCATCAGGGTCGTTTTGCCTGCGCCATTGGCGCCAATGATTGCGACGGTCTCGGCTTCCCGAAGTTCGATATCGACACCAAAAAGTGCCTGAAAATCACCGTAGTGGGCCACCAATCCTTCTGTTTGCAGCAGCGCCATCAGACTTCGATCCCCAGATAGATTTCCTGAACCTCTTTGCTGGCCATGATCTCGTCTGGATCACCGAGACCGATCACCTTGCCGAAATCGAGGACCAACAGACGTTCAACAACGGAGGTCAGCGCATGGAGTACATGTTCGATCCAGATGATCGTGACACCTTGGGCGTGAATATCCTGGATAGTACGGATAAGCGCCTGGCATTCACCCTCCGTTAATCCGCCCGCAATTTCATCCAGCAGTAGGAGTTTCGGTTGAGTGGCCATGGCGCGGGAGAGTTCCAGCCGTTTTCGTTCAAGCAATGACAGCTGCCCGGCAGGGACATTGGCGCGTTTGATCAACTCGGTGCGTTCAAGAACGTCGGCGCAATCATCGCGCACATCCCGTTCCGAGAGGTTCCGCCCGTGGGTCGCCGCCACCAGCAGATTTTCATATACGGTAAGTTTTTCAAAAGGCTGCGGGATCTGGAATGATCTTCCGATCCCAGTGAGGCACCGTTCCATGGCTGACACTTTAGTCACGTCGCGCCCTTGAAAGTGAATATTGCCCTGATCAGATCTGATATTACCGGTGATCAAGTTGAACAACGTCGACTTTCCGGCCCCGTTGGGCCCGATGATGCCAAGGGCCTGACCCTGCGGGACGTCAAAGCTGGCGTCATCAGTAACGGTCAAGGCACCAAAACTCTTGGAGACATTTTTGAGCGACAAAATCGACATGAAGGGTCCTTGGCCGGGCAACGCCAACCTGTTGGTAATTCACTATTGGCGACCCGGCGTCAGTGCCGGGCCGCAGCCAGTTGGTTTCAGGAAATCTCTTCCATCGTACCGCCCGTCGGAATGTCGGGGTGGTCGGAATTGTCTACGATCACCAGATCGTAGCCACCGCTGTCCTTCAAGCGCCACTGCCCGCCAACAAGGGGTGTTTTGGCGACATTCTGAACCGCGAAAGGTGGCAGGCCCGCACCATCGAATGCAATCCGTCCGACCATCGAATTCAGCTCGGTCGCCGCAATTGCGGAGGCAACTTCATCAGGATCTCGGCTGTCTTCGACACGGCCCATCACGTCGGCTGCCATCTCAAATAGAGCATGAACAAAGCCAATCGGCTGGGTCCATTGCTTGCCTGTTGCTGTCTCATAGCCGGACGCGAGATCGCCGGCTGATTGGCCCGTCAACGAGGATGCGAAAGGATGTGTGGGCGACCACCAAACTTCGGAGCTGAGATTGTGACCCTGATCGCCAAGGGCTTCGACCGCCTGCGGGAAAAGGATCGCCTTTCCGATGCTTGCCGCCTTGGGGTTGAACCCCTGCTGTTTGGCTTGCGTCCAGAATGTCGTGAAATCAGGAGGGATCGGCACGCCCGTGACAATCTCGCAATTCGCCGCCTTGAACGCATTGATTTGCGCACTGAAATCATCCGTCAGGTTCTGGTAGCGACCTGTGTCAGTAAGGGTGAACCCCTGAGCATCCAAAGCAGGCGGGAAGCCAACGTTGGGATCACCCCAGGCATTGCCGTCACCATCATTGGGGAAAATCGCTCCGACGGATTTGTTCGTTTCAAGCTGGTTCCACATCGCGGTGAAGACCGAGATCACATCTTCGAGCCCCCAGAAGAAATGGAAGCTGAAATCAAACGGACGCCAGCTGCCCGGATCACCGGGGTTGCCTTGCTGGCCGATGAAATACGGTTGCCAAGGGGCGACGGTCGAGATCACGGGGATTTCTTCGGACTCACAGGTGGTCGCGACCGGGTTCGTTGTCTCGGGTGTCGACGCGACGAGCATCATGTCGATCTCGTCGTCGATGATCAGTTCCTTGGCGACTTCCGCGGCGCGGTTTGGGTTGGACTGGCTGTCCTTGACGATCACCTCGAAATTGGCCCCCGCCTCGGACCTCAGAAAGCCGTCGATGATGAATTGATCAGCTTCGGAAAAGGCAGCCAATGGACCGGACTGCGGGCTCACATACCCCAGCCTGATTTTCGCGCCTTGCGCCAGCGCCGGAGCGGCAAGGCCGCTAGCGGCGAGCGTCAGACCGGTCGCGGCCGTAGATTTAAGTAGTTTACGTCGTGTGATCATGATGTCCTCCCAAACGTCATCGTATTTATTCAATCGGTGTGTCACCTGCCCAGGCGACCTGCAAAAGCGCGCGAATGTCCTCACGCGTGACAGGTTGCGGGTTCGGGTATGGTTTTGTCGTGGCCAGCTCCGCCGCCCGATCAAGGTCCGCTTCTTTCAATCCCAGATCGCGCAGCGCTATCGGTGCATTCATCGCCTTGGCGAAATCATGCAGAGCCGTTCCGGCATTGCCGCCGCCGAGCAGGTCGCAGATGGGCTGCAAGTCCTTGGCAACTGCGCGCGCGTTGTAGGCGATGGCGTGGGGCAGCACGACGGCATGCGTCTCCGCGTGGGGTAGATCGAAGGACCCGCCAAGCGTGTGGCAAAGCTTGTGATGCAATGCCATACCGACTTGACCCAAAACAGTGCCGCACGCCCACGCGCCGCGTTGCGTCGCCTCGCGCGCCTCCAGATCATAGGGATCTTCCAAAACTTTTGGCAGGCCATCCACAAAGGCTCTCAAACCATCAAGGGCCAATGCCGTGGTCTCAGCCGTCCGATCCGTTGCATAAAGCGCCTCAGCCGCATGGGCCATTGCGTTCAGCGCAGATGTCACAGTCATGGGGATGGGCAGTGTTTTGACCAGTTCGGAATCGTAGATGATAACCTCTGGCAGAACCCTCGGATCATTGAGCGTGGTTTTGAGACCGTTCTCGGTTTGGCCAAGGATGGGCGTGCATTCGCTTCCGGCGTAGGTCGTTGGAATGGCGATCTGCGGCAGGTCGGTGCGATAGGCGATGGCCTTGCCAAGCCCAGTCGTTGACCCACCACCGATCGCCACGACACAATCAGCGCTCGTTTCCGTAACGTGCTGCATCGCGGCTTCGGTTACGTCAACTGGTGTATGCATCGCCGCCTTGCAGAAGACACCGGCAGCAAGGGAGCCAAGTTGCTCGGCAATATCCAAAGCATCATCACATTGCTGAGGAGTTGCCAGAACGAGCGCTTTTGACAAGTTCAGTTTGCGAAGCTCTGCGGCAACTGTGTTGCGCGTGTTCGCACCGAAGACGACCCTGACGTCTGGAGTGATAACTGGCGCTGGCTGTTCCACGAGGATGCTCTCCGAATTCTGATCTCGCCCAGAATAGCGGCATAAATTGCGCTGTTGATCGAATGTCGTACAAACAATATATCATGATGGTATGAAAATTGACCCAAACCATCTTCACATGCTTGCAGCGATTATCGATTCTGGTGGCCTTAGCGAAGGCGCCGCCTCATTGAACAAGTCGCAACCAAGCGTCTCTCGATCTGTCTCTATGCTTGAAATGCGCCTTGGGTCACGGTTGTTCGAGAAGGGAAAGCGGCCGCTTCGGCCAACGGAGTTGTGTCAGACATTGGCCGAACAAGGGAGGATTATCGTGGCGGCAGGCACCGCGGCGCAAACAGCGGTGGAACTCTATTCCGGCGGCAAAGCAGGCACCGCACGCATCGCGGGAACACCGATATTCATGGATGGCGTCATCTCAAACATGATGGCGGGGTTCCAGACCGCTTTTCCTGAAGTTTCAATCCATCAAAGCTACGGTTATCTAGCCGAACTGTCCGAACAACTGAGTGTCGGCAACATTGACTTGGCGATATGCCCGATAACGCCAAATGAGGTCCCTTCCAATTTGAGCTTTAGACCGATCTTGCGCGGTCGGAATGTCATCGCCTGCGCCCCATCGCATCCGTTAGCACGCAAAGCCGCTTTCAAATTTGAAGACATCGCCGCCTACCCTTGGATTACACCGCCCGCCGGAAGCCCCTTGTATAGCGATCTGAAAAGAGCATTGGACAGTATCGGGATTACCGATTTCCGTGTCAGCTTCACAGGCGGATCGCTTGCATCCATCTTTAGCGTTATGGCCGGCTCAGACGCACTTACTGTGTTGCCATATTCCGTCGTGTTCATGCAAAGAGCCGCGAAGACGATCACCGCGTTGCCGGTCAGGCTTGAGCATCCAGAGCGTGAGCTTGGGCTCCTTTGGCATGCAGATCGACCAATGCGACCGGCTGTTCGGAGATTTCAGAGGTTTCTCGAAACCGAATTTAAAGGCTTAGCAGACCGGATCGACGAACGCGGGAGAGAAGACGTCTGGCGGCGTTAAATAAATAGTTTTCAGACAACGCCGGTGGCCAAGTGGTCCGGCACTTGGCGAGAATAATTGTCAAATCCATTTCAGGCCCTGCGCAGCAAGAGGTCTGCCATTGCCGCAGCACGAAGCTCACTCGCCAAAATACTCAGCGATCCTAGCTAGACTAATTCGCACCCTTGCCCCGTTTTCACGTTCCAATTCGGTATAGGCCTCCACGGCATAAAGCTAAATACAGCTAATGTTGGTGCTCTCGCGCAAACTACGAATGTTCGCGGCTGCGTGCTGCATCAACCCAGACGTTAACTCACCCTGTTCGAGCAAGACTTCACCGGACTAGCTTAGTCTCGCCAGATGTTAGTGGATCGAACAGTCGACATGGCCGCCTGTGATAACAACTGCCTGTGCTTGGCTGTCCTGATAGGCACGTAGAAATTCTTTAAAGGCTACGGGTTCACTTTGGGCATGTTGCAACAAAAAAACCGGGTCATTGCCTCCCAGTGTTTGGCTGCACTGGCGAGGGAAAGTTGTTAGACATATGCCGTATAAGTCTCAGTTTAAGATATAAAACGTCTTGAAATGTCGCAAGGAGAGTATCGAGCGGTCATGGAAGCGAGCACGTTTAGATGCAGAGACAAGCAGAGTTAGGGTCATCATGACTAGTGTAACCGTCGCCGCGATGCAGATCGCGAGTACCAAGGATTATGATACGAACATGGCAACAGCGGAAAAGGTCATCCGCGATGCAGCGGCTGCTGGTGCACAAATTGTTTTGCCGGGTGAGATGTTCTCTTCGCACGAATTCCAGTTCATGGAAATGGATGTAGAGCCATTCAAATTGGCTGAAGCGCTCGATGGGCCGACGGTCAGCCACATGCGCGCACTGGCCAAAGAGCTTTCGATTGTCATCCCTACAAACATCTTTGAGAAGGCGAACAACGCTTATTTCAACACGAATGTCATCATCGATGCGGACGGCTCCGTTTTGGGGCACTACCGCAAATCGCACATCCCGCTAGGGCTCCCCGGTTGCTATGAAAAGGTATACTCAAACCCCGGCGATACAGGCTTTTTGGCGTTTGACACGGGCTATGGACGTATTGGCACCGCGGTGTGCTGGGATCAGTGGTTTCCCGAGGCCGCACGGATCATGGCACTGAAAGGGGCGGAAATTCTATTTTACCCATCTGCGATTGGCTCCGATTGTCATGACCACTGGGAGACGGTCATGCGGGGGCATTCAGCCGCAAATATCGTTCCGCTGGTCTGTTCAAACCGTGTGGGCCGCGAAAAGGGTACGTTGGGTGAGGTCACATATTTCGGGCAGGCCTTCATTACGGGCCCGCAAGGCGAAGTTGTCGAGAAGGCCGACAAGACGTCAGATATGTTTATCGCCCACACCTTCGATCTTGCGCAGATAGCCGAGATGCGGGCCCATTGGGGCCTGTTCCGCGACCGTCGCCCCGATCTGTACGGCCCGATTTTGACCCTGGATGGCAACACAAAGACGCCGGTATGAACGCGCATCTCTATCCGTTCACAGACCCTGTTACAGCCCGGGCAACACCGCCCAAACAAATGGTGTCAGGCGATGGAGCATATGTGACAGACACGCTCGGCAACACCTATCTTGATGCCGTGTCGGGGCTGTGGTGCGCCTCCCTCGGCTTCAATCCCGAACGTCTTCAAAAAGCCGCGACAGACCAGATGGGAAAGCTGGGATATTATCACAGCTTTATGGGGCGCACTGGCGAGGTCACCAATCATCTCGCCGAGCGACTGGTCGAGAAACTCCCTAACGGGATCGATCATGTGTTCTTTGGAACGTCAGGCTCTGAAGCCGTTGAAAACGCAATCAAGTTCGCGCGTTACTTCCAAATCGGACGTGGTAAATCCACAAAGGCCCGCATTATCGCACGTGATGGTGCCTATCATGGCTCAGGCAGTATCAGTGCAGCCTTAACTGGAATGTCCTACTGCCATGACGGTTTTGATGTGCCTCTGTCAGAAGTTATTCGCACAGGGCGGGCGCACCATTTTGCGGACGCCCATCAGGGTGAAAGCGAAACTGACTTTGCCAAACGACGCGTTCAAGAGCTCGAAGAGCTGATAGTCACCCAAGATCCTGAAACTATCTGCGCATTCATTGGTGAACCCTTGATGGGCTCAGGTGGTGTATTTATTCCTCCAGAAGGATATTGGCAGGGTGTGCAGGAGGTTTTGAGGAAATACGATATCCTTTTGATCGCTGACGAAATTATCACCGGTTTCGGGCGCACCGGCCAATGGTTTGGGTCACAGACTTTCGGGATCAAACCTGATATGATGACAATGGCCAAACAACTCACTGGTGCGATGTTTCCGCTGGCAGCCGTGGGCATGTCAGCGCAGATTTATGACGGCTTGTCAGAACATGCGCACCGGTTGGGCACATTCGGCCATGGGGTGACTTACGGAGGGCATCCAGTGGGGGCCGCTATCGCGCTCGAAACCCTTAAGATCTATGAAGAGATGGATCTACCAGTGCATATTGGTGCGGTCGGCGCACATCTCAGGAAAGCTCTCGAACCACTTCAGGATATGGCCAGCGTCGGAAACATACGTTCGATCGGTTTTGTCGCTGGGATCGAATTTACTAAGAATGGCGTGCCCGACGATGCAACAGCACGTGCGGTCGGAGAAGAAGCCGAAAGGCGTGGCGTCCTTTTTCGGATCATTAACAATACCTTGGCGATCAGCCCGCCTTACATTTGTACAACTCACGACATCGACAAGATGGTTCAGATCATGAGAGATAGCATCGCGCAGACACATGGCTAACATCCAGAAGCACAATCCTGTCAGAATTCGGTAATCACCGTTGCGCCAACGGATTGAAAGCTGTTCATTTGCATCAAAGCATCAATTGACTGCTCCAAATTGATCTGCGCTCCGACAAGGCGGGACGGATCGAGTTTACTCGTTAATACCAAAGCGAGCATGGCTTCGTAGCGATGCGCCTGCATGCCGTGGCTTCCAAAGATCTCAAGCTCATTAGCAATAACGTCGGCCATGGGAACGGTAGCATCCGTTGTGTCCCCAAGGATCAGTCCCACCTGAATGTGCTTTCCTCGCCGCCGCAGGTTTTTCACTGAATTGTAGCATGTAACGGGATGGCCCAACGCATCTAGCGATACATCCACGCCACCTTGTGTCAGATCACGCACAACTTCTGCAACATCATCGGTCTTTGCGGCGTTTACGGTCGCAACTGCACCCAAAGCGCTGGCAAGCGCCAGCTTTTCCTTGGAGATATCTACAGCGATAACATTTGCGCCGACAGCATTGGCGATCATTATCGCGGACAAACCCACACCGCCGCAGCCATGAACAGCCACCCATTGGCCAGCCGCTGTTTTTCCCTGATCCACCACCGCGCGAAAAGCGGTAGCGAAACGACATCCCAGACTTGCTGCCGTAGCAAAATCAGTATCATCGGGAAGTCTTACAAGGTTCAGATCAGCCTGATGAAGCGCCACATGTTCGGCAAACGATCCCCAATGGGTAAATCCCGGCTGGAATTGGCTATGGCAGACCTGTTGATGTCCTGCATGACATTCGGGGCACGCCCCGCAGCCGCCGACAAACGGCACAGTGACCCTGTCACCAACCCGCCACGTGCGCACGTCCTTGCCAACAGCGGCAACAGTGCCAGCCAGTTCATGACCGGGTACGTGCGGCAATTCGATACCGGAATCGTGCCCCATCCAGCCATGCCAATCACTGCGACATACGCCTGTTGCGCCGACGGTCACCACGACACCATGATCGCTGGGCGACGGGTCCTGCACAGTTGTCACTTTTGGTGCTTGCCCGAAGGCTTCGAACATGACTGCTTTCACTCTGTAACCCTCATCCATTAGCCTTCTTGTTCTTAGATATCAGCCGACGGTCACAATAGAAGTGTCAAATTCGCCAGTGACACGCCGCCTCTCGACTTCCCAGGGGTTCATCTCAATCCCGATCGGTGAAGAGAGATGGTCGAGGAGGATCCCTATTTGCAGGATTTAGGCGTTTTGGGCCGGTCGAAACGTCCTTGTAGCCTAGATAGACCCACGGAATACTTGTGCGGTTATTGTAGCTTGTCTCTGGGAGCTTCGTAAGGGGTCCGGCCGTTATGCGCGCCGTGCGGTCTAGCGAAGCTCGATCGCGTCCCGCGATCGGACGTACAGTTTTTGCACGGCGAAAGAGTGGTTGGTGAATGCCCAGTTTTTTACTCTCTCAGCGACCGCTCTGGTGGAATCCACTGCGCTGCAAAATTCGTGGCGCTATACATGTGAGCAAATGCTGCGTAAGCAATAGCCGCGCTTGCACAAGTCCGCTTCGTCCGCCCACCAGACCTCCGCCTCTACTCCCCGCGCGGAAAGCGTTGGTTTTCCTCCAGCACGTTCAGATCCATATGGTTGCGCATGTAGCGTTCGGAGGCTTTTTGCAGCGGTTGGTAGTCCCAAGGGTAGTACCCGCCCTGGCGCAGGGCCTCGTAGACGACCCAGCGACCGGCCTGGGAATGGCGCACGTCGGCGTCAAACCGGCCCAGGTCCCAGCGGGCATCTGCCTTGGCCGACAGGCTGGCCACGGTGCCGGCATGGGCGGGGTCGGCTGCCAGATTGGTTAGCTCATGAGGGTCGGCCTCCATGTCGAACAGCTGGTCGGGGTCCAGCGCGCAGCGGTTGAACTTCCACTTGCCGTAACGCAGGGAGACCAGCGGCGCGTAGGAGGCCTCCGCCGCGTATTCCATCGCCACCGGCGTGTCGCGCGTCCCGCCCTGGCCCAAGGGCACGATGCTTTCGCCGTCGGTCCAGTCCATGACTTCCGCCATGTCCACGCCCGCCAGATCGCACAGCGTCGGGCAGACGTCGATGTTGGAGACCGGCGTCTCCACCAGACCGGGGGTCATATCCGGCGCGCTGATCATCATCGGTACGCGTGAGGACCCTTCGTAGAAGGACATTTTGAACCACAGCCCTCGCTCCCCCAGCATGTCGCCATGATCGGCCACAAAAAGGATCGTGGCCTCTTGCCGCGTGTCTTCAAGCGTTTGCAGCACCTCCCCGATTTTGTCATCGAGATAGGAAATGTTTGCAAAATAGGCGCGGCGGGCGCGGCGGATATGATCCTCAGTGATATTGAAATTATCGCGGTCATTGGCATCGAGAATACGCTGCGAATGGGCGTCCTGCTGGTCATAGGGGATTGGCCCGATCTCGGGCATCAGGTGATCGCAGTCCTCATAGAGGTCCCAGTATTTCTTGCGCGCCACGTAAGGGTCATGCGGATGGGTAAAGCTGACGGTCAGGCACCAGGGCCGCGCGTCATGGCCCCGCGACAGGTCGTACAGCTTGCGGGTCGCGTGGTAGGCCACCTCGTCATCATATTCCATCTGGTTGGTAATCTCGGCCACGCCCGCGCCGGTTACCGAACCCATATTGTGGTACCACCAGTCGATCCGCTCACCGGGCTTGCGGTAGTCAGGCGTCCAGCCGAAATCTGGCGGGTAGATGTCGGTGGTCAAACGCTCCTCGAACCCGTGCAACTGGTCGGGGCCCACGAAATGCATCTTGCCTGACAGACAGGTCTGGTAGCCCGCGCGGCGCAGGTGGTGGGCGTAGGTCGGGATGGCGGATGAGAACTCTGCCGCGTTGTCAAAGACCCCGGTCCGCGAGGGCAGCTGCCCCGACATGAAGGACGCCCGGCCCGGCGCGCAAAGCGGGCTGGCGGTGTAGCAGTTTTTGAACCGGGTGGAGCTCGCGGCCAGCTTCTTGAGGTTGGGCGCATGCAGCCAGTCGGCAGGGCCATCGGGAAAAAGCGTCCCGTTCAACTGGTCGACCATGATGATCAGAATGTTTCGTTGCGGCATATGCGGACCCCTCGCGCTTTGCGTTTTGGGCCTGACTACATGAAATGCGGCCCATAAAGAAGCACAATGGCGGCACGTTCACGACGGTGGCGACAAGGGCGCCCTAAACCTTGGTCTCATGCGGGTTGGGCGTCATGCGCTGCCGCTTCAGCCGCGCCTCGCGCAGCGTGATAAAGGTGACCGCCGACAGGATGATGACGCCGCCCATGACCACCCAGATATCTATCGCCTCATCAAAGACCAGCCACCCCAGCAGCACCGCCCAGACGAGCTGAACGAAGGTGACGGGCTGGGTCACGGTTAGCGGGGCGGCGGCAAAGGCCATGGTCATCGTGTAGTGCCCCGCCGTGGCCAAAGCGGCCAGCAGGAACATCCAGCCCAACTGCGCCAAGGTCGGCGTCACCCAGACCGCGAAAGCCATGGGGGCCAGCCCAATCGTCACCGTGACCGACAGCATGAACACGACCACCGAGGGGGAGACCTCATCCGCCGTCAGCTTCGCGCTGAGATAGGAACCCGCAAACAGGATCGCCGTGAAGATCATCGCGAAATGGCCGGAGTTCAGCTCCCTGAAGCCGGGGCGCAGGATGATCATGGCGCCCGCCAGCGCTGCGGCGATTGCAAGGATGCGGCGGAAAGCCAGCTTCTCCCCCAGAAACAACGCCGCTGCCAGCGTGACATAGACCGGGTTAAGGTAATTCATCGACGTCACCTCCGCGATGGAGATCTTGGTCATCGAATAAAACCACAGCGTCACGCCAAGCGAATGTACCACGCCCCGGAAGGCGAAGATTTTATACAGTTTCGGCGTCAGCGTTACCGCACGCATTGCCGGGATCATCGGAATGAGGAAAACGAGGCCCAGCAGGTAACGCAGGAAGGCGGCCTCCGCCGCGGGCAGCCCGTCGCCCACATATTTGACCACTGCCGTGACGGCCACGAAGAACAGCCCCGTCATCAGCATCCAGAAGACGCCTTTTACCGGGTTATGGTTGGATGCGGCCATGGGGCGATCAGATAGCGGGCGGCGCGGGGCTGCAAGCCCAATCGGCGTGGTATGGGTGGTCAGTGGCCAAAAATCAGGCTTGCCGCAATGGCCCACATGGTCAGCCCCACCACCACGTCCAGAACCTGCCACGCCCGCGGTCTGGCAAACAGCGGCGCCAAGGCCCGCGCCCCGAAGCCAAGCGCGAAAAAGAAGGTGAAGGAGGCCGTGACCGCCCCCAGCCCAAACTGCAGCCGCTGCCCCTCGTATTGAGCGGAGATGGAGCCCAGCAGCACCACCGTATCCAGATAGACATGCGGGTTCAGCCAGGTCAGCGCGAGGCAGGTCAACACCGCGGCTTTCAGGGAGCCCGCCCCCTGCCCGTCGGCCTGCAACCCGTCATTGCCCTGCCAGGCGGATCGGAAGGAAAGCAGCCCGTAGACGATCAGAAACGCAGCCCCCCCGTAGCGCATCGCAGGCGCGAACCAGGGCGCGAGCTCTGTCAGACGGCCGAAGCCGCCCACACCTGCCGCGATCAGCAGCCCGTCCGAGACCGCGCAGGTCAGTACCACCGCCAGCACATGGCTGCGCCTGAGGCCTTGACGCAGCACAAACGCGTTCTGCGACCCGATGGCAAGGATGAGGGAGAAACCGAGCGTGAACCCGGCGAAAGCTGCGGTCATAGGGCGGGCGATACCGCAGTAGTTCGCCGGAAGACAAGCCACGTTACCTTTTTTGTAATATCCCGTCGAGACTTCAGATTTCACGCCTTAGGCGCGCAAACCTCTATCGTTACAGCGCGGGGCGAGCGGACGACATCAAGCTTAGAGACATTGTGAAAACGTTCTCCGCGTCCGAAAGGCACAAGAGCGACCCGTTTCTCGCGCAGCGCATCCTCCTGCTCGTAAATGGACCCAGCCCCTACAAGCTCATCAATCAACCACTGTCGTACCCACTCGGCCCGCTGTTCTGACAGGCGCACATTCATGTCGCTCGACCCTGTTGGGCTCGCGCCACCCTGGATCAGAATGACTGCGGGATCATTGCCAGAAGGCTGGCCGTTTGCCTGCTTTGTCCGTTCCTGTATCGCTGCCAGTATCTGGCGTAGGTTCGCAACGAGCATGTTTCTGGCATCCAGGTCGGCCTGGCTCGCGTCGGGGCGGCTTTGTCCCTCGCGGAAATCCAGATGACCAGCGTGGATGCAACTGTCTGCCAGAGCATTGCTATGTGACCCAAAAAGCGACACCAGCTCCTGGGCGAAACTGTCAAAAGCGTCAGGGTGGCGCGTCACAGCTCCTTTATGAGCAAGCTGATCCAGCCCGGTCACGACAGGTCGTTTTTCGAAGAACGTACTGATTATCTTCTCATATGTCTCATCGATTACGATATTCGGGCTCAGTACAATTTCGTCGGGCAATTCGATGATGGGTTGCACGTCGACCTGCGGCTTCAAGACTATTGGAAGCACTTGCACAGGTATGGCCTCCGGCCGCCCGGCGCGCCTCATGATCGATAGCATCGAGTAGGTTTGCGCATTGACCGCTTGAAAAGCTGTCAACTTGTCGAGCAGGTTTTCGTGGGCATCACGTGTGCTGCGTATATGCTCTTCAAATCGCATCTGTAGTTTTGCGATCTGTGCGGCGCCGCCATCAGATGGCAGCGAGTCGCCGGGATCGTCAGAGTTTTCTGGCGGTAAGGGCCGATCAACAAATATCGGAGCCGGCTTTACTACGAATTCCTGAATATGAGCTCGCCTGACCATAACGCGATGATCGCGATACTTGTCTAGCGCGACAAATGCCCATTCCCCAAAATTTCCGATATAGATAACCGGTTGGGAATAACGTCTGCGCGGAACGGGAACCACGACATCTAAAGCTTCGGAAATTGCCTGGTCCGAGTCCCCTATTTCTGGCCGCTTTATCACATGCTCGACAGCCAGGTTGGAGGCCGCAAGGTGATGTCTGTCGGTAAACACGAAGTGACCTTTCTCCGCTGACCAATCGAGGTCGGTGATCAGGTTCACCGGTTTGGTCGCCAAGAAAGCGCGAACCAAATAGTAGTTCCACGAAGAAATTGGGGGGAGATCACCAATCGAAGACAGGGAGTTAGTTCGCAGTTCCCAGTTCTGTCTAATAACGCAACCAAACCGCAAATCCCGCCAGTACACCTTGTTCGGCAACGGCTCCTCTCCTCGAACTACAGTCTCGCCTTGAACTGGATTACCGTCCTCCTCATCCGGACCACATATCCGCCAGTGGCCCGCGACTTCGATATTGCGAACCTGGTCGTCAAAATTCTTCGTGACGGCCCAGGTGAATAGCCAGAAAAAGCTGACGACCAGGATCCCAAGCGCAGATCGCAAGAAAAATGCCGGGGACGGGCAAGGACCACCCGAGGTAAGACTGTTGAAGACCCTTTTTGTTCCACCATACGCAATCGACGAAAACCGCATCCCTGCACTGCGAAATGGATTTGGCAGTTTTACCGTTCGTTTCTCCACGTCCCCAGGCTGCATGAGCACCCGCCCACTACCGACCAGAAACACACCGAGGGCGGCTATACCGGCAACAAGGAGCAAGAGGCCAAACACCATGAGTGCGAATGGTACCGCGACAAAAACAATGGACATCAAAAGCGGGACGGTATTTCCCAAGGCCAGAAAGGCGACATCAAAACTGGAAAACGCGGCCCCCGCAGGAACCTCAAGCACCTTCATTTCGATGAGTTCGGCGATGTAAATTGCGATGCCAAAGAAGGCGAGGCCGAGGATTTTTCCATCCAACAAAGCACCAAGCCAAGTCGTATGGTTTTCTTTCTTGAGCTTGCTTTCGGGCGCGGCGTGACCTCCCTCGCTGCCGTCTGCGCCCGCATTGGCCCCGCCATTGGGTTGGCTATTCGCAGCTTGCGCATCGCCATCGCCTGAGGGCGTTGCACCGGCATCCGGCGCGTCGCCTGCTACCTTCGGTTGCGGAGGTGGCGTAACCTCGCCCTCATTGAAAAGAAAGTCTCTGTATCTCTCGGCCGCGGCGTGCTTTGCAGCGCCGATTATGTCTTTCTTTTTGAGTTGAGGCGCATGCCCGGCAACGGCATCACGCCAATGTCGGTCACAAAAAAAACCGCCTCCTTGGTCACAAACATCATTTTTACACGGCCTGTTATTGCCGTAACGCGCAACACACTTCGTCATTTGAATTACTGCCAAACATAAAAGAATAACTTCTGCTAAATGCTGACAGCGTAAAGTTTCTCGCCCAAAACTCAACCAACTTTTAAATCGGTCTTGAATTGGGGCCTCTTAGGCGCCCCTTAAAGCTGCTCCATCACCTCGTCGGAGGCCTCGAAATTGGCCGTCACGTTCTGGATGTCGTCATCATCTTCCAGCGCATCCATCAGCTTCATCAGCTTCTGCATGCCCTCCAGGTCCAGCTCCGTAGTGGTGGTGGGCTGCCAGATCAGCTTGGTGCTTTGCGACTCGCCCAGCTCCGCCTCTAGCGCCGTCGAAACAGCGTTCAGGTCGGTATCGGCGCAGATGATGACGTGGCCATCCTCGGAGCTTTCGCAATCTTCGGCTCCGGCCTCGATGGCGGCCATCATGACCGTATCCGCGTCGCCCACCTCGGCGGGATAGATGACTTGACCCTTCCGGTCGAACATGAAGCCAACCGACCCGGTCTCCCCCAGATTGCCGCCGTTCTTCGAGAAGGTAGACCGCACTGTGGAGGCCGTGCGGTTCCTGTTGTCGGTCATCGCCTCAACGATCACCGCCACGCCGCCAGGGCCGTAGCCTTCGTAGCGAATCTCATCGTAATTCTCGGCGTCCCCGGCCTGGCTTTTCTTGATGGCGCGGTCAATGACGTCCTTAGGGACCGATTGCGACTTGGCCTCCTTCACCGCCAGCCGCAGGCGTGGGTTTTTGTCCGGGTCCGGGTCGCCCATTTTGGCGGCGACCGTGATTTCCTTCGCGAGCTTGGAGAACAGCTTGGAGCGCGCCGCGTCCTGGCGGCCTTTGCGGTGCTGAATATTGGCCCATTTCGAGTGTCCTGCCACGGGTCTCTCCCTCTTCTTCGGCGATCGTGCATTGGTTGCGAGATGTCTTATCCAAGCCTGCTCCGCCCCGCAATCCCGCATGGCGGTTGGCATTTAGATAGAATTGTTTGCAATTTGCGTGGCTAGGACGAAGGTCCGCAACGCGATGTCAATGTTTTGCACCCATTTCATCAGGCGTAATCAGTGCCCTTAGAATGAGGTCCGTATGCCTGCCCTACCCTGGGGTTTATCCGCGTTTCTGACGCTCGCACTTGCGCTGGTGCAGCCGGTTTTTGCAAATGGCTCGTTGTTTCAAAGGGATGATACCGCCCGCGTGGCGCTGATCACCTTGCCTGCCCAGGACGCGCCGAAACCCAGGGGCGGCGGCAGTCTGTATGCTACCCACGACACCGGTTTTTTCGCGCCGCGCGCGCCGCGCATTTCACCGGTGCCGCAGGTGGGGTCATCAGCGCAGGTGGCGCGCCTGCGCCAACTGATCGAATCCGCTGAATCGCGGCGTGATGGCTATGACGCGGTGCAGCACGGCGCAAAGATAAAGCCCGCCAAGCCCCCCACGCAGATGACGCTTGGCGAGATTTATGACTGGATTGCGGCCACCCCCCGACAACCGCACGCGATCGGGCGGTATCAGTTCATCCCGAAAACCCTGCGCCGGCTCGCGCGGGAGCTGAAGCTGCCCCGCGATATCCGCTTCTCCCCCGATGTGCAGGACCGGCTGGCAGATATTCTGCTACGGGAGGCCGGGCTGCCCGCCATGAAACAAGGCGATCTGCCCCGTCACGCTTTCATGAAAAACCTCGCCAAGATCTGGGCCGGTTTCCCGACTTCCACGGGACGGTCCTACTACCACGGCTTCGCGGGCAACAAAGCAAGCATGTCCTGGGCCGCCTTTGACCGCGAAATGAAGCAGATTTTTCCCGGTCCGGCCTAGAGGCGCCTGACAATAGCAGAACACAGATGCGTGGGGGCGCCAGCATTTCCCTCTTTCCCCCTCCCGCGATGCGGGGCAGTCTCGCGGCATGACAACTGATCAGATCATCCTCTTCTCGCTTTTTGGCGGCGTGTTCGTGTTCCTGCTTTGGGGGCGCTGGCGCTATGACCTTGTGGCCTTTTCGGCGCTGATGCTGGGCGTCGTTCTGGGCGTGGTGGATACCAAGGACGCCTTTGCCGGGTTTGGCCATTCCGCTACCCTGGTCGTGGCCCTTGTGCTTGTCGTCTCAGCCGGGCTGGTCAGGTCTGGCGCGGTTTTTCTGATCACTCGGACGCTGGTTGACGCCTCGCGGGCGCTTGGCGCGCACATCGCGTTGATGGGGGTCGTGGGCGGCGTGCTGTCGGCCTTCATGAACAACGTTGCGGCGCTTGCGCTGCTTATGCCTGTTGATATCCAGACGGCCCGAAAGGCGGGACGCACCCCGGCGCTGTCGCTGATGCCGCTGTCCTTTGCGACAATCCTTGGCGGCATGGTCACCCTGATCGGCACGCCCCCCAACATCATCATCGCCTCGATCAGGCAAGACCAATTGGGCGAGCCGTTTCGCATGTTCGACTTCGCGCCCGTCGGCGGGGTTACCGCGATTGCGGGGCTGGCCTTTGTGGCGCTGGTCGGCTGGCGGCTGATTCCGCAGCGCACCGGCGAGCACCAATCGGGCAACCCGATGGACGACTATGCC
Source organism: uncultured Litoreibacter sp. (assembly GCA_938030665.1). GTDB lineage: Bacteria > Pseudomonadota > Alphaproteobacteria > Rhodobacterales > Rhodobacteraceae > Litoreibacter. Next base: position 20,608 of record CALHHY010000004.1, on the reverse strand, counting down.
GAATATATCGCGGAACTGGTGGTGCCCGAAGACTCCAAGCTGATCGGCAAACGCCTCAGCGAGCTTAACGAGGATGCCGAGAAAGCCGACGTGGCCGTGATCGGCATCATTCAAGGGGGCAAACGGCGCTACGGGTCGGGGCAGAACCGGGTGATCGGTGCGGGCGACGCGCTGGTACTTGAGGCCACGCCCGACGCGCTGGACGAGTTCCGCGCCGCCGTGTCGTTGCAATTTGCCGATGACAAGCGGGAGGAAATCCTGCGCGCCGAAAATGACGGGCTGACCGTCATTGAAGTTGTGGTCACCGACCAGTCGCGCATCAGCGGCAAGACCGCCCAAGCAGTCGGCCTCACCTGGCGCCAGCAGGCGCTGTTGATGGGCATTTCGCGGCAAGGCAGGACGATCAAGTCGCAGATGCGCAAAACAAAGGTGCAAACCGGCGACATCCTTCTGTTGCTGGTCGCACCCGAGAACGCGGCGTCGGTAACCGAATGGCTGGGCTGCCTGCCGCTGGCGGACAGGGGTCTGGTGGTTACCGATGACACCAAAGTCTGGCTGGCCATCGGGCTGTTTGGCACTGCGGTGCTGGCGGCCTCACTGGGCCTGGTCTACCTGCCCGTGGCCTTGGGGATCGTCGTCGTGGCCTTCGTGCTGGCCAAGATCATCCCGATAACCGAGATCTATGACCATATCGAGTGGCCGGTTGTGGTGCTGTTGGGCTCCATGATCCCGCTAGGTCAAGCGCTTGAGGCCTCCGGCGGGACGGAGCTGATCGCGGGCTCGCTCGTCTCCCTCACCGAAGGACTTCCGGCCTGGGCGATCCTGACGATCCTGATGGTGGTCACGATGAGCCTGTCAGATGTGCTAAACAACACGGCAACGGCCATCGTGGCCGCGCCCGTGGGCATCCAGATGGCCAACGCCCTGGGGGTCAACCCTGACCCGTTCCTGATGGCCGTTGCCGTCGCCGCAAGCTGCGCCTTCCTGACCCCGATCGGCCACAAGAACAACACGCTGATCCTTGGGCCCGGGGGGTACGGGTTTGGCGATTATTGGCGGATGGGGCTGCCACTGGAAATTCTGGTCGTCGCCGTCTCGATCCCCGCGATCCTGGTTTTCTGGCCGCTCTAGCCGCCGTAAACCGCCTGCCGGGCCATCTTCTGGGCGTCGCCGGCGTAGATGTCGAGGTCAAGAGCCACCTCGCGCGGCAGATTTTCCAGCGCATAGGCCGTGCGCAGATAGGCGCGGCGTTTCAGGGCTGCGGTCAGGACGGAGTTGATGAGTGCGGTCATGGTGTCAGCCTCCTTTGGGGGCGATATCTGGGGCGGCAGCGCCGCCTTTCATGACCGGGATATGGCCCCCGGTTGGCTGACCCACAACGCCCGTTTGAGAAGACCGGTTTTGCGTTGGCCGCATAGGTCAAACGCGGCTAATTTAGCTCAAGTCGATCAATGCTTGGCCGGGAGGTCCATCGTGTCCGATCCGAACCACTTTGTGTTTTGGTGGGCCCAAGAGGGAGCGGCGAACATCGCCAACATGTGACACGATCCCATTCCGCAGCAGTCCCGCGACGCTCAGCTATTCTTTGAATTCCATAAACGCCGCTGCGTTTCGTCTCGGTTCTCATAAGCCTCGACTGCACCTTCTAAGTCGTCGGGTGAAAGCGCAGGTTCGCCCTTTGCAATCTGAGTGATCTGCATTGTGTACCACGCGGTCACACCACCCTCTGGCGGGTTTTCAAAGCGCGGAAACTTTGGTTCGCCACGCTGACCAGCCAGCCAGTAAGATGGCAACTCCGGATCGACCACCAACGCACGAGCCAACCCGATGAGATCGGCCTTGCCCTCGGCAACTGCGCTTTCGGCTTGAGCGAGCGTTTTGAACCCGCCCGTGATCATCAACGGAATGCTTGTCCTTTCACGGGCGCGACCTGCGAATTCCAAAAAATAGGGGCCAGCGCCTGCCCGATCAGACGATGATGCCGCGCCGGGGAAATAAGTGCCGCCGCTGATGTCGATAAGGTCGATTGCTGTTTTGTCGACTGCGGCGATGACCTCAAGGGCGTCGTCCTCAGCGAAACCGCCCTTTAGCTGATCGGTAGCATTCAGCTTGATACCCACAGGATATTCGGGGCCTACAGCCTTTCGAACAGCTTCGATCACGTCAAGAAGCAGCCGCATCCGGTTTTGCAGAGAACCGCCATAGGCATCCTCTCGTTTGTTGAACAAGGGTGACAAGAACTGACTTAGCAGAAACCCATGCGCTGCGTGTATCTGCACACCTGCGAACCCAATCTCCTTGGCAAGGCCGGCGGTGCGGGCAAATTCGGCTGGCAGCGCGTGTATTTCGCTCAGAGTCAACGCGCCGCAAGCCAGGCCGGGTAAGTCCATTGCGCTCGGCCCTTTGGGTGTGCTGATCCCTGCGTCCGCCATTGCGCCGGCGTGCCCGAGTTGCAGCCATAGCTGTGCGCCGTCGGTTGCACCTGCTGTTGCGAGGGCCTTGAAAAAGGCGTGATCTGAATGGCCATTCAAAACGAGGTTGCCGGGCTTCTCCGCAAAATGGGACGTAGCTTGAACCTCGCCGATGACCGACAACGCCAAACCACCTTTGGCCCACCGCTCGTAAAGCCTGATTTGATCGTCGGTTGGGTTGCCTGTCCCGTCACCAAGAGAGTCTGACATTGCAGACTTGACGACCCGGTTCTTTAGCATCGCGCCGCACGGCAGTGTCAGCGGTTGGGCGAGTGGCGACGTTTGCGTCTGGGACATGAGGCCTCGTAATTTCCTTGTCGTGGAACGTCAAAGCGTCCGTTGGCACAAAGCGCAGCAACAAGTACCGCGAGCCCGGTACAGACCTCCGCTGCGATCCGCGCGAAGGTCGGCTTCACCAATTTTACAATTTTGGGTTGGCCTTGAGACGTAAGCGATAAAGATATCTGAATTACGACTGTGAGCAATGGATGAGACAAATCAAACCCCAAACTGCGCAGCGCTAAAATCCCTCAAAAGATTCAAACCGGTAGACCTGCCCGTTGCTATCGGTGATGCGGACGGCGGCGAGGGGGCGGAAGGGGGGCTCGCCTTCAGGTTGGGGCAGAAGTAGCGGGCTTACGGGGCCGAGGGGCAGCGGCCCGGCCGGCGTGCCGGCCACAAGTGCGACGGAGTAGCTGTAAGGAAAGCCGCATTCGCTCAGCACGCCTGTCCAGCCTGTCGCGGTGAAACCCGCGCCAGACGCGCCCAGACATTGCGAGCCATCGGCAATTTCCACCAGGATACGGTCCCCGTCGAGCAACACGGAGGACGGGCGCAGCAGGACCTCAGGCGGTCGGGGTGGCAACGCGATCTCACCCGCGCTGCGGTTGAATGTCCGGTCCAGCACGGCGTCGCAGCCGCCAAGCGCTATCGTCACCAGCAAAAGAAACACCCGCATGCAGCCTCCCCCGGCTCAAAGCGGCCAGATGAAGGGAATGACCGCAGAAGCCAATATACCGATGCTCAGATTGAGCGGAATACCCACCTTCATGAAGTCGGTAAACTTATAGCCACCGGGCCCGTAGACCAGCATGTTGGTCTGATACCCAATGGGGGTCGCAAAGCTGGCGGAGGCCGCGACCATGACCGCCACCACCAGCGGGCGCGGGTCGATGCCCACGGCGCTGGCAAGCCCGATGGCAATCGGCGTGACAACCACCGCGACGGCATTGTTCGATACCAGCTCTGTCATCACTGAGGTCAGCAGGTAAATGCCCCAAATGACGAAAAATGGCGGCAGGCCCAGCATGTAGGGGGCAAGTGCCTCCACGATCAAGGTGACGGCGCCGGACGCCTCCAAAGCGGCACCAACAGCCAGCATCGCAAAGATCAGCGACAGGAGGCGGCCATCGACGAAGCCGAACGCCTCCTCCGCGTCGATACATTTGGTCAGCAACACGACGGCCACGGCCAGGATCGACAGCAGGAAAATCGGCGCGATACCCAGCCCCGCCAGCCCCACCAGCCCCAAGAGCGCGACAATGGCAATGGGCGCATGGCCCCGGCGGAAGGCCCGCGCGGTCGGGCGGGCCACATCGACCAGCCCCATATCATCAGCAAGCCGGGCAATATCTTCGGGCGCACCCTCCAGAAGCAGCGTATCGCCAACCCGCACAATCAGATCGTCCAGCTGCTGCCCGATGTTTTGATTACTGCGATGGACCGCCAGTGTGTAGACGCCGTAGCGCCGGCGCAGGCGCAACTCCCCCAGCCGGCGGCCGATCATCCGCGCGCCAGGGGTGATCAGCACCTCGACCGTGGCGGTCTCCACCGCGGATAGCTGGTCGACACGTTTGAGGCTTTTGTCGGCCTGAAGCGACAAAAGCTCCGTCATATCGGTGCGCAAAACCACGCGATCCCCGACCTCAAGCGTCACCCCTTTGAGGTTGCGCCGCAGCGACAGGTCGCCGCGCACCACGTCGATCAGACGCACGCCGGGGCGTTTGAACAGCTGCACATCCATGACCTCGCGCCCGATCAGGTTGCTGTCAGGCGGCACGGCGGCCTCGGTAAAGAATTTCTTCTTAGAATTGTCTGAGAGCAGCGAGGCCATGCTGGCCCGCTCCGGCAGCAGCCTCGGGCCAATAAAGCGCAAATAGATCATGCCCCAGATCACCAGGATGATGCCAAGAGGCGTCACCTCGAAAATCGTGAAGGGCGTCATACCGTTGGCGCGCGCAACCCCATCCACCAGCAGGTTGGTGGATGTGCCAATCAGCGTCAGCGTGCCCCCCAGAATTGCGGCGTAGCTGAGCGGGATCAGCAGCTTGGAGGCCGGCATCCCCATGGTCTTTGCCAGCTGCACAAAGACCGGGATCATGACGACCACCACCGGCGTGTTGGACACGATGGCCGAAGACAGCACCACGAAACCCATCAGCGCGCCAATGGCAAGCACCGGGCGGGTCGCGGCGTTGCGGTCTGCGGCCTGCGTGAACCAGTCCAGCGCCCCGGTGCGCACCAGCGCGCCCATGACGATGAACATGGTGGCAATCGTCCAGGGTGCGGGGTTCGACAGGACCGCCAGCGCGTCGGCATAGGGCAGCACCCCGGTGATCAGCAGGACGGCAACACCGCCAATGGCCACGACCTCCGTCGGGTAGGCCTCCCGAAGGAACAGGATGAACATGCCCGCGACCACGCAGAGCGCGACAACGGCCTGGGTCATCTGATCAAGGGCAAAAAGCTCCATGAAAATCGCTTTCGATCAATCGTTTGGGTCTAACTCAAGCCGAGGGCGTGGCTGCACCAGCGCAAGCCCCGCTATCATGACACCGAAGGCGGCCCAAACCCAGAGGGAATAGCGCTCTCCCAGGATCAGCATGGCCCAGACCACACCGAAGCCCGTCACCAGATAGCTGACCTGCGCGGCAAATACCGAGCCCGCGCGCCCCACCATCCAGACATAGCCGGTATAGACGCCCGCATGGATCAGCGCGGCCAGGACCAGCGCGAAATCGGGTCGACCCCACGGCCCTGACGGGTCGATCCATTGCCCCGACCCCACCGCCAGCGGCAAGGCGATGAGGCTGCCCACAAGCGACGCGCCCAGCATCACCTGCACGGCGTCCAGCCCGGCCGTTCCCCACCGGGCCACGTAGTTGCCTTCGAACGCGTAGAAAAACGGCGCGATCAACGCCAACGGCAGATAGGCCAGCATAGCGCGGTCAGGCAGGCTGGCCTCGGGCACCGCAATTAGCAGGACGCCGATCAGCCCCAGAACCAGCCCCGCCAGCCGTCCCCAGGCAAAGCGGTCATTGCCAAGGGCCAGCGCCACGGGCAGCGCCAGCATCGGCACCAATGACAACAGGATCGAGATGATGCCCGAGGGCAGATAGACCGCGGCCTGATAGGAGGCCGCGTTTGGCAGAACAGTGCCGATAATGGCGATGATCACATAGACCCTCAGCGCTGCACCGTGCAGCGGCAGCGACCGGCGGGTGAGCATCGCCACAAGGGCCATGACGCCTGCCGTGATTGCCAATTGCCAGAAGATCAGCCCGAAATGCCGGTAGCCCTCGGAGACCGCGATCTTGGTCAGCGGCTGGGTCAGACCCCAGCCTGCCCCCATCAGGGCCAGCAACCCGAAAAGCCCAAGCGTCCCGCGCATCCTGCCCTGCCTCAGGTCGCAGACGGGCCCGAAGGCTGAAGACGCCCGCCATCGCGCACCGGCACCGCGCGGGTGGCCTTGCCGCTGCGGTCGTCGGTCTCGACATAGAGGCCGCTGAGCGTTGCTTCTTCGCCCGCAGGCACGAAGCGGCCCTTGACCATGCCGGTGACGAAGCGGCGCATGGGTTCGGCCTTCTCCATCCCGATAACGGAATTATAGTCGCCGCACATGCCCGCATCGCTGAGATACGCCGTGCCACCCGGCAGGATCATCGCGTCCGCTGTGGGTACATGAGTATGCGTGCCGATCATGACGGAAGCGCGGCCGTCGCACCAATGGCCCATGGCCATCTTCTCCGACGTGGCCTCGCAATGCATGTCCACCAGGCTGGCTTGGACGCCGCCGCCCAGAATATGGGTCTTGAGCACCTGTTCGACCTGGCCAAACGGGTCCTCAAATGCGCGTTTCATGAAAACCTGGCCCAGCACCTGGGTCACCAGCACCTTGCGCCCGCGCGTGGCCTCAAACACCCGCGCCCCGGCGCCGGGTGCGCCCTTGGCAAAGTTCAAGGGGCGGATGATGCGCGGCTCTTCATTTATGAAACTCAGCATGTCTTTCTGGTCAAATGCGTGGTCACCCAAGGTGACACAATCGGCACCCGCCTCAAGCAGCAGCTTTGCATGTGCGGCGGACAGGCCGGAGCCGTTGGTGGCATTCTCGCCATTCACCACAACGAAATCGAGTTTCCACGCCGCCCGCAACCCCGCCAGCCGGGACGTAATCGCGCTGCGGCCGGATCGGCCCATGATATCGCCTAGAAAGAGCAGCCTCATCATCCGTCCCTACGCTTTGACGCATGGTTAGGCAATCACCTTAGCTCTGTGGGATCAAGACCCCGCGCTCGGTGACGACCATGTCCAGCGGCTCGTCCGTGGATTCCTGCGGCAGGTCATCGGCCATCTGCGCGCTGTAGGCAAAACCGATCGCGGTGACCGGCCCCACCCGGCGCAAGAGCGCCAATGTGCGGTCATAAAAGCCCCCGCCATAGCCCAGCCGCTGCGCCTGATCCGTGAAGGCCACGAGCGGCACAATGACGACCTGCGGTGTGACCCAATCGCCTTTCACGGGGATTTTGGCCTTGAACGGGCCTTCCTCCATCTCCGCCTCGGGCGACCACTCGCGGAATTTGAGCGGCAGCCCTTCGCCTTGGATCACCGGTACGCCGACCGGGCCCCAGGCCTGAAGGGCCGCCATGGCGGGCAACGGGTCAACCTCCGTCTGGATCGGCATGTAGCCCGCCATCGGCCTGCCTTTGAGCGGCAGAAGTACATTCAGCAAATGCGCAACAGCGCCCGCATCCGCCTCGGCAGAGCGGGCGGCCTTGCGGCGGGCGAAAGCGGCTTTGCGGGCATCGGTCTTTTGGGCGCTCAGATCAGTCATGCCGCCTTGTGGCGCGCCGCGCGGCGCTTGGCAAGCGGTCCCCTATCGCCCTATCGTGGTGACATGAGCCTTCTGACCCTTGACCACCTTGCCGTCTCCTGCACCGATCTCGCGCGCGATGCGCCGCTTGTGGCGGAGCAGCTGGGATGTACGCTACCCGTACAGGGGGCGCATCCCGATATGGGTACGCATAATCGGCTGACTGGCATGGGTTCTGATCTGTATTTCGAGGTCATCGCCATTGACCCTGAGGCCGAAGGCCCTGGCCGCCCGCGCTGGTTCAACATCGACAATTTCACGGGGCCGCCGCGGCTGACCAACTGGATCATGCGTACAGATGACATGGACGCCGCGCTGGCCGCGCTGCCGGATGGTTTCGGCGCGCCGATTCATCTGGCGCGGGGCGATTTGCGGTGGAAGATGGCCGTGCCTGCGGACGGGGTGCTGCCTTGGGGTGGCTGGGCGCCTGCGATCATCGAATGGCAAGGCACGGCCCACCCGACGCGGACGCTGCCCGATAGCGGCCTGCGGCTCGCCCGGCTGACCCTGCACCACCCGGAGGCTGAGGCGATGGCCGCCCTGCTCTGCCCGTTGATGCCCCGCGACACGGTGCAGTTCATCCCCTCTGACACGCCCCATTTGGTCGCTATATTTGACGGCCCTGACGGGCAAATCCGGTTGGACTAGCGTGCAGACCCTGATCCGCCCGGCCACGGCGCAGGACGCCAACGGGATCGCCGCCATCTACAACCAGATCATCCGCGACACGACCATCACCTTCGCCCCGGATGAAAAATCCGAGACCGAGATCATCGCGGCAATAAGCGAGGCCGACTGCTATCTGGTCTGCGATGCGGGGGGCGAGGTTACGGGCTTTGGCAGCTATGCCCCGTTCCGCAAGGGGGCGGGCTACGCTCGGGTGAAGGAGCATTCGATCTGCCTGTCCCGGACCGCGCGTGGCGCAGGGCTGGGTGCGGAATTGCTGGCCGCGCTGGAAGGACACGCCAAGGCCGCAGGCGTCCGCGCCATGATCGCGGGCGTCTCGGGCGAGAACCTGCCCGGCCAGAAATTTCACGCGCGCGAAGGCTACAAGATCGTGGGCCAACTGCCGGGCGTGGGGCATAAATTTGGCCGCGCTCTTGATCTTGTGCTGATGCAGAAAAACCTCTGACATTCCGCAGCGGCTGCGATAGCCTTGACCCATGTCGATTTGGGAACGCATCGCCGAAGCACTCGCAGCCCTCGCCAATGGCGAGGGGCTGGCCGCGGTCTTTGACAAGCTCTGGGCGGAGCCCGAGCGTACCGTGGCCTTCACCATCGCAGTGGTGGCGCTTGGAGCGAAAATGGCCAAGGCGGACGGGCTCGTCACCCGCAACGAGGTCGCGGCTTTCCGCGAGGTTTTCACGATCCCTGAGCGGGACGAGGAAAACGCCGCCCGCGTCTTCAACCTTGCCCGGCAGGATGTGGCGGGTTTTGACAGCTACGCCCGCAAGATCGCAGCGATGTTTGACGACCGCCATGACACACTGTTTGACCTGATGGAGGGGCTGTTTCATATCGCCGTCGCCGACAATAACTACCACGACGCGGAGGATCAATTTCTGGGCCTCGTCGCGGAAATCTTTGGAATGACTGAGGCGGAATTCAAAACGCTGCGTGCCCGCTACGTGCCGGATGCCGACCACGATCCTTACGTGGTGCTGGGGGCCGACGCCTCCATGTCCATCGCGGAGATTCGCGAGCTATGGCGCGCGCTGGTGCGCGAGACCCATCCCGACCGCATGATGGCCCGGGGCGTACCGGAAGAGGCGATCCGCATGGCCGAAAAAAAGCTCGTTCTGATCAACCGCGCGTGGGAAGAGATCTCCGCCAAAGCTGCCTGAGGTCCTGAAATGCGTTTCGCCACCTATAATGTGGAGTGGTTTTCAACCCTCTTTGCCGATGACGGGACGCTTGTTGATGATGACAGCTGGTCCAGCAGGCGGGATGTGACGAAAACCCAACAAACGGCGGCCCTTGCTGCGGTGTTCCGGGCGATGGACGCAGACGTCGTCATGGTGATTGAGGCGCCCGACACCAGCCCCCGCCGCAACGGCGCGGCCGCTTTGGAACATTTCGCGCAGCGGTTCGGCCTGCGCGCGCGCAGATCGCTGATCGGGTTCACCAATGACACGCAGCAAGAAATTGCGCTGATGTACGACCCCGACCTGTTTGAGGCGACCCACGCCCCCAAAGGCCCCGAGACCGGTCGCCGCGGCGACGCCCCGCGCTTTGACGGGGTGTTTCATATCGACCTCGACATTGACGACCGGGAAGATAACGTAAAATTCTCCAAACCACCTCTGGAAGTCGCCTTGCGGCATAAATCCGGCGCCCAGTTGCGCTTGATCGGGGCGCATCTGAAGTCAAAAGCTCCCCATGGCGCGCGCGATGAGGCCGCCGTTATGCGCCTGTCGATTGCGAACCGACGCAAGCAGCTGGCTCAATGTATCTGGCTACGCGAACGGGTGGACGCCCATCTGGCCGCGGGCGACCCGCTGATCGTGATGGGGGATTTCAATGACGGGCCGGGGCTGGACGAGTATGAAAAGCTCTTTGGCCGCTCCTCGGTGGAGATCGTCATGGGTGTAGGCCGCCCGCCCGCCGAGCAGATGCTGGACCCCCATGCGCAACATGCCCTGTCGCAACGGATGGGCGCGCGGCTGGCAACCTCGCGGTTTTTCATCAAGCGGGAGAACCGCTTCCTGAACGCGCTTTTGGATTACATCATGGTCTCCCCCGATCTCGCCGCCCGCAGACCCGCCTGGCACATATGGCACCCGTTTGACGATCCCGCCTGTTGGGGCAATGCCGATCTGCGCGACGCGTTGCTTACCGCATCGGACCACTTCCCTGTGACCTTGGATATCACGCTTTGACCCCCTACCTTATGGGTATGAAACGCTTGCTGATCATCGCCGCCCTGACTGCCCTGCCCTTGTCGGCCCCAGCGGAGGAGCACAAACCCGCGCCCCTGCCAGACGGGTTGGACGAGCTTGCCGAGGGGATGCGCAATTTTCTGGACGGTATCCAAGAAGACATCGCGCCGTTGATGGAAGACCTGGCCGGACGACTTCAGGGGCTCAACCAGTACCACCCGCCTGAGGTCCTGCCCAATGGGGACATCATCATAAGGCGTAAGCAGCCAAACGCAGTGCCGGACGGGCCAGAGACCAACGCTACGCCACCAGGTGATCCGATTGATATCTGACCAAAGGTCAGTAACCCCTTGACCTAGTCGGTCAATCCAGTCGTTAATCAAATTTTAGTTTTGGTTAACGGTATGTTGAAATTCATTTTGGGCATGATATCGGGCGCGGCGTTCATGGTGTTGTTTAGCACACCGGCTGCAGTAAAACTGACTGCGCCCGAGCCCGCAGCTTCAACACCGAAGGCCGACGCCATCCTCTTTCAGCCCTTGCCCGAGGATAAAGCAACGCTCCTCCTCCCTCAGAAGACACCGGGCACGGGGTCGGTCGCCGAGGCCGAACCCGCCAGCCTGCCCGAGGCTAAGGCAACGACAATACCAGCCGTAGCAACCCTCCCGGTTGCCAGGCTGGAAAGCCTATTCGTCACCGGAACGCGGGTCAACTACCGTGCCGGCCCCGGTATAAACGCGAATGTGCTTGGGCAGCTCACTCGCGGTGCAAAGGTCTCGCGCATCGCGCAGCAAGGTGGCTGGTCGCAAATCGCGCCAGCCGGTACCAGGGGCAAACCAGTTTGGATGTCGAGCAAATACCTGTCAGCCAATGCACCGCAACCAGCTGTCACCCGCGCAAGAACAGCCCGCAGAAAAGTCGCCGCGCCATCAAGCCGAGAGGTCACCCGCGCGCGTCAAGCCATCATCGCACAGTCCGTCCGCGCTTATCAGGGTTCATGCCCCTGCCCCTACCATCGCGACCGCGCTAACCGCCGATGCGGTAAGCGCAGCGCTTGGTCCCGCCCCGGCGGTGCAAGCCCGATCTGCTACGCTAGCGATGTCTCACAAAGCCGCCTTGCCACCTATTTCGCACGTCGCAAAGGCGCCACAAACTAGTCTGCGCCGCAGGTACTCAAATAAAAAGAGCGCACTCACCGCATTTTCCTCTTGCGGCAGAGGGGCAGCTTTATTATCTCACGCTTCACCAACGGATGCGGGCGTAGCTCAGGGGTAGAGCATAACCTTGCCAAGGTTAGGGTCGTGAGTTCGAATCTCATCGCCCGCTCCAGATTGGTTAAATGGCGTATAGAAAAAGCCGTCCCACCCCGGGGCGGCTTTTCTCGTTTGGTGGCACCGTACTGCCGGCGAGCGGGGCCTAGGCGACAAGCAGGGCCGCCATCTGGCCTTTGACCGACGGCCGGGCACAGGCGCTGTAGGCCACGGGATTCAACCGCAAGGCCGGGAAGGTGTCGAACAGCCCTTCGCGTGCGACAGGCTCAAGACCGGGCAGGCTGTAGGCCCCGGGCTGGTAGCTTTCGCTTGGTACGCCATTGGCGCTGATGATCTGGTGGCGATCAAACATCAGATGGAAATATTCAACACGGCCGCCGATCTTTTGCCGGATCGTCTGCCCGTTGATCAGATGGATTGCCGCCGCCAGTACCTCGTGGCTGCCAAAATAAAGCTCGCTCAGATGACCGCTCTGTAACAGACGGTGTTGGGGGGAGACCTGCAAAGGCCAGTCATTTCCCATGCTGCCTGCCTCAAAAACAACCGGGGCGGTGGCTGCGCAACGCGCCGCCATTTGCCGGTGGCCGATCCAGCGGATGGGCTGCGGTCCGTCATCATGGGTGAGCACCTGATCCCCAATGCCAAGCGCCTCCACCGGGACGGGGCCACGGGTCGTGTCAATCAGCGTGCCCGCGCAAAAACAGATCGGTACGGCGTCAAAGGTCACGAAAGCGCTGTCCGTGTTGCCGTCAGTGTCGACCACGGTATAGCTGAACGAGCTTTGCCCCAGATTCTCGCCGGTATTGACCAGCGTGATGGTGCCGTCGCTGTTTAGCGTGATGGTCTGACCTGTGTTCAGTGTGACCATGTCATTGGCCACGACACCCACCCCGTTGATTTGCGTAATGGTCAGCGTTTGCCCATTGGGATCGGTGTCATTCGCAAGAAGATCGACGGTTTCGGGCACTAACCCGTCCAGCACGATCCCGGTGTCATCAACTGCTACGGGGTCATTATCTGTTGCATCCGGGCTGTTATTCGACGCGATGACGATCGAGCTGTCCCACAGCTGGTCCCCCACATCCGCGATCCCGATCAGCAGCGTTTGCTGCACGCCCGGCGTCACCGCAATATCGAGGGACAGCGTCACGGTGAAGCCGTCCATCTCCGTCGCGAAGATGCCGCCGGTGTTGTCGATATAGAGGTTCGGATTGGCGCTGTCGAAAACCCCGTTGCCGGGGTTGGCGTCATTGGCTTGATCGCCAAAACTGGGGTTTACAGTGCCTGCATTATTGATTCCGTTGACCGAAATCTCCCCCGACCCGACGGAGATAGGCTGCGTCACCCCGTCCAGTTGCACAAGCGCGATATCGTTGAAGTTAGAGTAGACGTATTCGTTGTATTCTTCTGAATAGAAACGAAATTCCAAGTTCAGGGAGGTTTGGCCAGGTTCGGGCGTAAAGGTCACCTCAAGGATCGAGGCATCGAATGTAAAGGCGCCCGCCGCCGTGTTGAAGACGGTGCTGCCATCAATGCCGGCCGTATCTGTCGAGGTGCCCCCGTCCTGATTGTTCGCCCCCGTGGCATTGGCGAAATTGGACACCAGCCCGGTCGACAGAATGACCCCGCTGTCAGACGGCAGCACGCCCGGATTGGTGGTGTCCCCATTGGAATAGGTCCCGGAGGAACCCGCGTCCCCGCTATAGACCGCACCATCAATAACGAAGCCGGGACCGAATATCTCGGTCGCCATGTCAAGCGCGCTGGCCGACGTGTTCGCATCGATTGCGGGCAATTCTCACCCTTCCTTAACCATGTTTTGGAAAGCGTCTTCGCCCGCTGGTCTGTCTGAATTGCGGCAGTGCGGCGTTGATTTCGTGGACAAAGCCGCCTGCACAGCCGAGATTGTTGCCGGCAGGTCAGGGCAAATGACTGCGGCCCACCGACCCCTTGGCCCCACCGGACCAGCCCCCTATAAGGCCTCAGAAACCTGCAAGGAGCGCCCGATGCGGACCGCCAAAATCACCCGCAAAACCGCTGAAACCGACATCACCGTCGAGATCAATCTTGATGGCAGCGGCAGCTATGACAACCAGACCGGCGTTGGTTTCTTTGACCATATGCTCGACCAATTGGCGCGACATGCTTTGATTGACATGGTGGTGCGCGCCAAGGGGGATTTGCATATCGACGACCACCATACGGTCGAAGATACCGGCATCGCGATTGGTCAGGCTTTGGCGCAGGCCGTGGGCGATAAGCGCGGCATCCGGCGCTACGGTGCATGCCACTTGCCTATGGATGACGCGCAGGTGGCTTGTGCGCTGGACCTCTCAGCCCGGCCGTTCCTGATCTGCAATCTCGACATTCCGACCCAGAAGATCGGGACATTCGACACGGAACTGGTGCGGGAGTTCTTTCAGGCCTTCGCGACCCACGGCGGCATTACGCTCCACATTGACCAGCTGCACGGGTTCAACAGCCACCACATTGTGGAAGCCGCATTCAAGGCCGTGGCGCGGGCGCTGCGCGACGCGTTGGAGACGGACCCGCGCAAAGCCGATGACATTCCCTCCACCAAGGGCAGCCTCTAGCCATGCTCACCGCTTTGGTTGATTATGATAGCGGCAACCTGCACTCCGCCGAAAAGGCGTTTCAGCGCATGGCACGGGAAGGCGATGGCGGGGTGGTGCGGGTCACCTCCGACCCCGATGACGTGCGCCGCGCCGACCGTATCGTGCTGCCCGGCGACGGGGCATTCCCGGCCTGCCGCCGCGCCCTGATGCAAGACCGCGCCGCGCTTTATGAGGCGATTGTCGAGGCCGCGACGGTCGACGCAAAACCCTTCATGGGGATTTGCGTTGGCATGCAGATGATGGCCACGCTTGGCCGCGAATATAGCGATACGCCCGGTTTTGGCTGGATTGACGGGGAGATCACCCTGATCGCACCCGCCGACCCGAAGCTGAAGGTCCCGCATATGGGGTGGAATGACCTGGTGATCGAGGGGGTTCACCCCGTGCTGGCAGGCGTCGAGACGGGCCACCACGCCTATTTCGTCCATAGCTATCAGTTCGGGGTGACCGACCTGTCGCACCGCATGGCGCATGTGGACTATGGCGGGGAGGTCACGGCCATTGTGGCGCGCGACAATATGATCGGGACGCAGTTCCATCCGGAAAAAAGCCAGAGCACCGGGCTCCGGCTGATCTCAAACTTCCTGACCTGGCGCCCGTAACAAACTCTCTTGCGAGAGTTTGGGATCAGAGTTTCTTCGAAACTCTGCCTTACTGCTTGGTCCAGGTCCCGCCATCACGGCAGATGCCCAGCACGCAGCCAGACACTTTCAGCGTGTTGCCCGACAGCTTCAGACGGGAATTATAGGTCTTGCCCCGATCGGGGGAGAACACCTTGCCCTTGTAGCTGCCGCCGCCCGTGGCCTTGGTCTGGGAAATGATCTGACGTCCCTGGTTTTCGGACTTGAACGGCTTGCCGGCATTGTCGAAAGATTGGATCAGCACACCGCAAAGCGCATCACCGCAAGGGGCCACCTTGATCAGCCCGGAATTGCCATTGTCATCCTTTGCGGTGCGCCATGTCCCCTCCAACGGGTCGGCGGCGAAGGCAGCGCTGGTGAGGGCGAGGGCCAGACCCGCGGTAAATGTCAGTAGTTTCATGGTTTCCTCCCAAAAATCTGGCGTAACTGTGCCGCGCGGCCCTGACGCGGATCAAGCGTGACGTTGGGTCCCTTCCCCTTTGCATCGCAGCGGCGGCTATGGGATAGGAGCACGAAAACCAGACATCCGAAGGCCGAACCATGATCCTGTACCCTGCCATTGACCTCAAAGACGGCGCTTGCGTGCGCCTTTACAAGGGCGAGATGGCGCAAGCCACTGTGTTCAACGACGACCCTGCCGCCCAGGCCGCCGCGTTCGAGGCCGCAGGCTGCGAGTGGATGCATCTGGTCGATCTGAACGGCGCCTTTGCCGGCACCCCGGTCAATGGCGAGGCAGTCGACAGCATCCTGGCGCGTATTTCCGTCCCGGCGCAGCTTGGCGGCGGTATCCGCGACTTGGCCACGATCGAGGCATGGCTGTCGAAAGGGCTAGCTCGCGTGATCCTGGGCACCGTGGCGGTGGAGGACCCCGACCTGGTGCGCGACGCCGCGCGTAATTTTCCCGGCCAGGTCGCCATTGGTCTGGACGCGCGCGACGGAATGGTTGCGACACGGGGCTGGGCGGAGGAAACAGATATCGAGGTCACAGCCCTCGCCCGCCAGTTCGAGGATGCAGGCGTTGCCGCGCTGATCTATACCGACATCAATCGCGACGGGGCCATGCAGGGCCCAAACGTCGCGGCGACGGCGGCGCTGGCCAAGGCCGTATCGATCCCGGTCATCGCATCCGGCGGTGTGTCCTCACTTGCGGATTTGCAGGCGCTCAAGGCCAGCGGCGCGCCGCTTGACGGCGTGATCTCGGGGCGTGCGCTTTATGACGGGGCGTTTGACGTGCCGCAGGCTTTGGCGGCTCTGAAAGGGTAGCGCTGACGGCCCTTGGCGGGCCGCAGCCTTTTGCTATGACTTACTCGGCAGCCTTGCCGGTCAGCTTGCCCAAGGCGCCAGTCATCGTTTTCACGAAACCCGCGTCGCTTGGAATATCGAGGCCTGCGAACATCGCGGCAGGGTCTTCATAGGTCAGATGGGTTTTGCCGTCCTCATCCGCATAGACCAGCACTTTCAACGGTAGCCTCAGGCCAGCGCGGGTGTCGGCCTGCATGGCAGGTGTGCCGATCTTGGGATTGCCGAAGATCAACACCGTGGCCTCAGCCATCTCAAGCCCCGCGCCCTCGGCAGCTTTGTGATGGTCTACGCGGGCCACAACCTTGGCGCCCGCCCCTTCAATGGCAGCGGCTAATGCATCGGCCGTCTCTGTCACGGATTTGGACGAGGGCACGGTAACAAGGTCAGCGAAAGCGGGCATGGCGGCTCCTAGCGCGATTGCGGTCGACATCAGAAAGGCTTTCATCAATTATCTCCATGTGATGCGTTGCAAGTTCTAAACTATATATGGCGGCGGATAATCCAATCACATATCTGGCATCATCGGCGGAGAGCCGCTAAGCCTTGCCCACCCGAAGGAGCCACGCCAATGTTGAAAACCCGCATCATCCCCTGCCTGGACGTCAAGGACGGGCGCGTGGTGAAGGGCGTCAATTTTGTGGGGCTGCGCGACGCGGGCGACCCGGTTGAGGCCGCCAAAGCCTATGACGCGGCGGGCGCGGACGAGCTGTGTTTTCTGGACATAAACGCCACCCATGAAAACCGCGGCACCATGTTTGACGTGGTCACCCGCACAGCAGAAGCCTGCTACATCCCCCTGACCGTAGGTGGCGGCGTCCGCACCCATGAGGACGTGCGCAAATTGCTGCTGGCCGGCGCAGATAAGGTGTCTTTCAACTCCGCCGCGGTGGCAAATCCGGATGTGGTGCGTGAGGCCGCTGACCGGTTCGGGTCGCAATGTATCGTCGTGGCGCTGGACGCCAAGACAACCGCCCCCGGCAAATGGGAGCTGTTCACCGCAGGCGGGCGCAAACCCACGGGCATAGACGCGGTCGAATTCGCGGAGATGATCGTGGCGAAAGGCGCGGGCGAAATCCTGCTGACCTCCATGGACCGCGATGGCACCCGCGACGGCTACAACCTGCCCCTGACCCGTGCGATTTCTGACGCCGTTTCGGTGCCGGTCATTGCCTCGGGCGGGGTCGGCAACCTGGATCATCTGGTTGAAGGGGTGACACTGGGCGGCGCGGATGCCGTGCTGGCGGCGTCGATCTTTCACTTCGGGGACTACACCATCGCCGAGGCCAAGGCCCATATGGCAGCGGCGGGGTTGAACATGAGGATCGCGGCGTGAGCGTGCTGGAGGACCTGTCGCAGGTCATCGCCGCGCGCAAAGGGGCTGATCCCGAAAGCTCTTGGACGGCGCGACTGTTGGCCAAAGGGCCAGAGAAATGCGCCGAGAAATTTGGCGAAGAGGCGATTGAGGCCGTAATCGCCTGCGTCAAGGGCGACCGCGACAACCTGCGGGCGGAGGCGGCTGATGTGCTGTACCACCTGCTCGTCATGCTCGAGTCGCGCGACGTGCCGCTGACCGATGTGTTGGCAGAGCTTGAGCGGCGTCAATCCATGTCAGGCATCGCCGAGAAAGCCGGCCGGGAGTGAGCGGCACCACCACTGACCGGATGCTGATTGTCCTTCTATCCGCCTCCAACTTCGTGATCGGGATGGGGGCGTTTCTGGTGATCGGGATGCTGACCCCGCTGGCCCAGGATCTGGGATTGACCCCCGGCGAGGCAGGTCAGGTGATGACGGTCTACGCGCTTTCCTACGCCGTCCTGTCGCCGCTTATCGTGTCGCTGACGGGCCGGATTGGCCGGCGGCGCGTGTTGGCCTTGGGGATGACCGTTTTCGCGCTGTCCTGCCTGCTGGCCTCGCTGTCGGACACCGCTTTGGGTCTGAACCTGAGCAGGTTGGTGGCCGCTTGTGGTGCCGGGCTGTTCACGCCGGTCGCTGCTGCCACCGCCGCCGGCCTCAGCGCCCCGGAGGAACGGGGGCGCACCCTTGCCGCCGTCTTCTTCGGCCTCACCCTTGCACAGGTCTTGGGCGTGCCTGCAGGCAGCTTCATCGCTTATACGTTCGGCTGGCGCTCGGCCTTTCTGATCGTGGCGCTGCTTGCCCTGCCCTGCCTCTATTTCATCTGGACACGGGTGCCGACAGGTTTGCGGTTCCAAGCGGTTTCCTTGCGTGACCTAGGCGCGGTCGTCACCGACTTTCCCAAGATGCTGGCCGTGCTCTTTACCAGCACATTCCTGGCCGCGATCTACGTCCTTTACACGTATGTTGCCCCCTTGCTTGAGGCCACGATGGGGTTCGGTCGCAACGGCATCACCGCGGCTCTGCTGGTCTTCGGGCTGGGTGCGGTCGCTGGCAATATCGTCGGCGGCTGGAGTGCTGACCGGCTGGGGCCACGCCGCACATTGCTGGGATGCGCCACCCTTCAGGTGCTTTGCATGCCGCTGTTTTCGATGCTGCCGCTGCCCTTGCCGCTGCTGTTCCTGCTGATCTTCGTTTGGTCAACCGCCGGATGGTCCTTCATGGCCAGCCAGCAATTGCGGCTGGTGGCGCTCGCCCCGGAGCAGGCACCCGTGCTGTTGGCCCTGAACGCGGCGGCCATCTATGTGGGCGCGGCAATCGGGTCTGCCATTGGCGGCGCCGTCCTGGTCTATGGCGGGCTGATCGCGCTTGGCGTCTGGGCCGGGATCGTCGGTATTGCCGCCGTTTTGCATATCATCTGGTCACACCGGCTGGCTCCGCAACCGGCCTCAGCCTAGACCGTTTCAGCGCAGCCAGAGGTTGTTGCGTTTCAACCGGTTTCGGATCGCCTGCTCCTTGCGGGGCAGTGCGCGCCGGTCAAACAGCGCCCGCGCACGTTGACCTTTGCCCTGATAAATCATCCGTTTCATCGGCTCGTATTGCTTGAGCACCTTCTTGATCCAGTTCGGGGCCGCAACCTGTTCCAGCAGGGCGACGACGGCGTCGGGCTCCCGCGCATAAAGCAGCGGCAGCACGCGGTAATGGCAGGTCACGGCGTGGTCCATCATATTGGCTACACCCGGCACCCTGCCCCCGCCCAAGGCGTGAATGACCAAAGGCAACGCCACCTGGTCCAGCCACGGGTCCAGTTCCTGGCACACAAGCGCGTCGGGCGGGTCGTCGCGGATAGACTGGGCGTATTTGAGGAATCGCGCGCCGAATTCCCTTGGGCAGCGGTAGTAGTAGAACCCGGCGTTGAAATAGAGGTAGCGTTGCCAGTATTCGTCGGGTTGTGACAGGTCGAGCGAGCTGTCGAAATCCAGCCCGAACCGGTCATAAAGCGCGCCCCAGATCTGGGCATAGCCCGGCCCGTAAAGCTCGATCTTGGGCCAGGTCCCCTCCCGCTTCATCGACGCGGTCGGGCGGTCGAAATCAAACGCGACCGGCCCCAAATCGCCCGTGATCAGCGTGTCCGTGTCGAGAAACAGGAACGGCTCCCCCTCGGGCATGGCGGCCAG
Organism: uncultured Litoreibacter sp.; assembly: GCA_938030665.1. GTDB lineage: Bacteria > Pseudomonadota > Alphaproteobacteria > Rhodobacterales > Rhodobacteraceae > Litoreibacter. Next base: position 729 of record CALHHY010000004.1, on the reverse strand, counting down.
CGCCTCGATCTTGTTGCCGTAGGGATAGCTTGCTCCGAACACATTGTTCTCGAAAGGGATAACCTCCGCGCCAAGCCGGTCGAGACAGGCTTTGACATCGGCGTTCTGCAGGCCCGGATCGCGGTCCCATAGGTCATTCATCTGCGGTTCAGCAAATATGAGCCTGCCGCTGAAATCGGGATTGGTTTGACGCAGGGAGGCAGCCAGCAGAACGGCCTCATATTGCAACCTGCCCGCCTGCGCGACCGCAACGATATTGAAACGATGGCCGCTCATCCGCGCCTCAAGGGCCATCTGACTGTGCTCACATCCGCTCCGCCGATATCGCTTCCGTGAAATACCATAGGCGCATAGGTCCCACGGCAGGAACCCCCTTTAACCGAGAGCGACATTACGGATAGCGCACAAGACACAACTTATCATCCTGCAGGATATGCCCGATGCAACAACAATCTAGCCGCTCAGCCCACCGGAGCGGTTGCTCGGAGGCGCCACAGAACAGACCATCACCTCCCAAACCCGAAACAGAAGGGACGCCAATAATCAGAGCTAGGGCCAACCTCATCGTCATATCTGCCTGGGTTCAAATGGTGCCCAGGGGCGGATTTGAACCACCGACACGAGGATTTTCAATCCACTGCTCTACCCCTGAGCTACCCGGGCACCGGATGTTCGCGAGAGGTATGTTGCTGCGAACGTTCCGCTATTTAGGCCAGCGCTTCGGGCCTG
>CALHHY010000003.1 GCA_938030665.1 uncultured Litoreibacter sp. | reverse complement strand
CTGGGTGCCGAACTCCCCCAAGATGGGTTATAAATCGGGCTTCTCCGCGTTGGAGGTCTTCCGCCAAGGCGATTGGCACGACATTCAGGACGGCCATGATTATTCTGCCGAAACCCACCCGCTGGCCGTGGACCCAATCGCGGAGCAGGTTGCACGGATCACCCTGCCCGACACCCGCGCCACCAAAGATTAACGCTCATCTTCGAGGGCTTGATCGACTTATGTAAGGCTGTGGGCGGGCGGTATCGGCCCAAAAACTTAAGCCCGACCTAAATACATCAGTAAAATTGAAACGATCTGCTTCCGTTGGCTGAACAGATTGTCAACACCTTGGACCTAGTTGAAGGGCGTGGGTCGACGCATTTGTGCCGCCAGGCGCGTTTAAGAGTTTTTGGTTTCATGCGTCGCCCCACCCCGTCCTGCCTTATGGCTGGCCCGGTATCCCTGATCAGACCCTCCTGAAAACGAAAACGGCCCACCCCAAGCAAGGGCGGGCCTTCCAATCTTCAAATCGCTTGGGGCGTTATCCGCCCAGCAGGTTCGGCACGATGGTCACCACACCGGGGAACAGCGCCAACAGCGCCAGCCCCAGGACCTGGATCAGCACGAAGGGAATGATGCCGCGATAGATGTGGCCGGTCGTGACTTCCTTCGGGGCCACCCCGCGCAGGTAGAACAGCGCAAAGCCAAAGGGTGGCGTCAGGAAGGAGGTTTGCAGGTTCACCGCGATCATGATCGTCACCCATTTCGGGTCCATCGTGCCGCCATAGATCACCGGGCCGACAATGGGGATCACGATGTAGATGATCTCCAGGAAGTCCAGCACGAAGCCCAGCACGAACAGCACCAGCATGACGATGATGAAGACCCGGAATTCGCTGTCAAAGCTCTTGAGGAATTGCTGGATGTAATGCTCCCCCCCGAAAGAGATGACGACGAGGTTGAGCAATTGCGAACCGATGAGAATGGTGAACACCATCGACGTCACCTTCGCCGTTTCGCGCACCACAGGGCTGAGCACCCCGTTGGTGAAGAGCACCCAGCAGCCGAAGAGGATGCCGAACATCGCGAAGATATAGGCGGCCTTGGCCACAATGAAGGCCACCATATTCTCGAAAGAGACTTCCTCAATATTGACGCGCAGGTCGAAATTCACACCGACAAGGATCATGATGATCACCGCGAAAGTCGCCATGATGATGATCCGCCCGGATTCGCGGTTATCCTGCAGCTTGCGGTAGGCCGCCAGCAGGATCGCACCGCCCGCCCCAAGGGCCGCCGCGGGTGTCGGGTTGGTGATGCCGCCAAGGATCGAGCCCAGCACCGCAACAATCAGCACCAGCGGTGGGAAGACCACCTTCAGCAGATCATTGCGCCCAAGCGAGACGACCGCATGTTTCGCACCGTAAAAGATCATGATCAGCGGTATAATCAACAGCAGCACGGTCATGCCGGGGCTGGTCAGCGGGGTGATCAGCAGGATGTCGATGGTCAGCGCCAGCAAGATGCCGATAGCCCCGACGATCAGGGGTTGAGTGTTCGCGGAAGGTGCCACGCCGCGTGCGGTGGTGAAGATCAGCGCCATCAGCAGCAGCCCCACGGCGATGCCAGTGCCCACGGGGGCGGCGTCTGCGATCTTGTCAAGCAGCGCCTGTTCCAGCTCGTCCTCGGTCAGCTTGACCGATTCAGCAACGCCGCCCGCCTCGTCGATTACGGCTTGTTCGGCCAATGCGGCCTCCCACGCTTCGATCCCGTGCAGGTCGATCATCGCCTCCTGACAGCTGTCAGAGACATTGGTGCGCAGCGATGCCGTCTGGCCCGCGTCCGAGAAGCTGTCGACCGTGACCGACTGGCTGCCTACGAAGTTGACATTGATCAGCAGGATCAACCCGACGATCAGCGCGATTGGCGCCAGCAGGAACCAGGTCAGCGCACCGGAGCGGCCAATAGGTTCGCTATTGGCGGCGCCCATTTCAACCGCAGGGGCCTTGGACGGGTTCACCAGCGCGTAGCCGAAAGCGTAGAGTCCATAAAGCACAGCCAGCAGGATACCGGGCAGCAAAGCGGCCTGGAACAAGGTTCCGACAGAGACAACGGCAGGCTCCCCCAGATAGGTCAGCGCGTCAGAGCATCCGACCTCTTGTGCGCGGGCCTCTTGGGCTGCGGAATACAAGTCACCGGCCAGCGTGCCCAGAAGCACGATCACGATGGAGGGCGGGATGATTTGCCCCAAAGTACCCGACGCGGCGATGACGCCCGTGGCGAGCTCGGGCGAATAGTTGTTGCGCAGCATGGTCGGCAGGGACAGCAGCCCCATGGTCACCACCGTGGCCCCCACGATGCCGGTAGATGCTGCAAGGAACGCGCCCACAACGACCACGGACACGGCCAAACCGCCCGGCAGCGGGCCGAAGACGCGCGCCATAGTTGTCAGCAGGTCATTGGCGATCTTTGAGCGTTCCAGCGTGATCCCCATCAGCACGAACATCAGCACGGCCAACAAGGTTTCGATGGAGGCCCCGGCCAGCACCCGCTCGTTCATGCGGTTCACGATGAAGGAGACGTTGCGATCCAGCGCGGTCTCCCACCCTTGGATGAAGACAGGCTGGTCGACACGCGGCAAATCAGGGTATCGGAAGACGGATATGGTTTCGGCCTTGATACCTTCGGCAATGATGGCGGCATATTCCGCAGTGCCGGTGTCAATTGCCTGGTGGATCAGCAGCCCCGCATTGTCCATCGCGGCGATGATCCCGAAGGAGATGACGGCCGAGCCACCAATGGCGAAGGCCACCGGAAAGCCCGACAGAATGCCCGCAAAGAGGCAAAGGAAAACAATGATCAGGCCTACTTCTACGCCATCAAGTCCGAAAAGCATGGTCTGAGCCCCTTAGTGAATTTCTGCGGCGCGCTCGGCATCCGCGTCGCCAAGCGTGTCTTTGTCGAGGTAGTCGCCCTCGGATGTCGGCCCCTCCTTCCATTCAAGGTAGGAGCGGTAGAAGAACGCGATCGATTGCAGGAACACCATGCCCGCGAAGGCCACCAGCAGCACCTTGAAGAGGAAATACGCGTTGAACCCATTGGGCGAGAAGCTGATCGTCTCGACGTTCCAGCGCAGCGCGCGGGCCTTTGTCAGCAGCCGGTCCAGCTCGTCCGAGGCGGAAGGTTTCGGCGTCACCAGATGGCGCCACAGGAAGTACCAGCCATACATCCAGGTCAGCACCGCGGCAGGCATCATAAAGATGAGGGAACCCACCATGTCGATGACCTTCTTGGTGCGGTATTTCACCGCCGAATAGACCAGATCGACGCGGACATGGCCGCCTTGGACGAAGGTGTAGGTACAGCACATGCAAACGACGAGCGCGTTATAAAGCTTCAGCTCTTCTGACCACCAGCTGACATCCTTGGCAAAGCTCATCCCGAACCCCATGGAGATATCGGCCCGCGCGAAGATGCGCTGCATGAAGATGATGACGATCTGCTGCAGCACCATCAGCAACCCGGCCCAGGCAAAGAAGCGCCCGACGCCGTTGGCAAAGCTTTCCAAAAGCCGGACAACGCCCCAAAGCAACCCGTTCCAGAAAAGCCCGATGATTGTGATCAGCAGGAATAACGTGAAAATGACGAAGAAAAATTCTACCGAGCCGCCGTAATAGATGAAGCGCATCAGCGCCTGCTTTTGCTCGATCTCGGGGATGGTTTGGTTGATATAGGGCAGCCAGGACAGCCACAAATCTGAACTCGCGATGGCGGTGAATACGTTTTTGAATGCCGCCAATATGTTTGTAAAAAACCAGACAATTCCATCTAGCATGGCCCCGTCCCCCGTATTGCCCGGACCGTCCCGCAAGTGCCTGCGGCCCTGATCCGTCTGACCCCGCCCTGCCAGCGCGACGCGCTGCGCAGTTGTGCCGCGGGGCCAGCCCTTGCAAGCCCCGCGACAGATTTTTCAGGCCGTAGCCTTAGCCGCCGACGCGGTCACGCTGCGTGCGGTAGGTGCCTTCCGACTGAACGATCCAGCCCGAGGACGCCGTTTGGGACGCCTCGTAGGAGGCCCGCAGACGGTCGTAGATGTCGTCGCCCGCATACTGGTCTTTGACCTCGATCGCAGCGGAGCCCATGGCGTCCCAGACGCTGTCGGGGAATTCCAGAACCTTGACGCCGCCCGACTGCAGACGCTGCAGCGCGGTGCCGTTGTTGTTGAGGAATTGAGCCAGGTTCCACTGGTGGGTGTTGCCGGAGGCCACTTCGATGATCTTCTGCTGGGCTGGCGTCAGCTCGTTGAAGACGTCGAGGTTGGTGGCCAGCGACAGGCCCGCGCCGGGCTCATGCATGCCGGCGGTGTAGTAGAACTTGGTGATCTCCTGGAAGCCGGCTTTCTCGTCCGCCCATGGGCCGATCCACTCGGTGCCGTCGATGGCACCGGAGGCCAGCGCCTGATACACTTCTGCGCCTGGCAGGTTTTGCACCGATGCGCCCAGCTTGCCCAGAACCTCGCCGCCGAGGCCCGGCATGCGGAATTTCAGACCGTTGAAGTCTTCGGGGCCGTTGATTTCCTTGCGGAACCAGCCACCGGCCTGCGCCCCCGTGTTGCCTGCGAGGAAGGATTTCAAGCCGAAAACCTCGCCCAGCTCGTCGTGGAAAGCGCGGCCATCGCCATGCTCGTACCAGTTGACCAGCTCTTGCGCGGTCATGCCGAAGGGCACGGATGTGAAGAAGGCGTAGCCTGGGTGCTGACCCACGAAGTAGTAGTCAGCGGCGTGGTACATGTCGGCCTGACCGGCGGTCACGGCGTCAAACACCTCGAACGCGCCCACAAGTTCGCCCGCTGCCTTGACTTCAACCGTCAGGGAGCCGTCGGACATGGCGGTGATGTCGTCTGCCACTTTCTGCGCCGCGTCAAACACGCCAGCAAGGCCGCGGCCCCAGGATGTGACCATGGTCAGGGTGCGCTTGCCTTGGGCGTAGGCCGGGGCGGCCAGGCTCGTGGCAGCGGCGGCACCACCACCAACGGCGGTTGTTTTTAGAAATGAACGACGGTCCATAGGTATTCCTCCCGAAATTTTGTTTATGCCTGCTTGCCGGTTCCGCTTGCCCATGAGCTGTGCAATCTCCCCGGCCGGCTGGCGGGTCGTTGTGGTGACGCGACCTTAACGAGGCCCGGAATTGAGCGCCATACCCAGTGGCGGGTAGGAATTGGACGAAATTGGCAAGAAATGCTGACCAAAGCGGCAAAGTACATTTCAATTCTGAGTGATTGACGCCCCCCGCGCCGCTGCGTCATGGTCGATTCGTCGTAAATTGGGACCCGTGACCAGCATGCTGCGCGGAACACGAAATTGGCGGGATGGCCTGTCTTTGAGCTACGGGCAGAAGATATTTCTTCTGGCCACAGTGCCGCTTGTGCTGGCGGTTGCAGCAATCTCGGTCGTGGTGGCCAACCAGTCGCGCCAGCTGGCCGAAACCGAGATCGAAGAGCTGGAAACCCAGCTGATCGAGGCCAAGCGCGCGGAGCTGAAAAACTACATCAACCTCGCCCGCACCGCCATTGGCGCCACCTATGGCAACGCCCTGCCTGACGACGCGGCTGCCAAGCTGGAGGTGACGCAGACGCTGGCCGCCATGCTCTATGGGCAAGACGGGTTTTTCTATGTGTTCGACTATGAGGGCAACAGCCTTGTGGCCCCCCGGCAGACCTTCCTGATCGGGCGCAACTGGGCGGGGCTGGAAGATCGCAACGGCATCCCCGTGGTGGACCGCATCATCGAGACCGCGCGCTCCGGCGGGGGGTATCACAGCTTTGACTGGGCCAAGCCTTCGACGGGGGAGACCGCGCGGATGATCACCTACCAGATCGGGTTACAGGACTGGAAATGGGCGCTTGGCACCGGTATTTTCGTCGATGACGTCATCGCCACTGTCGCCGCCGCCCGCGCCAACACGGAAACGCGCATCCGGCAGACCTTCCTGATGATCGCACTGATCACCATCGCGGCCCTGCTCGCCGTCTTTCTGACCGGCCTCGTGCTGAACCTGCGCGAGAGGCGGCTGGCCGATGAAAAGCTGAAAGCGCTGACCGAACGCATCTTTGACACGCAGGAGGAAGAACGCGGCAGGGTCGCGCGCGAACTGCATGATTCTATTAGCCAAATTCTGGTCGGCATCCGCTACACGCTGGAACTGGCGCGCAAAAGGGTGACGGGCGGCGACGTGCGCGCGGCCGATGATCTGGGCAAGGGGATCGACGGGCTGGGCGAGGCCATTCAGGAAGTCCGCCGCATCTCCGCCGACCTACGACCGGGCGTGCTGGATGATCTGGGGCTGGGCCCAGCCCTGAAGGCGTTGATTGACGATTTCGGCGCGCGGACCGGCATCGCCACCTCTTTTGAGACGGTGGTGTTTCGCAACCGGCTGGATCAGGAGGCAAAGATCGCGCTCTACCGCATTGCACAAGAGGCCCTGACCAATGTGGAGCGGCATGCGGAGGCCAGCACCGTCTCCGTCGAGGTGTTCGGCCACCGCAAAGGCGCCACGATGCGCATTCAGGACAATGGGCGCGGGATCGACCAGCATCAGGGCCGCAGCGGGCTGGGCCTGCGCAACATGCAGGAGCGGATCGACCAGCTGTCCGGCACGTTGCGGGTGCTGAGCACCGATGCCGGGACCACTATTGAAGCCTCCGTCCCGCTCAGCCATATGCTGCCCCCGCACAGCAAAGACGCGAGGAAGACCGCATGACCCCGATCCGGGTATTGATTGTGGATGACCACCCGATGGTGGCCGATGGCATCCGCGCCATTCTGGAAAGCTATGACGAGATCGAGGTCGTAGGCACCCTGTCAAACGGGCAGGAGGTGGTCGACCAGTCAGACGCACTGAACCCCGATGTCATCTTGATGGATCTGAACATGCCGCAGCTGGGCGGGCTGTCGGCGACCGAGATTCTGCTGGAGCGCGACGCGGGCCGCCGGATCGTTGTGCTGTCGATGCATGATGCGCCTGAATATGTCTCCACCGCGATGCGGCATGGCGCGAAGGGCTACATCCTGAAAGATGTCCCCACAGAGGAGATCCACAAGGCGATCCTGACCGTCATGGAAGGCGGCACCTATCTATGCACCGGCGCCAGCGGCGCGCTGACCCCCGATCAAGGCCAGGACGTGCTGACCGCGCGGGAGCAAACGATTTTGCTGCAACTGGCGCAGGGCAAGTCGAACAAGCAGGTGGCGGGGGAGCTGGATATCTCCGTCCATACGGTGGAGACGCATCGCAAGAACATCAAACGCAAGCTTGGGATCAACTCCACCGCCGGGCTCACGCGTTACGCGTTGGAGCATGGCGTGTTGCAGGGGACCGGGGCGGATTTTTGATTTTGTGGTCTCGGGACGGCTGCGCCGCCCCGATCCGCCGGGGGTTTCACCCCCGGACCCCCAGAGTATTTTTGAAGCAATGATGAGGGTCAGGCACCGCTGAGCTTCCATTTTGATTTGTTCATGGGCACGAATGCCTCCACTGCCGCTGTGGCGATGACATGGGTCTGGTCATTATCCGGGTCATGGACATTGAGGCCGCCAATGCTACCTGTCACCTCCGCCCTGCCCCGTGGCAATTCCGCTTCCAGCGCGGCGATATCGAGCTTGTCCGGCTCCTGCACGCCGATGGTGACCTGAACGCGCATCTCTTCATGCGCGATGCCGAGCGATTTGAACATCACGATCGAGGAGTGGTGCAGCGCGTCCTGAATGGCGCGTTTCGCGGCTTTCGTGTAATCCATTCCGTAGAGGTCATTGCCCATCCCCATCTCGAGGATCAGTCTTTCTTCGCTCATGACGCGGGCTCCATATCGAAGCTCACGCAGATGGCGGCATTGGCGATGACAGTGACGCCGGACCCGTCGGGCTTGGCCACGTCCAACCCGCCCTGCACCACGTTGATCTTGGGCTGGCCGTAGGGGAAGACATCCAGCAGTTTTGCGGTATCGACCTGGCCCGGCTGCTGTACACCGATTTCAACGTCGATCAACATCGCCTCCTTCGGGAAGCCAAAAGCCGCGCCCACGCTGACGGAGTTATGCCACAGCGCGTCCTTGATGGCCCGCAAAGCGGCTTCGGTATAGTCCGTGCGGCGCAGGGAGGACCCCATGCCGAACTCGTTCAATATGCGCGTTTTGGCCATCAGCCGCCCTCCTCAGTTTGCTCGTAAGGATGGGCCATACCAAACATCAGAAGGCAAGCGCCTTCATCGATGACGTGAAATTCGCGCTGATTATAGACCTGATTGAACGGTGCGCGCACCCGGTCTTGCGGCAGATCAGCAAGGGTGGGCGCCAGGTCAGCCCAGAGGGCGTCCACGTCATCCACATCGATATAGACCATCTGCTCGCACTTCTCATCCGTCAGATCAGCGTCTGTCTGTAGCAACCGAACCGCCACGCCGTCACGCCGCATGAAGGCGTACCCGGGCGCGCTGCTTTGAAAGCCCAGCTCGAATCCCAATCGGTCCCGGAAGAAGACGATCTGGGCCTCGATATCGCGGCACAGCAGAAACGGGGTGATTTGGGTCATTTTACTCATGCACGCCCCTTCGAATTTTGCGTTGTTCCGAATTTGGCAAAGATTAAGCAATAAAAATACATCAAAAAGCGATCCAGAGACAGATTATTCACCGATTGCCTGTTGACGCCCTTTCACGCGCTGGTAATGTCGCTGCAACTGCAAAGGAGCTTGAGATGGCACAGGTGGTCGTCATTCTAGGATATAAGCGCATGGGTCGGTAATCCGACAACCATAACGGTAACCATGCGCCCCCGCCAAGAACGGGGGCTTTTTTGTGGGCAGGACAGACGGCTGAGATGGAGAGACAAGATGGCACGTCAAATGACCGGAGCGGAAATGGTGGTTCAGGCCCTGATCGACCAGGGTGTGGACACGATATTTGGCTATCCCGGCGGCGCCGCGCTGCCGATCTATGACGAGCTATTCCAGCAGGAAACCATCAAGCATATTCTGGTGCGCCACGAGCAGGGTGCCGCCCATATGGCGGAGGGTTATGCGCGCTCCACTGGTAAGCCGGGCGTGGTGTTGGTGACCTCCGGGCCAGGCGCCACGAACACGGTGACCGGGCTGACTGACGCGCTGCTGGATTCGGTGCCGATTGTTGTGCTCTCCGCGCAGGTGCCCACTTTCATGATCGGCACTGACGCGTTTCAGGAGGCCGACACGGTTGGCATCACCCGCCCCTGCACCAAGCATAACTATCTGGTCAAGGACACCGACATGCTGGCCAATGTCGTGCATGAGGCGTTCCATGTCGCCACCTCAGGCCGGCCCGGCCCGGTGCTGATCGACATCCCCAAGGACGTGCAATTCGCCAAGGGCAGCTATACCGAGAAGAACAAAGCCACGACCGGCCATTACGCGCCGAAGCTGAAAGGCGATATCGACCAGATCACCAAGCTGGCCGAGATGATGGAGAAAGCCAAGAAGCCGATCATCTATTCAGGTGGCGGCGTGATCAATTCGGGCGACAGCGCCACGGCCCTGCTGCGCGAGCTGGTGGCAGAGACGAATTTCCCGATCACTTCCACCCTGATGGGGCTTGGCTGCTACCCGGCCTCGGGCAAGAACTGGATGGGGATGCTGGGCATGCACGGCCTCTATGAGGCCAATATGGCGATGCATGATTGCGACCTGATGATCAATATCGGCGCGCGGTTCGACGACCGGATCACCGGCCGCATCGATGCGTTCAGCCCGAAATCGAAGAAAGCGCATATCGACATCGATCCGTCCTCGATCAACAAGGTAATCCATGTCGATGTGCCTATTATCGGCGATGTCGGCCATGTGCTTGAAGACCTGCTGCGGGTGTGGAAGTCACGAGGGCGCAAAACCCATGCCGAGGGCGTCCAGAAATGGTGGGATGAGATCAACGGGTGGCGGGAGAAGCGCTGCCTGGCGTTCAAAAATTCCGAGACGGTGATCAAGCCCCAATACGCACTGCAACGGCTGGAGGCGCTGACCAAGGACCACAAGGCACGCTACATCACCACCGAGGTGGGCCAGCACCAGATGTGGGCCGCGCAATATCTGGGCTTTGAGGCGCCGAACCGTTGGATGACATCTGGCGGGCTGGGCACGATGGGTTACGGGCTGCCCGCCTCCATCGGGGTGCAGGTGGCGCATCCGGATGCGCTGGTCATCAACGTCGCCGGCGAAGCGTCCTGGCTGATGAACATGCAGGAGATGGGCACCGCGCGGCAATACAACCTGCCTATCAAGCAGTTCATCCTGAATAACGAGCGGCTTGGCATGGTGCGCCAGTGGCAGGACCTGCTGCATGGCAACCGCTACTCCCACAGCTGGTCGGAGGCCCTGCCCGACTTCATGTTGCTGGCGCAGGCTTTCGGGGCCAAGGGCATCACTGTGTCCGACCCGTCCGATCTGGATGACGCGATCATGGAGATGCTCAACCATGACGGCCCGGTGCTTTTTGATTGTCTGGTCGAGAAGCACGAGAACTGCTTCCCGATGATCCCGTCCGGCGCGCCGCATAACGAGATGATCCTGGGCGACGCCGGCGTTGAGGATGCGATCGGCGACACGGGCGCGGTGCTGGTTTAAGGCAATCAGGATTGGCGGCGCATTAGTGCAGCGTTGTCTCGCCCGCCAGTACCGCCGTCAGACATTGGCCAAGCTCATCCGTCCGAATGGGCTTGGTCAAAAACCCGTTCATCCCTGCGTCGATGCAATTCTGCTGGTCGGTATCAAAGGCGTTGCCGGTCAGCGCGATGATGGGACAGGGCATCCGGCCCGTCTCCAACTCAAAGGCGCGGATATGGCGGGTGGCTTCCAACCCGCTCATGAGCGGCATGGACAGGTCCATGATCACCAGATCATAAACGCGCTTCTGCACCGCGCTCAGCGCCTCCACCCCGTTGCTGACAACCATGGGGGCCACGTTGAACCGGCTCAGCATTTTCTTGACCACGAATTGATTGGTCACGTTGTCCTCTGCCAGCAGGATCGCGCATTGCGACAAGTCGACCAGACAGACTTGCGGTTTCTGACGTTTGGGCGCAGCACTCGTGGCCTCTCTCAAGGGCAAGAGCAGCGTGAAGACAGAGCCCTGCCCCGGCGTCGAACGCACAGAGATGCTACCACCCATGGCCTCCGTCAGTTCCCGCGTGATGGCGAGGCCCAGCCCGGTGCCTTCAAATTCGCGTCGTAACCCGGTTTCGACCTGCTCAAAAGATTTGAAGATATGGTCAATCTTATCCTCGGGGATCCCGACCCCGGTATCCTCGACCCGCATCACGATCTCATCCCCGTGCCCGCGTGCCACATGCAGATGCACCGATCCGGCCTGGGTAAATTTGACCGCATTGCCAAGCAGGTTGATCAGGATTTGGCGCAGCCGCTGCCGGTCCCCCCGCACAATCTGGGGGACGTCCGGTGCGACCATAATGTCAAATCCCACCTGCTTGGCCTGCGCCATGGGGCCCATGATGCCGCGCATGTCGTTAAAGGTTTCTGCCAGGTCTATCGCCTCGGTCGTCAGGGACAGATGCCCCGCCTCGATCTTGGAGAAATCAAGGATATCGCCAATCAACTCAGTCAGGGCCAGGGCCGAGCGGCGAATGGTCTCGACATATTCCCGCTGCTCTGGGTCAAGCCGGGTCTCAGATAGCAGATCGGCCACGCCGATGTGCCATTCATGGGCGTGCGGATCTCGTGGCTCATGGAGGCCAGAAAGTTCGACTTCGCGGCCGTGGCCCGCTCAGCGTCGCTTTTGGCGCGTTGCAGCATCGTTTCCCGCGCCTCCAACTCGGTGACATCGGTATAGACGATCACCATACCGCCATCGAGGCGGCGGATAGCCTTCAAATCGATGATCTTGCCTGTGGAGGGGAAGGCAATCCGGACCCGCTCCCCCCGTTGAAGCTGGGCGGCCGTTTCTGCAAACCCGTGGCTGGGCACGTCGCCCCGTTCGGAAAAGATGCGCTGCAGGTCGACCACAGACATGCCGGGATAAACTTCTTCTTCAGTCAAATCCATCAGGTTTCGAAAGGCGGGATTGACGAAAAGCACCTTGTTGTCAGGATCTTGATGGGTGTCCGCGCTGGTGACCACCAACCCCTCCCCCAAAGCGTCGATCACCTGGCCGAGCAAGCGGTTGCTGGTCGCAAGCTCCTCATTGCGATGCGCCAGCGCCAGTTCCAACGCGTCAGCCCGGTTTTTCAGCGATCCGATCAGGCTGCCATTCATGCCGGCTGCGTCAATCGCGGCCGTCAGATGGAAGGACACCCCGCAATAGCCGATAAATGTACCGTCCGCCAAAAACTGCGGGACCGCGCTGTCAACCAACACAGCCCGGTCGCCCGACAATAGCACCCGCTCATAGGAAAAGCACTCGATCGGTTGCTTGCGGCGCAGTGCCTCATGGTAGTTCTCCAGCCCGACCTCTGTGCCTTCAACGTCGCTGCGGGGAGTCGTCAGGATGCAAAAGCCGAGAAGGTCGGCGGATTTGACCCCGGTCAGCCGCTCCACATTGTCGCTGCAGTAACATACGCGGTAATCGGCGTCGGTCTTCCAGAACCACATCGGCAAGAGGTGGCTGACCTCCCTCAGAGAGGCGGAGCTGGCGTGTTCAATCAGCTCATAAAGCGACAGGGGGGTAGCGAGATAGGACATGGCTCAAACAATGCAGATGACGGCCACAGCTAGGGACAAGAAATTAACAATCTATTAGCAAAAATTGCCCGCCAGCACTGGCTCCCTTGAACATGTCGGCATAAGCTGTTGGCCAATCTGGTAAATGTCCGAAGGCGCACCCCATGTCCCCGTTGAAAATCAAAAAAGGCACGTCGCGTAAATCAGCCTACGACCTGAAAGACCCGCATGCCGATGTGATCGAGCGCCACACGCTGGCCTGCATCGTCAGCAACGAAGCCGGCGTGCTGGCACGAGTCATCGGGCTGTTTTCGGGCCGGGGGTACAATATCGAAAGCCTGACCGTGGCCGAGATCGACCATGAGGGGCACAGATCGCGTATCACCGTCGTCACCGTCGGCACACCTGAGGTGATCCAGCAGATCAAGGCGCAGCTGGGCCGCATGGTACCCGTGCATGAGGTGCATGACCTGACGGAGGAAGGCGCCTCGGTAGAACGGGAGCTGGCCTTGTTCAAGGTCGCAGGCTCCGGCGACAAGCGGATCGAAATGCTGCGTCTGGCCGAGATTTTTCGGGCCAACGTGGTCGACAGTACCTTGGAAAGCTTTGTGTTCGAGATGACCGGCACCTCGGAGAAGATCGACGCCTTCGCAGACCTGATGCGCCCCCTTGGTTTGGTCGAAGTCGCCCGCACCGGCGTCGCAGCCCTGTCACGCGGCGCTACCTAAAGGACCCCGACGCCCGCAAGCAAACGGCCCCCACGCGGAGGGAAAGGCCGGCACCCGAAACCAGGCGCCGGCCCCACCCGTCCAGCGACGTGTCGAGGGGAGGAGACGTCGCTATCATGTGGCACGCACCGGCCGTGCAAGGCAGGCTGCAGGACGGCCCGGCCACGGATTTCGCGGCTAAACCCGGTAGTTGAAGGGGGGACAGGTCCCCATATGCCGGGCTGAGACCCTTCCTAGGTCGCCGGGATCAGGCCCGCCTCAACCGCTGCGGTCATCTCCGTCTCGTCAAGAACCCCGTCGCCATTGGCGTCCATCACGGCGAACCCGTCCTCCGTCAAGGTCGGGTAGACCGCCAGCATTTCAACAAAGGACGCAACCCCGTCGCCATCCGTATCGACAGTTTCAACCGCCGCGTAAGCCGCTGCAGAGAAAGCAAAAACTGCGGTCGTTGTGATCAGAACCTTCTTCATTTCTATTCTCCTAATGTGGTTTGGCTTTGATGCGCCGGCCCAGATAAGGCCGGTACGGGCAGACCATGCCCCCGCGCCAAAGCCGCCACCAGAGGAGCGGCCAGCGGCCTGAAAAACCCGCGCGCCTTCGCTGAATCGGCGCAATCGGCGCGGCGCGTGCTTGCTTACCGAAATCGCTGCCGCCAGTTCAGCCGCGAACGGGCATATTTCCTCGCACCGCACCGCCTGCATTCGGCGATTCTTCACCGGGTCGTATGGGTCGCCGCTGAGAAAGGCGATGTCGCCAGAAGACGCGACGGTCTGGGCCGAATCTGCTTTCCTTGATGCAGGACAAGCCACAACCAGGGCCGACATCCATGCTGACAGACCTTGCCCCCGTGACGCGCCCGATTGCGGAAGCCAACGGGTTGCCAAACGCGCATTACATTGACGACGCGGTCTTTGCCGAAGAACGTGACGCCGTCCTCTTTGCCACCTGGGCCGGGCTGGCTGTGGCCGCGGACGTGCCTGAGCCGGGCTGCGCCAAGCCGCTGACATTCCTGGAGCTGCCGCTCTTGCTGATCCGCGACAAGGACGGGACGGTCCGGGTGTTCCAGAACACGTGCCGGCACCGGGGCATGATCCTGGTCGACGCGCCTCGGAAGATCGAGGGGGCCATTCGCTGTCCCTATCATTCCTGGTGCTACTCCACCAAAGGGCAGCTGGTCGCGACCCCGCATGTCGGCGGGCCGGGGCAGAACACGCATGAGGGCATTGACCGCGACACGCTCGGCCTGATCGAAATCCGCTCCCATATCTGGCGCGATGTGGTCTTCATCAATGTCTCCGGCACCGCCGCCCCTTTCGAGGAGGTCCATGCCGACCTGATCGCCAGATGGGCCGAGTTTGACCAGCCCCATTACCATGGCGGGGCGGATAGCCGTTTCACGCTGGAGGTGGCCACCAATTACAAGCTGGCGGTGGAGAATTACTGCGAAAGCTACCACCTGCCCTGGGTGCATCCGGGGCTTAACAGCTACTCCCGGCTGGAGGATCACTACAATATCGACGTGCCCGGCAAATATTCGGGGCAAGGCACGCTGGTCTACCGCCAGTTCGAGGGAAATGATGGCGCGCGTTTTCCCGATTTTCCGGGGCTCAGCGACAAATGGGATGAGGGCGCGGAATATATCACGCTCTACCCCAATGTGCTGCTGGGCGCGCAGCGTGACCACGCCTTCGCCATCGTGCTGGAGCCCCAGGCCGTGGACCGGACCATAGAGCATATCCACCTTTACTACGCGGCCCCCGAGGTGGACCGGGATATGCGCCAGCAGAACACCGCGCTTTGGAAGCAGGTGTTTGAGGAGGACATTTTCGTGGTCGAAGGCATGCAGCGCGGCCGCTACGGGCCGGGGTTTGACGGCGGGCGGTTCAGCCCGGCGATGGACGGCCCGACCCATTGCTACCATGCGTGGGTGGCCAATCAGATTGTCGCCTACCGGGCGGCGCAAGGGGCGGATGGCGACAGCAGATGATCTGAACGCCCGGCTGCTGGCAGCCCATGAGGCCGGTGACAGCTTAGCGTTGATCGGGCTTTACACCGAGGCGTCTGATAGCGCCGCCACAAGCCAAGCTAAAGCATTCTTCCTGACCCACGCCTATGTCTACGCTTTGGAGCGCGGTGACAGGCGCGCAATTGACCTCAAGGCCGCGCTTGCGGATCTAGGCGCAGAGGCTCAGTGATGGCGGATCAGGAAGGGCGGCATCGGCGTCAGACGCCGCTCGCCGGGTAGCGTCACCGCGGTTGCGGCATCTGCCTCTGCACGGTCTCGCATCAGGATAATTCGTGCGTGTTGGGACACATACCCGTCATCGGATTCTTCTTCTTCCACGACCTGCAACTGGGAGAAATACTCCCCGATCTCGGAACGAAAGATAAAGCCGGTGCAATCATCGGCAAAATCCTGAACCCAAACGCGCGGTATGCGGACTTCACCTACATGGCTGTAGCTGCGACGCGGTTTTGCAGGATGCAGAACGACCCGCGCCGGGATCAGGGCGCCCTCGGGGGTTCTGATCGCGCCAATCACGGTCTCATGTCCACCGGTCCACTGCTGTGCTGCAGCTGCCTGTCGAAAACCCAATTGTTTTTGGAACCTGATCTCTTCGGCCGTGCAACCGCCACCCCAATGATGCGTGTCTAGCATCACTTACCCCCTTATAAATGGCTCCTTATTCTTTGCGTTTCACGCCGGAGCCTTTTCCCACGAAACAATCCCTCAAAATCGGTTAATTTGCAACTCGCATAGGCGCTAATCCGCCGGTCGGTTCTGCCCATTGAAATGCGGGCGTTCGCCGTCCCGGTCAAGAAAAAGGGGCACCCGAGGGTGCCCCATAAGTTTCGCGGATCAGGCTCATCGTTGTTACCGCTCGGTATTTTTCTGCCTGCGGCCTGATCCTCGTCCAGGGGCAGGCGAACCCGCCCCCGTATTCCCTTCTGGGCACAAAGAATTTCTCTGAAATTCTTCACCAAAACTCTTCAATAAGAGTTTTGAGCCCTCAGCTACATCCCGACGTCCCGCCGCAGGTGTTGCATTTCATGCAGGTGCCATTACGCACCAGTGTGTAGTTGCCGCATTCGCCGCAGGCCTCGCCTTCGTAGCCCTGCATCTTGGCCTTGTCGCGGGCGGACATGGTGACCGCGCCCATGGCCGTGGCGGATGTGTCGGCCTCTGGCACCAATGTCTGCAATGTGGCCACAGGGTCCGCCGCGCCGGCCAGCGCCGTGGCCCCCGTGATGCCACCCTGTAGCCCGCCTTGCAGCACCTGCAGCTCTTGCGGGACGCGCTTGCGCAAATATCCGGTGGAGCTGATCTGTTTCAACACCTCCAGGGATTTCGAGGCCGCCGTCTCGCCCAGTTCGGCAATGTTTACCTTGCCCTCGTCTTCGCCCCGGCCCAGATCGTCGAATGTCTCGCCGGTGGGTTTGACATGCGCCAGATCGGTGCGGTCCAGATAGGACACGGCCAGCTCGCGGAAGATATAGTCCAGCACCGAGGTGGCGTTCTTGATGCTGTCATTACCTTG
>CALHHY010000002.1 GCA_938030665.1 uncultured Litoreibacter sp. | reverse complement strand
AACGCGGAGCATTTTGAAGCGCATGGGTTCGCGGCAAAATTCGACGCACTTGAAGGCCGAATTCAGGGTCTAACCATGCACAAGTTGGCCATATACAGTGACGAACGCACTGACGGCCATGCGGATGACCAAGCGCTGCTGGCTGTCTTTACCAAGGCCTAGGACGCGTAGGTCGATCCCTCTTCATCAAGCATTGCTTTCAGCTCTGCCAGGTGGCGAATGTCCTGTTCGGGGTAGTTCTCGATCTCATCCGCCGTCTTGGCGGCGATATCGTCAGGCAGGATCGCCAGCGGTCGGCCGGTTTGCAGGGCGCGGATGTAAACCTCGCAGGCGCGTTCGAAGAAATACATGCGGTTGAACGTCTCCGCCACGGTGTCGCCGATCACCATGATGCCGTGATTGCCCATCACCATGACCTTCTTCTTCGGATCAGTGAACAACTGCGCGCAGCGCTCCCCTTCTTCCTCGAAGGCCAGACCGCCGTAACTGTCGTCAACAACCTGCCGGTCATAGAACATCGCGGCGTTCTGATCTAACGGAGGTAGCACCTTGTCCTGCAGGCAGGCGAGTACCGTCGCATGGACCGAATGCACATGCATCGCGCAGCGGGCATGGGGGCAATGCCGGTGCAACCCGCCATGCAGGCCCCAGGCAGTCGGGTCGGGGGCGTTCGGACCTTCAAGCGTCGCGGGATCGTTCGCGTCCACGATCAACATGTCCGACGCCTTCACGCGCGAGAAATGCATCTGGTTCGGGTTCATCAGAAACCGGGTGCCGTCATCGTTGATGGCGAGGGAGAAGTGATTCGACACCCCCTCATGCATCTTCAGCCGGGCGGTCCAGCGAAATGCCGCAGCGAGGTCGACCCGCTCTTCCCAATGTTCGATATTGTTGCGCGTCCCGTCCATATGACCCTCCGTTGCATTGTCCCGTGACCAAACCATGCCGCTCGCCACAGTGCTATCACTTTTGCGACTTGCACTTCACCGCTCTCTCATGACAATTGGTACATGGAACACCAATCATTGAAAACTTGGGCAGAATGTGGCGCCACGCTGGTCGCGGTTGCGTCGGGGCGGCTTGCCGCTGACACGGTTATCCGTGGGGGACGCTTGGTAAATGTCCATACGCGCGAGGTCATTGATGGCTGGCAGGTCGCGATCTCGGAGGGGCGGTTTGCCTATGTCGGCCCTGATGCCACGCATTGCATCGGCCCTGATACGGAAGTTATCGAGGCAGGGGGGCGTTACCTGATCCCTGGGCTTTGCGACGGCCATATGCATATCGAAAGCGGTATGCTGACCCCGGCCGAATTTGCCGCCGCCGTCATCCCGCATGGCACGACGACGATGTTCACCGACCCCCATGAGATCGCGAATGTGCTGGGCTTGGAGGGCGTGCGCCTGATGCATGATGAGGCTCTAATCCAGCCCATTTCGATCTATACCCAGATGCCAAGCTGCGCGCCTTCCGCGCCTGGGCTGGAGACGACAGGCTATGAAATTGGCCCGGAGGACGTGGCCGAAGCAATGTCGTGGCCGGGGATCATCGGCCTAGGGGAGATGATGAATTTCCCCGGTGTCGTAAGCGGCTCGCAGCAGATGCTGGCCGAAATTGCCGAGGTGCAGAAGGCCGGCAAGACGGTCGGCGGGCATTATGCGTCCCCTGATTTGGGGCCGTCGTTTCACGCCTATGCTGCGGGTGGTCCCGCCGATGATCACGAAGGGACCTGCGAGGCGGACGCGATTGCGCGGGTCCGGCAAGGCATGCGGTCGATGATGCGGCTGGGCTCCGCCTGGTATGACGTGGAAACGCAGATTACCGCCGTGACCGAAAAAGGGCTTGACCCGCGGGGGTTCATTCTGTGCACCGATGACTGCCATTCCGGCACTCTGGTCAATGACGGCCATATGAACCGCGTCCTGCGCCATGCGATTGCTTGCGGCTGTGACCCGCTGGTCGCGCTGCAAATGGCAACGATCAACACCGCGACACATTTCGGGTTGGAACGGGAACTGGGCTCCATCGCGCCGGGCCGACGTGCCGACGTCATACTAACGTCTGACCTGTCAGAGCTGCCGATTGAGCATGTGATCGCGAAGGGGCAGACCGTGGCCCGCGATGGTAAGATTGCCGTCACCTGCCCGCATCTTGATTGGCCCGCGAAGGCGCGGCAAACGGTCAGGCTGGGTAAGACGCTGGAAGCTGCAGACTTTGAAATCAGGGCCCCCGAAGGCCGGTCTGACGTGACTGCCAACGTGATCGGCGTTGTTGAAAACCAGGCGCCAACCAAAGCACTGAAGCGCCGTATTCATGTGGAACAGGGTCTGATTTCGGCGCAAGGTGACATCGCCCAGATCGCTTTGGTCGAACGCCACCGCGCGACGGGCCATGTCGAAAATGCGCTGGTTGAAGGGTTCGGCTATCAGGGGCAGATGGCCATGGCCTCCACCGTGGCGCATGACAGCCACCATATGATCGTCATCGGGACGTCGCGGGACTTGATGGCAAGTGCTGCCAACCGGCTGGGCGAGGTCGGCGGCGGCGTCACCGTCTGGAAGGACGGCGAGGAGCTCGCACTGGTGGAGCTGCCAATTGCGGGTCTCATGTCAGACAGCCCGGCGGCCGAGGTTGCTGCAAAGGCCGACCAAATGGTCGCCGCTATGCAGGCCTGCGGCTGCACTCTGAACAACGCTTATATGCAGCATTCGTTGCTGGCCTTGGTCGTGATCCCCGAGCTGCGGATATGCGATCTTGGCCTTGTCGATGTGACAAAATTTGAAATGACTAAACTAATAGAGGACACTGAATGATCCAATCTGATGCGAACCTGCCGATCGAAACGGTCGATGTGCCAGAGGCTGCTTTCTTTTCGGACGCGTCAGAGGCGGTGGAGCGGCTATGTATGCTCTATCAGGCCGCGACTGAGTACCTGACCGCCAAGTTCAGCGCGGCAATCGCGGGCGAGGTGCCGGGCGTCCGGTACAGAGCCTACTACCCCGAAATTCGCCTCACCACGACGACATTTGCTAAGGTCGACAGCCGGTTAAGCTACGGGCATGTGTCTTCACCCGGAACCTATGCGGCCACGATCACCCGGCCTGACCTGTTTCGCAATTATCTGGAGCAGCAGATCTCCCTGCTGATGGCGCATCACGGTGTCGAGGTGTTGATCGGGCCTTCGGCCACGCCGATGCCCGTACACTTCGCCGTATCTACCGGAACCGGTGTGACCGTGCCGCAGGACGGGGCGATGGATTTCACGCTACGCGACGCGTTTGACGTGCCGGACCTATCCACCACCAATGATGACATCGTTAACGGTCACAGTGTCACGCATCCCGATGGCGCGTCTCATCTGGCGGGGTTCACGGCGCAGCGGGTGGACTATTCGCTGGCCCGGCTATCGCATTACACGGCCACCGATCCTGAGCATTTTCAAAACCACGTGCTGTTCACGAACTACCAGTTTTACGTGGAGGAGTTCGAGGCCTACGCCCGCAAGATGCTGGCCGACAAGAACAGCGGCTACACCGCCTTCATCAGCACCGGCAATCACAGCCTGACCGACCCCGCAGGGCAAATCCCGGTGGTCACCAAGATGCCCCAGATGCCAACCTACCACCTGACCAAGGCGGATGGGTCGGGCATCACCCTCGTCAATATCGGGGTGGGGCCGTCTAACGCGAAAACCGCGACGGATCACATCGCAGTGCTGCGCCCGCATGCCTGGCTGATGGTGGGTCACTGCGCGGGGCTGCGGAATTCTCAGTCATTGGGGGATTTCGTGCTGGCCCATGCGTATCTGCGGGAGGATCACGTACTGGATGACGACCTGCCCGTCTGGGTGCCGATCCCCGCGTTGGCAGAGGTCCAAATCGCGCTTGAAGAAGCGGTGGAAGAAGTCACGGAGCTGGAAGGCTATGACCTCAAGCGGATCATGCGGACAGGGACCGTTGCCACCATTGACAACCGCAATTGGGAGCTGCGCGATCAATCCGGCCCGGTGCACCGTTTGAGCCAATCCCGCGCCGTCGCCTTGGATATGGAAAGCGCCACAATCGCGGCCAACGGATTCCGGTTCCGGGTGCCTTATGGCACGCTGCTTTGCGTCTCCGACAAGCCGCTGCACGGGGAGCTGAAGCTGCCCGGCATGGCTTCAGACTTCTATAAAACACAGGTGGCGCGGCATCTTTTGATCGGCATCAAGGCGATGGAGCGGCTATCAGAAATGCCGCTGGAACGGCTGCATTCCCGGAAATTGCGGAGTTTTGAGGAAACAGCCTTCCTCTAAGCCGTGAAAAACGCAGAAAACAGCAGAAAAATAGGGGTTTTCGTACACTAAGCGTTGTGTGGCTCCGCTATATTCAGTTAGATTCGCCGCACAACACCCAATTGATGGGAATATAGAGGGAGACAGCCCATGGCGTCGAAACCAATGACCAAGACTCAACTGGTCGCAGCCCTGGCCGAAGAAGCCGGAACCGACAAGAAAGGCGCCTCGGCGGCTTTGGACGGGATCATCAACATCATCACCAAGGAAGTTTCCGGCGGTGGTGCCGTGACCCTGCCAGGCGTTGGCAAAATCTACTGCCGCGAGCGGCCCGCGCGCATGGTGCGCAACCCGGCCACTGGCGAGCAGATCCAGAAGGAAGCAGACAAGGTCGTCAAAATGACCATCGCCAAAGCGCTGAAAGACAGCGTCAACGGCTGATCGCTCGCCTTTTGTTATCGAGTTTCGAGGGTCGCTGGTCAGCGGCCCTTTTCTTTTGCCGCGCGTGACCTGATTGTGCGCGTGACCGCGCCCACGATGCTTGGCGCCTGTGGCCGCCTGAGCCCCCAACCCCGGACCGAAGCGCCCTGCCGGAAGGATGCGAAAAGCGAATGGACATCAAAGCGATCATGATGGGTCTGGCCTTCGCGCTGATCTGGTCCTCCGCCTTCACCTCTGCCCGGATCATTGTGACACAGGCGCCACCTCTGACAATATCCGCGCTGCGCTTTCTATTGGCCGGTCTGATTGCCATCGGCATTGCGCGCGCCATGGGCCAAAGCTGGCATCTGACCCGGACCCAGTGGCGTACCGTGGTGATATTTGGCGTGTGCCAGAACGCGGTCTATCTGGGGCTTAACTTCGTTGCCATGCAAACGGTCGAGGCATCGGTGGCGGCGATCATCGCCTCCTCCATGCCGCTGCTGGTTGCGCTGATTGGATGGCTCGTGCTGAAGGACCGTATCCCGGGGCTGGGCGTCGCGGGCCTGATCGCGGGCTTTGCCGGGGTCGCGCTCATCATGGGCGCGCGGGTTGCGGGTGATATTGACCTGATCGGCCTCGCGCTCTGCGTCACCGGCGCCTTGGCGCTGGCTATCGCCACGCTGGCGATGCGCGGCGTGGCGGGCGGGGGCAACCTGATGATGGTCGTGGGCTTGCAGATGCTGGTAGGCTGCGCGGTCTTGGCGGTCGTTGCCGCGCTGTTCGAAGAGATGGTGATCAACTGGAACCTGCAGCTGGGTCTGGCCTTTGCCTACACCACGCTGGTACCGGGCGTTCTGGCGACCTTCATCTGGTTCACGCTGGTCGAGCGTATCGGCGCCGTGAAATCAGCCACGTTCCATTTCCTCAACCCTTTCTTCGGGGTAGCCATCGCGGCGGCCCTGCTGGGGGAGAGTTTAGGCGTCTGGGACGTCATCGGCGTGGTGGTGATCACACTCGGCATCCTGGCCGTCCAACTGTCGAAGCAGAAGGTTTAACCGATCTGCCCCTGATTGCCGCCATTCTGCCCGCGATGCAGCAGGATATGATCAAGGATCACGCAGGCCATCATCGCCTCCCCCACGGGGACAGCACGGATGCCGACGCAGGGGTCGTGGCGGCCTTTGGTGATGATCTCCGTCTCTTCGCCCGACTTGGTGACCGTCTTGCGCGGCGTCAGGATGGAGCTGGTGGGTTTGACCGCAAACCGTACAACGACGTCCTGCCCGGTTGAGATACCACCAAGGATGCCGCCGGCATGGTTGGAGCTGTAAACGGGCCCGTCTGGCCCCATGCTGATCTGATCCGCATTGGCCTCGCCCGTTAGCATCGCGGCCTGCATGCCTGCGCCAATCTCCACTCCTTTGACGGCGTTGATCGACATCATCGCAGCGGCCAGATCCGTGTCTAACTTGGCATAAACCGGCGCGCCCAGCCCCGCAGACATCCCGGAGGCCGTCACTTCGATCATCGCGCCGACGGAGCTGCCGGATTTTCGTAAGCCGTCCAGATAACCGGCCCAAATCTCTGCTGCCTCGGCGTCGGGGACCCAGAACGGGTTCTGCTCGATCTGCTCCATATCGCGGGCGTCCGTGCGATGCTCGCCCATCTGCACCATGTAGCCGGTGATCGTCAGGCCGGGGGCTAGGGCTTTGATCGCCTCCCGCGCGACACCGCCAGCGGCCACGCGCGCTGCCGTCTCACGGGCGGAGGACCGGCCACCACCGCGATAGTCGCGGATGCCGTATTTCTGCCAATAGGTGATGTCCGCATGGCCGGGACGAAACTTCTCGGCAATGTCGCCATAATCCTTGGACCGCTGATCGGTATTCTCGATCATCAACTGGATGGGGGTACCGGTGGTCTTGCCCTCAAACACGCCCGACAGGATACGGACCTGATCGGCTTCGCGCCGCTGCGTGGTGTATTTGTTCTGCCCCGGTTTGCGCTTGTCGAGCCAGACCTGGATCATCTCCTCAGACAAGGGCACATTGGGCGGGCAGCCATCCACAGTCGCACCCAAGGCCGGGCCATGGCTCTCGCCCCAGGTGGTCACGCGGAAAAGATGGCCAAAGCTGTTGATCGACATGGGATACGGGCTCCTGATTGCGGTTCCAGATACCCAAGCGCATGCCGAAAGCCAAGCTATTGCCGCAGGCGGTCGCGCCGGCGCTTGGCCAATGATGTTATGGAAGTCACGGTGCGGTCGACAATGATGACCAGAAGGGCGGTCAGCCCGATGGGCAGGTCATGCTCTGTCGCGACACCGAAAGCGAAATAGACAAGCCAGACAAATGCCAGCTCAAAGGCAATAATTACGAATGACAATCCCCCAAGGGCGCCTCCTTTCTCCTGAAATGTGTGATGTAACGACAGTTTACATCAAGGCGCGGCAAATTGACAGAAGGAACTTGAGGTTTGGCGCTGTTTCTCCTAGCTATTTGCGTACCTCGGGGGGCCGCGTTGCGGCTGAGATTGCGAAAGCTGACCCGTTGAACCTGAACCGGTTAAGACCGGCGGAGGGAAGGTTTGAGATGGTCTCAACCCCGAACCCCGTCCGGCGTTTTGGAGGAAGACCCATGAAACAGACCCTTCTTTGCGCAGGATTGATTGCTGTGGCCACCCCCGCTTTGGCGGAGAAGGCAGAGCTGACGATCTACGCGCCCGACTATTTCACATCCGAATGGGGCCCCGGCCCCAAGATCGAGGAGGCGTTCGAGGCGACCTGCGATTGCGACATCAAATACCTGCCCGGTGACATCCTGCCCCGCCTCCTGCTGGAAGGGGAGCGGACAAAGGCGGATGTGGTCATTGGCCTGAACACGGACGTGACCAAAAAGGCGCGCGAAACGGGTCTATTCCTGCCCCATGGGCAGGATACCAGCGATCTGACCCTGCCGATTGAGTGGACGGACGAGACCTTCCTGCCGTTCAACTGGGGCCACACGGCGTTCATCTACAACAACGAGAAGATGGCCGATGCGCCGACCTCCTTCGATGACTTCCTGAACTCGGACAGTGACGTGAAAGTCGTGGTGCAGGATCCCCGGTCGTCCATCTCAGGACTGGCGCTGATGTTGTGGATGAAAGCGGTCTACGGCGACAATGTGGAGGAGGCTTTTGCCAAGCTCGCGCCCAAAGTGCTGACGGTCACCAAAGGCTGGTCTGAAAGCTATGGCATGTTCACCGATGGTGAGGCCGATATGGTGTTGAGTTATACCACGTCACCCGCCTATCACATCATTGCCGAAGAGGATCACACCAAATCCGCCGCTATATTTGATGAAGGTCATTATTTTCTGGTGGAGCTGGCCGCCAGGCTGAAAGGCACAGATCAGCCTGAACTGGCTGATCAGTTCATGGGTTTCATCCTGACCGAGGATTTCCAAAGCATGATCCCGACATCAAACTGGTCATTCCCCGCCGCGCTGCCGGTTGAGAAATGGCCCGAAGGGTTCCGGTCGCTGCCGCTGCCTGGCAAAGTGCTTTTCTATACCGAGGATGAAGCCG
>CALHHY010000001.1 GCA_938030665.1 uncultured Litoreibacter sp. | reverse complement strand
GTTTTGGCACCGGTCGCAACTCTGAACTACTTTGACAAACAGAGCGTTGGCTTGGCGCAGTCCGTGACGCCGTTGCAAGCGTGGAACTTGATAATGGAAGACCCGCAACCATTGCTCAATGTCGCGTTTAAGATGCGGGATGCTGTGTCAGCCAGGTTTGGCGTGAAATCAATCGGCGGCTTCTCTGGTGTGCGTCAAGATACTGTTTCAGCTGGCGATTATTTGGACTTCTTCCTCGTGGAGTATACCGATGACAGCACATTGGTGTTGACTGAGCGAGATCGTCATCTTGACGTGATGACATGCATTTCAACTCGGGACAAAGAACTTTCGATTACTTCATCAGTCCAAGTGCACAATCTATTCGGCAATGCGTACATGGTACCCGTCGGAATTGCTCATCGGTTGATTGTGCGGAACATGCTGAAACGGCTCCGGGCGAAGCTTTCGGGCAGATAACCAATAGCTGCTTTGTCCGCATACCCACCATACGCATACCCCCTTCCATCCCCGTCCCAAACCGCTAATCTCGCGCCCATAGATCTTCGGGGAACGCCGCCATTTTTTCCTACTGCACCGACCCATCCGCGTTAGAGGGCCTGAACTGGCTCGGCTGCTACCTGACCACGGGCAAGCATATGAACATGTATTGGGCCTTCGGCACGGTACTGCTGCTTCTGGCGGTCACAGCACCCGCCGCGCTGCTGTTTGGCTTTGGCGGGGCGTCGGCTGCGCGCTCAAACGTGGCGCCGCTGCGTTGGCTGGGCAAAGGGTATATCGCCATCGTGCGCGGCGTGCCGGACATCGCCTTCTTCCTGTTTTTCGTCATCGCGCTTGATCAGGGCTTCGAATGGTTGCGCCACCAATGGCTGTGCCCGGACTGGGACCAGCCCATCCGTCAAGGCAATGATTTTGTCGTCTGCCAGGCCGCCAAGTTGCCACTCAATTCGGCGCCGCAATGGGTGCATGAGGTATATGGGTTTGCCACGGCGGTGCTGACCTTTGCGGTGGTCTTCGGCGCCTTTGCCGCCAACGTGCTTTATGGTGCCATGCGCGCCGTCCCCAAAGGCCAGACAGAGACCGCCGCCGCCTACGGGATGTCGCCGCGCCAGACCTTCTGGCGGATCACCGTGCCGCAAATGTGGGTCTACGCGCTGCCCGGCCTCAGCAACCTGTGGATGGTACTGATCAAGGCCACGCCGCTGCTGTTTCTGCTCGGCGTCGAGGATATCGTCTACTGGGCGCGGGAGCTTGCAGGCACCAAAACCGCCCGCTTCACCGACTACCCGCATGGCGATTGGCGCATCTGGTATTTCTTAGCACTGCTGATCTTCTATTTGTGCTTCACCAAGCTGTCGGAGGTGGTGCTGGAGCGGCTGATGAAACGCCTCACCCGTGGTCAGGCCACGCTTGGGGGCACGACATGAGCTGCTGGGACACCGTTCAGGCCTATGCCCTGCGCTCCCTCGGGGTTGGGGAGCGGCTCTTGCCGCGCGACGATTTCACCCTTTGCCAGCAATTCACCCTGATCGGCTCCGGCATGATCTGGAACATCTATTTCGGCCTGCTGGCGCTGGTCGCGGGGTTCTTTCTGGCCAACGCGCTGGCGCTTGGAAAAGCTGCGCGTAACCCGCTACTGCGCAAACCGGCGGAATGGTTCATCTTCATCTTCCGCGGCTCGCCGCTGTTCATCCAGTTCTTTCTGGCCTACGCGATATTCACCGCGCTGAAGCAAAACGTGCCCGGCGCCAGTTGGCTGACGTCAGCCTGGGCGGGCGCGCTTGTCGTGCTGTTTCTCAACACCGCCGCCTATTCGGCGGAGATTTTCTACGGCGCGCTGCGCTCCGTCCCGCGCGGGGAGGTGGAGGCCGCCGACGCCTACGGCATGACCGGTTGGCGGCGCTTCCGCCGCATCATCTGGCCGACCATGATGCGGCTGGGCTGGCCCGCCTACACGAACGAGGCGATCTTTCTTTTCCACGCCACCACGCTGGTCTTCTTCTCGGGCTTTCCCGCTTTTCAGCAAAAGGGCGACGCGCTTTATTACGCCAGCTATTTCGCCGACAAGACCTTCAACCCGTTCATCCCCTACCCGATCGTTGCCTTCTATTTCATCCTGCTGACCCTTGTGGTCATCGGCGTGTTCGGGCTGATCAACCGCCACCTCAACAAACACCTCCCGCAAGACGCGCGCCGCAAGTTGCGCCTGCGCCCGCAGATGATCAGGTAAGGCCCCCGCTATGGAAAACTGGCTTCGCGACCGCCCCGAAATCCGCAACATCCGGGCCGCTGTCGCCGATCTGAACGGTCAGGCCCGCGGCAAACGCATGCCGGCGCGCTTTGGCCAGAAACTGTTCACTGAAGGCTCGCGCATGCCCATGTCGGTGCTCAACGTGGATATCTGGGGCGACGATATCGAGGACAGCCCGCTGGTCTTTGCCTCGGGCGATGCTGACGGGGTGCTGATGCCCACGGAACGCGGCTTCGTGCCGATGCCCTGGCTTGCCACCCCTTCCGCGCTGCTGCCGATGTGGATGTTTCTCGAAGATGGCAAACCGTTTGAGGGGGACCCCCGCCACGCGCTAAAATCCGTGCTCGACCGCTACGCCGCGCGCGGCTGGACCCCGGTGGTCGCGACCGAGCTGGAGTTCTACCTGATTGACGACGCAGGCGACGCGCTGCAACCGCCGCCCTCGCCCCGGTCGGGCAAAAGGCGGCTGGGCGGCGAGGTGCTGTCGTTGCGCGCGCTTGACGCGTTCGACGCTTTCTTCACCGAGCTTTACGACGCTTGCGAGGCCATGGACATTCCCGCCGAAGCCGCGATATCGGAGGCCGGGATGGGCCAGTACGAGATCAACCTGACCCATGCCCCCGACGCGCTGAAAGCCGCTGATGACGCCTGGCTCTTCAAGATTCTGGTGCGCGGGCTGGCACGCAAACACGGGTTCGCGGCCAGCTTCATGGCCAAACCCTATGCCGAACACAGCGGCACCGGCATGCATACGCATTTCTCCGTCCTGGATGCCGATGGCAGCAATATTTTCGATGATGGCAGCGCGACGGGCACGGAGCTGTTGCATCACGCCGTGGCAGGTTGCCTCGCCGCCATGCCCGCCTCGATGTTGGTCTTCGCCCCGCATGGCAACAGCTACGACCGCCTGACCCCAGAAAACCACGCGCCCACGGGTATCGGCTGGGGGTATGAGAACCGCACGACCGCGATCCGCATCCCGGCAGGTAACCCCAAGGCCCGCCGGATTGAGCACCGCGTTGCCGGCGGCGACATCAACCCCTACCTGATGCTCTCCGTTGTGCTCGGTGCCGCTTTTGCAGGGATCGAGGATGCAAATGCCCCGCCCCCTGCCACTAAGGGCTCCGCCTATAGCGCCAAGCTGGAGCAGCTGCCCACCACCTGGGCCGACGCGATGCAGCGGTTCGAGACCGACCCCATCACCGCGCGGCTGCTGCCCAAACAGCTCAGACGCAACTACCTGATGACCAAGCGGCAGGAGGCGCAATATTACGCCGAGCTTTCTGTGGAAGAGCGCGTCGACCTCTATCTCGACACCGTCTAGCGTCCCTCTTCGCGTTGCATCAAGGTTAACGCGGCCCGTCTTCAGTGCTTCAAAAATATCTCCGCCGGCGGCACCTGCCCTTTCCAACCCGGCTGCGGGTGGCTAGGCTTGCGCCACGACCACCCAAGAGGCACTCATGAAAATCGGTATTCTGGAATGCGGCCACACCCTACCCGAGGTGAAGGAGCAGCATGGCGATTTCCCGGAGATGTTCGCGCGGCTGCTCGATGGTCATGGCTTCGGCTTTGCCAGCTATGATGTCGAGCTCATGCAGTTCCCCGACACGGTGCATGACTGCGACGGCTGGCTTCTGACAGGCTCTAGACACGGCGCTTACGAGGCCCATGATTTCATCCCACCCCTCGAAGATTTCATCCGAAAGGCCTATGCGGCCGCGGTTCCCATGGTGGGCATCTGTTTCGGCCATCAGATCATCGCGCAGGCCCTGGGCGGCCATGTGGAGAAATTCGAACACGGCTGGGCCCTCGGCCTGAACGAGTATAAGTTTGACGGGATCGGACCTGTCGCGCTGAATGCCTGGCACCAGGATCAGGTCATCCGCCTGCCCGATGATGCGACGCCCATAGCGTCTAATGATTTTTGCGCCAATGCGGCGCTGATCTACGGCCAAAAGGCCTTCACCGTGCAGCCTCACCCCGAGTTCAAAGGCGACATCATTGCCGACTATGTATCCTTACGCAAAGGCACGGCGGATTACCCCGACGCGTTGATGGATCGCGCCGCCGCCCGCGCGGCAGAACCAGACAGCAACGCGCATCTCGCCGCGAAAATCGCCGATTTCTTCAAACAGCCGCGCGAGGCATTGCGTGGCTAAGGACGCCGATAGCTGGATGGACGCGCTGCCCGAAGCGGCGAAGCTCTACCTCAAGGATCGCCGTCTGGACGAGGTGGAATGCGTTGTGGCCGACCTGCCGGGCATCGCGCGCGGCAAGGCGGTCCCGGCCAGCAAATTCGCCCGGCAGACCCAGTTCTTCCTGCCCAACTCCATCTATTTCCAGACCATCACCGGCGGCTGGGGGGAGGCCGCAGGCGAACAGGGCTTCACTGAACCCGACATGGTCTTGAGACCCGATATGAGCACCGCCACCGCCGCGCCCTGGACCGGTGACTGGACGCTGCAGGTCATCCATGACGCGTTTGATCAAACCGGCGCGCCGGTGCCGTTTTCGCCGCGCAATGTGCTCAAACGGGTCTGCGCGCTCTATCACAAGGAAGGCTGGACGCCCGTGGTGGCCCCTGAGATGGAGTTCTTTCTTGTCGCCCGCAACATCAACCCGGCCGAAGGGATCGAGCCGATGATGGGCCGCTCCGGCCGCCCCGCTGCCGCGCGGCAGGCCTATTCCATGTCCGCCGTGGACGAGTTCGGCCCGGTGATCGACGACATTTACGACTTTGCCGAAAGCCAGGGTTTCGAGATTGACGGCATTACCCAGGAAGGCGGCGCGGGCCAGCTAGAGATCAACCTGCGTCACGGCGACCCGGTCAGGCTCGCGGATGAGATTTTCTACTTTAAACGCCTGATCCGAGAAGCCGCTTTGCGCCATGACTGCTTTGCAACCTTCATGGCCAAACCAATCGAGGGGGAGCCGGGCTCGGCCATGCATATCCACCACTCGATCGTCGATGCCAAGACCGGGCGCAACATCTTCTCCGGCCCGCGTGGCGCAGAGACGCCGGAATTTGCGCAATTCATCGGCGGGCTGCAGCAGCACCTGCCGTCGGTCATCGCACTGATGGCGCCTTACGTGAACAGCTACCGCCGCTACGTCAAAGACCATGCCGCCCCCATTAATCTGGAATGGGGACGCGACAACCGCACGACGGGCATCCGCATCCCCGTCTCCGACCCGGACGCGCGGCGGATCGAGAACCGGTTGGCCGGCATGGATTGCAACCCATATCTGGCCATCGCAGCCTCGCTGGCCTGTGGTTATCTGGGGCTGAAGCAAAAGCTCAAACCCACCAAGGAATTCAAGGGCGACGCCTATGATGGCGACGAGGATATCCCGCGCGACCTGTTTTCCGCGCTTGACCTGCTGACTGGAAATGACGCGATCTCGGACTGCCTGCATCCCGAATTCGTGCGGGTGTTCTCCATCGTCAAACGCGCCGAGTATGACGAGTTCCTGCAGGTGATCTCCCCTTGGGAGCGGGAGCATCTGCTGCTCAACGTATGAACCTGCTTGACGCCAATGACCGGCGCGGGACCTACCCTGACAGCTGGTACGCGGCGACCGCCGAGCCTTTGCCGCCCTTCCCTGCCCTGCGCGGGCAGATCGCCGCGGATCTTTGCGTTATCGGTGGCGGCTATACCGGGCTGTCCGCCGCGCTTCATGCGGCGGAAGCGGGCCAGGACGTCGTGCTATTGGAGGCGCAGCGGGTAGGCTTCGGTGCCTCGGGGCGCAATGGCGGACAAGTTGGCGCGCGGTTCAATCTGGAAGCCGCAGCACTGGAAAAGCGGGTCGGAAGTTCAAACGCACGTTTGCTGCAGGATGTGGCCTTGGAGGCCGCAACCCTGACCCGGACATTGGCGAAAACTCACGCCCCGGACGCGGGCTACCGGGCGGGGATCATCCATGCGATCCGGCATCCACGTGATGTCTCTCACGCTCATGCCAGCGCCACGCATTTAAGCGCGGAATATGGCGACGACACGGTCAAGCCTTTGTCGCGCGACGAACTCACCCAGCTTCTAGGCACCGATATCTATGCGGGCGGCACGCTTGATCTGGCCGGCGGTCACCTGCACCCGCTGCGCTACGCCTTCGGGCTGGCGCGCGCCTGCGTGGCGGCCGGCGTCCGTGTGTTCGAGCTGTCGCGCGTCCATCACATCACCCATGGCCCGCCCGCGAAAGTTCAGGCCGAACTGGGGCAGGTCACGGCCAGCCGGGTCATCATCGGAACCAATGGCTACGGAACGGAGCTGTCACGAGGCACGCAGGCGCGGGTCATGCCCATCAACAACTTCATCGCGGCGACGGAGCCTTTGGGCGACCTGGCCGACACCATCCTGCCCCAAGGGCATTGCGCGCATGATGACCGGTTTGTGGTGAACTACTTCCGGCTGAGCGAGGATAAGCGCCTGCTATTTGGCGGCGGCGAAAGCTACGGCTACCGCTTCCCAGCTGACATCGCCGCCAAGGTCCGCAAACCGATGGAACAGGTTTACCCACAGCTAGAGGGCGTCCGAATTGAGCATGCCTGGGGCGGCACGCTGGCGATCACCATGTCGCGCCTGCCCTATCTGGCCCAACCCGCACCGCATATTCTGGTGGCCAGCGGCTATTCGGGCAGTGGTGTCGCATTGGCCAGCCTTGCGGGCAAGCTGATGGCGGAGGCCAGCAGTACCCCCTCGCACCAGTTGCGACTGCTTCAAGACTTGCCTACCGCCGCTTTCCCCGGCGCGGGTGCGCTCCGTAAGCCGCTGCTGACGCTTGCGATGACCTGGTACGCCCTGCGCGACCGAATTGGGGTCTAGCCGAAAATCGAAAACTCTGCTACGGGATTCCCAAAACTAGAGTTTCGGAAACAAGGAATGCCCATATGCGCGATTTCCCCTCCGCCGCCCCTGACCTGCATGAAGCCGAACCCATCCCCGAAGCGGCGAAAGCCGCGATCGAGGCGTTGCTGCAATCGGGCGATCTGTTCCGCTACACCGCCCCGCAAGATGCCCCCGTCGCGCTGTTGGAACGCGAATTCGCCGAAATTATGGGGACACGCTACGCGCTCGCCGTCTCCTCCTGTTCTGCCGCGCTGTTTTTGTCGCTGAAGGCTCTTGGACTGCCCAAAGGCGCCCGGGTTTTGATCCCGGCCTTTACCTTCGCCGCCGTCCCCTCCGCCGTGGTGCATGCGGAGATGCAACCGGTGCTGGTAGAGGTCGGAACGAACTACCGGCTTGATATTGCTGATCTTGAAGCGAAAATTATGGATGCCGACGCGGTCCTTATCAGCCACATGCGCGGCCACACCTCCGACATGGACGCGATCCTTGCATTGGCGAAGGCGCATGGCCTGCCCCTGATTGAGGACGCCGCACATTCGCTTGGCACGCTTTGGGACGGGCGCAAGATCGGCACCTTGGGAGATGTCGGCTGCTTCTCCTTCCAGTCGTACAAGATGATAAATGCCGGCGAAGGCGGCATTCTGGTCACCGACGACGCTGATCTGGTGGCGCGCGCCGTCATCATGTCCGGCGCCTATGAGCATAACTGGAAGAAACATGTCGACATCACCGAGGCCGCCGCGAAATGGCAGAACAAGCTGCCGCTTTATAACCTGCGCATGCAGAACCTCAGCGCCTGCGTGATCCGCCCGCAACTGACAGAGCTGCCTCGCCGGATACGCGACGGGCTGGCGAACCATGATTTTGTGGCTGAGCGGTTGCAGGACAGCGGCTATTTCGACGTGCCTGCCCCCCTGCCGCAGGAGGTCCGCGCGCCCGACTCAATCCAGTTCAACTTGACGGGTTTTTCCGAGGCGCAGGCGCGGGCATTTGTGACTTTCGCGAAGGAGAACGGCGTGCCCGCGCAGATATTCGGCCTGAGCACCGACAATGCGCGCGCCTTCTGGAACTGGCAGTTTATCGAAGGCCCACCCCCCGACTTGCCTGGCACCCGCGCAATGCTGGCAGTGGCCTGCGACGTGCGGCTGCCCGTGCGGCTGAAGCGCGATGACTTATGTTTCGTGGCCTCAGCGTTGATCAGTG
Organism: uncultured Litoreibacter sp.; assembly: GCA_938030665.1. Lineage (GTDB taxonomy): Bacteria > Pseudomonadota > Alphaproteobacteria > Rhodobacterales > Rhodobacteraceae > Litoreibacter. Next base: position 19,689 of record CALHHY010000001.1, on the reverse strand, counting down.
CCGCTCGGATGGTGAAAGGCTAGTCCGACACAAGCATCTGTTCTTTCAGCCACGGCATGCGCCCATGGCAGAATTCCAGAATTTCGGAGCGGATCAGCGGACGTAATTCACCGGCTAATGTCTCGGGCATCGACGGCTCCCCATCCCGGCGGGCGACCAGCGAGATCTGGCGCGCCAGCGGTGCAAAGGGCAGCGGGAAGGTCTCCACCCGGTCCATGAAGCGTTTCGCGCGCATCACGCCCAGAGGCGTCAGGATCGTCCACCCCTCCCCCCGCGCCACCATGGCCATGATCGAATGATAGCTGTCCAGCTCGAACCGATGCGACAGCGCAAGGTTCTGGCGCATCAAATGGGCGGCGATCTGGCGGCCCATCACATGGCGGGAGGTGTATTGGATCAGGGGCGTTTTGCGCAGCATATCGAGCATCTTCGCCTCGTCGCGGATCATTCGTTTCGGCGTCACCACGATGTAGGGGTCGAGCAAGAGCGGGTGAAGCTGCAGCGCGGGCGGCAGCTCCGACGGCTCCGCGATGACGGCCAGGTCCAGCCCTCGGGTCTCCAGTTTGTCGAGCAGCCGGTGGCTGGCCCCGGTTTCCAGCAGGAACTGCGCTTTGGGCATGCTCTCCGACAGCTTCATCAGCAGCGCGGGCGTCACATCGGCATCGAAATCTTCAATCATGCCAAGGCGCAATCGAACACGACTCGACATGTCGCGCACGGTAAGTTCAGCGGTGGCCTGCGCGGCCTCGTTCAGAATGGCCTGCGCGCGCTTGAGAAACATCTCCCCCGCGGCTGTCAGCGGCATCGGGCGCTCCCCCCGGTCAAGAAGCCGCGCGCCCAAAGCCGCCTCAAGGTTCGACAATTGCTGGCTGACGGCGGAATTTGACGCGCCCAACCGGCGCGCTGCGGCTGAGATCGACGCCTCCTCCGCTGCTGCCACGAAAATCTCCACCTGCCATAAGGTGATCTTGCCCGGCGTTTCGACCATTTCATTGTCCCAGATTGCGGAAGTGATTGCTCCGCCATTGATCCCCGTCTAGCGTATTTGTCGGACGTCAGGGAGACCCGAAATGCGCGACGACACCCCAAACTCGTGGGAAGCCAGGGCCGACGCCCATTCCTTCTACGGCTTTACCGATCTTCCGTCAGTGCGGGACCGGGGTGCTGTGGTGCTGACCCATGGCCAGGGACCTTACGTGTTTGACGTGCATGGCCGGAAATATCTGGACGCTAATTCCGGACTTTGGAACATGGTCGCAGGCTTTGACCATCCGGGGCTGGCCGAGGCCGCGAAGGCGCAATATGACCGCTTCCCCGGCTACCACGCGTTCTTCGGGCGCATGTCCGACCAGACCGTGATGCTGAGCGAAAAGCTGATCGAGGTCTCGCCCTTCCCGCGCGGCAAGGTGTTTTACACCAACTCCGGCTCCGAGGCGAATGACACGCTGGTCAAGATGCTGTGGTTTCTGGGCGGCGCGGAGGGCAAACCGGAACGGCGCAAGATACTGACCCGCAAGAACGGCTACCACGGGGTGACGGCGGTGTCGGCCTCGATGACGGGCAAGCCGTATAACTCGGTCTTCGGGTTGCCGCTTGACGGCTTCATCCACCTGACCTGCCCGCATTACTGGCGCGAGGGGCAACCGGGCGAAAGCGAGGCCGCGTTCACCGCCCGCATGGCGCAGGAGCTGGAAGACACGATCGCCCGCGAAGGCGCGGATACCATTGCCGGGCTTGTCGCCGAACCCGTGATGGGCGCAGGCGGCGTCATCCCGCCCCCGGAGGGGTATTTCCAGGCCATCCAACCCATTTTGCGCAAACATGGCATCCCGCTCATCGCCGACGAGGTTATCTGCGGTTTCGGCCGTTGTGGGGAGGTCTGGGGATCGGTTGCCTATGACTTCGTGCCGGATGCGATCATCTCGTCAAAGAACCTGACTGCGGGCTACTTTCCCATGGGCGCGGTGATATTGGGCCCTGATTTGACCGACCGGTTGCAGGCAGCCTCCGACGCGATTGAGGAATTTCCGCACGGCTTCACCGCCTCTGGCCACCCGGTCGGCTGTGCCGTGGCGCTAAAGGCCATCGACGTCATCTTGACCGAAGGGCTCATGGAAAATGTCCGCGCCCTGACGCCCAAGTTCGAGGCCGGGCTGAACTGGCTGTTGGAGAACCCGAATATCGGCGAGGCGCGGGGCAAAGGGTTGATGGGCGCTGTTGAAGCGGTGCGCGACAAGGCCACGAAAACCCCGTTCGAAAGTAACCTGAGCGTGTCCGAGCGGATCGCGAATACCTGTACCGATCACGGTTTGATCTGCCGTCCCTTAGGCCAGGCAGTGGTGCTGTGCCCCGCGTTCATCATGACTGAGTCGCAGATGGACGAGATGTTTGAGAAGCTAAATACGTCCCTTCAAAAGGTTTTTTCCGAAGTCGCTTAACGGGTTCTTAGTTCGTTCCTGAAAAAACAAAGGCGTATTAGCTTTTGTAAAGGTTAGAACATGTCCCCCGAAGCTGCATTCCTGGGAAATGCGTTCTTCTTCCTGCTGATCGCGTCGCTGCAGTTTGGCCTGTTTGACGAGTATTTTGGCTGGGATGAGGACGATGACAATCGCACCGCCTCCGAGGATGGGGACGAGGTGGATGGCCCGTTCTACGATGAAGCGCTTTATACCGATATCCTTCCCGGCACCGCGGGCTCTGACAGCTTTTCTGCCGACGGCACGACAACCCGAAGCGCTTTCTTCATGCGAGCGGGAGACGATACCGTGACGGGGTCGCAAGCAAATGACTACGCGCGGGGCGGATCAGGCAATGACACGTTGATCATGCGGGAGGGTGATGACATCGCCCTCGGTGACAGCGGCGACGACGCGCTATTCGGCGGGATCGGCAATGATCGCTTGCAGGGTGGTTTAGGAAACGACGCACTTGATGGTAGCCTTGACGATGATCATCTTGAAGGAGGGGACGGAAACGACGCGCTACGGGGTGGGCAAGGTGACGATATGCTCTTCGGTGGCGAAGGCGACGACCTGCTTGTTGGCGACTCGCTCGATGGGACCGGCGGTGTTGCGCGCGGGGTGGATGTTCTGTCTGGCGGTGCAGGCAATGATACACTTTGGCTTTTCGGCAATGACACCGGCACCGGTGACACGGGCGAGGACCTGTTCCGCGTCATCAATGCGGACACGCCAGACACCCATGTAACGATTACCGATTATGATGCCGCCGATGATCAGATCGAGATTGTCTACACCGACACGGCCAGCCCACCACCAAGCGTTACCGTAGCCGATGTCCCCGGCACGACAGACGTCCAGATTTCAATCGACACTGTTGTTGTCGCAACCGTGACAGGCGGCAGCGGCTTGCTGGCCGATGATATCAGATTGACCGCTGATCTTTAGATCAGATGGGGTGCGGGGGATGCCCCGTTTTCCAACCATTTTCTTGCGTCGGACCGCGACTGGCTAATCGGATCTCGGCGTACCTCGTCCGGTCAGATATGCGTTCAGCCAGGCAGAACGCTGATCCAGATCGCCGCAAAAAAGCAGCCCGACGCCACAACGACAAAGCCGTGCCAGATCGCATTGGCAAATTTCAGGCTTTCCCAATGGTAGAAAAGCGTGCCGGAGGAATAAAGCAAACCGCCCGTAACCGCGCACCACCCCGCCGCAGGGGAGATTTGGAACACCCCCCAAATCAGCAAGACACTCAGCCAGCCAAGGCCCAGATAAAGCAGCGCGCCGAAACGCCCGGGACTGCGCCAGAAAAACAGCTTCCGCCCTGCCCCGAACAGAGCCAAGGTCCACACAATCCCCAGCACAAGATAGCTGAAAGCGGTGCCGATGGTCAGGACCAGCGGCGTATAGGTGCCCGCGATCTTGATGAAGATGGTTGCATGATCCACGCGGCGAAGCGTGGGCCGCAGCCGTTCCCACGGGGTCATGTGATAACAAAAGCTGACGCTGAGCATGGCGATCAGCCCAACCCAGTAGACCCCCAAACCCAGCATGGTGGCCGGTCCCAACACATGTGACTGCATCTCAAGAAAAGCCGCGATTGCAATCAATGCCGCGACGAGACCAGCCAGATGAACGGCGCCATCTGCCAGTTTTTCTGACGTCGCGTAATCGGGATAGTCGTTATGAGCGGATTGAGCCATGCGTTAGCGTGGCACAAGTGACGCGCCGATAGCGAGCGTTACGCCGCGAAACGAACTGTTCACGAAATTGCAAACTGCGCAGCGCGCCCTACTTGCCGATCTTGGACAGAGCAGCCTGCATCTCGGCCAGCTGCTTTTTGATCTGCTCCAGCTCGCTGCTATCAGCCGCCTTGTCGGGGTTACCCTCACTTCCGTCCGGCGCGGGGCCCGACCCTGCGGCCCATCCCCCCATCATGGTCTTCACGAAGGCTTCCTGCTGTTGCTTGATCTGGTCAAACCCAGGCATGCCGCCCATAGAGCCGGACATGCTTTCCATCATCTTGGTCTGTCCATCACGCAACATGTCAAAGCTGGCAGACAGGAAATCGGGCACCATGCTTTGCGCGCCCTCCGTATAGCTGCGCACCAGATCGGTCAGCACATTGGTTGGCAAAACCGTATCCCCACGGCTTTCATGTTCAGCGATGATTTGCAGCAAATACTGCCGCGTTAGATCGTCCCCGCTTTTCAGATCAACAATCTGCACTTCCCGGCCCGCACGAATGAAGCCGGAAATATCGTCTAGCGTGACGTAATCGCTGGTCTCGGTATTATACAGCCTTCTGCTTGCATAGCGCTTGATCAGCAGCGTCTCGCCTTCAGTCTTAGCCATGCAAACTCTCCCCTGTTGCAGTGCAGAAAACGCTAGCGCAGCTATACGACAAAAGGAAGCATCCAAATGAATGGGGCGGGCGCCCGCCCCTCACAGATTTGCGAGATGCACCACGCCGCCGCATATGCAAGGCTGCCCCAAACCGGAAAGGACAAGCCCCGCCATGCGCTATATTTTATCTCTGCTCACCGCCTGCACGACCGCCGCATATGCGCAGGAAATCCCGTGCGGCCCAGATGCGGCCTGCGAGATCGCCGGGGGCGATTACCATTTGATCACCCCGGCGGATTGGGATGGCACCTCTGCCCTGCCCGCGCTGGTCTGGTATCACGGGCATAATTCCAGCGCGGCGTCAGTATTTCGGTCTGCCGGGCTGAAGCGGGATTTTGTTGGTCAGGGCTATGCGCTCATCGCCCCCAATGGCGAGGCGCGGCCGGGCAGCAACACGCGCGCCTGGCCCGCAAGGACCAGTTCCACCGGGCGGGATGACGTAGCGTTCACTTTGGCAGTTGTAGAGGACGCGGCCACCAAACTGCCTATAAACCGCGACGCCCTGTTTGTCGCCGGGTTTTCTGCGGGTGGGTCCATGGCCTGGATGATGGCCTGCTACGCCGGGGAGCAGTTCGCCGGGGCAGCCTCGGTTGCAGGCGCCTTGCGCGAGCCGCATCCAACAGGCCCCTGCCCCGGCGGCCCGGTCCGTTTCGTTCAGGTGCATGGGTTTGCCGATGCGCAAGTACCTTTTGAAGGGCGCGCGATCCGGGATTGGCATCAGGGGGACCTGTTCGGTTCCCTCGCGCTTTTGCGCCAGACCAACGGCTGCCGCACCAACCCCGATGACATTTCAATAGAAGACACGTTCCGGTCACGCATGTGGGAAGACAGCTGCTCGGGCGCGGCGATCAAGTTGTCGGTGCACGATGGCGGCCACGGCTTGCCGCGCGGATGGACCGAATTGGCCCGCGATTGGCTTGAGGGAAAATAACCGCGGCGCAAAAGAAAAAGGCGTGCCCGGGAGGGGGCACGCCTTTCAGGACAGCGGATCGATTGGGAGGAGAAGACCCGCTAAAGCCTTGGCTCTGCTTAAGCTGCTTTTGCAGCTTTCTTAGCTTGAGCGGTCAGATCGTCGGTTGCTTTCTTGACAGCGGCAGTTGCTTCTTCGGAAGCGTCTTTGCCAGCGGCCATCAGCAGCTCAACAGTTTCCATTTGCGCTTTTTTCGCGACTTCAGCGAAAGCGGCCATATGCTCGGCGGTGGATTCTGCTTGAGCCGAAGCGAAATCGGTCATCGCTTTGGTGTAATCAGCAGGCTCTTTTTGAGCTTTGGTCACGCCGGACATTTTGGACAGTGTCTCTTTGGTGAATTTCGAGGACAGCTCGGTCGAAGTTGCAGCGGCGTCCAGCGCGACTTTCGACATTTTTTCGCCGAAAGCGGCAGAGCTTTTGACGGCTTCGTTGAAAGCGGTCATGTCGACTGGGAATGCTGCAGTCATGTCCGAGAACATTTTGGTGAAATCAGCTTGCTTAGCCATTTGTAATCTCCTGGTTCCGGGATCGTTTGTGATCCCGTTGGTTTGTTTGCGTCTGCAGCATATCTACACGCTGCAACGCAGCATTTCAACCCCTATTGCTGCACTGCAGCAAAAAAAGTTTTGTAGGTAAATTTGCTTTGTAATCAGGAGTTTGTTTTCCGTACGACGTAGCTACCCGGCGCTTTTTCTAGAACGGGATGAGATTTTATCCCTGGTTTGCGCGCCGCAACCTGCTTGCCGGAATGCCTTTTCAGCCATTTTTCCCAACGGGGCCACCACGAGCCCTCATTATAGGTGGCGGCCTGCATCCAGTCCTCCGGCGCGCCGGAAACGTCGTCATTTGTGTAATGGCCGTATTTCTTCTTGGTGGGCGGGTTGATGATGCCGGCGATGTGACCCGATTCCGAGACAATAAATGTTTTGTCGTCAGAGCCAAACTGTTTCACCCCGTTAAAACTGCCCTTCCATGCGGCAATGTGATCGGTCTCACAAGCGATGGCGCAGACCGGGTGTTGAACCGTGTCCAGGCTGACGGTCGTGCCCAGAATTTCCATAGTGCCTTCGGCGAAACTGTTATGCTGGCAAAGCCCGCGCAGGTATTCCACAACAAAGCGTCCCGGCAGATTCGTGCTGTCCCCGTTCCAATAAAGCAGGTCAAAGGCAGGCGGCGCCTCCCCCATCATGTAATTTCGGATGGCAGGTTGGTAGATGAGATCATTGGCGCGCAGATAGCTGAAGGTGCGCGACATGAAGTAGGAGTGCAGGTACCCTGCATTCGCCACCTGCCGCTCGATGCCGTCGACGAAGTCATCGTCAAGGAAGACGCCCATTTCGCCCGGATCCTCAAAATCGGTCAGCGTCGTGAACAGCGTCGCGGATTTTACGGACGTGTCACCGCGTTTTTCCATCAGCGACAGCACCATTGACAGGGTCGTGCCAGCGATACAGTAGCCGACCGCGTTCACCTGATCCTGCTTGGTGATCTTTTTGACCTCATTGATCGCGGTCAGGTAGCCATCATCGACATAGTCATCAATGCCGACATCGGCATAGGTTTCATCAGGGTTGACCCAGGACACGATGAACAGCGTGTAGCCCTGATCTACGATCCATTTGATCAGTGAATTCGCGGGCTTGAGGTCCATTATGTAAAATTTGTTGATCCAGGGCGGGAAGATAATCAGCGGGGTGGCGTGCACCTTTTCGGTCGTCGGCGTATATTGGATCAGCTCAAACATGCGGTTGCGGAAAACGACCGCACCTTCCGTCGCGGCGATGTTTTCGCCAACGGTAAACGCCTCGCCATCGGCGAGGCTGACCAGCAGGTCGCCATCATTCCGCTCGATATCTGCGACGAGGTTTTCGAGACCGCGCACGAGCGAGGCGCCATCCGTTTCCACCGCGCGGGCAAGCGCGTCGGGGTTGGTGGCCAGAAAGTTAGTCGGCGAGAACATATCGGTGATTTGCCGCGCGAAGAACGACACCCGGCCCTTCTCGGTTCCTTCCAGCGTGGACAGATCGTCCAAAGCGGTGGTGATTGCCTCGCTAGAATAGAGATATTGCTGCTTGATGAAGTTGAAATAGGGGTTCGTGTCCCACAGCTCATTGCTGAAACGACGGTCGCTTGGGCCTTTATCCTCAGGCGGGGCCAGCTTGCCCTGCGCCAGTTGCTGCTGCGCGTCGACATAATGCTTGAGGGATTTTCCCCAGTAGCTGACCTGCTGCTCCAGCATCTTGGCCGGGTTGCTCATCATCTCCGCCATATAAGCGGCGGCGGCCTTCATATACAGATCCTGCCCCGGCCCCTGCAGCCCGGGATCCGCCTGCTTTTTGCGGGTAAGTGCTGCGGTCATGCGCTTGGTCAGCTCATCGAGCTTAACCATGTTTTCATTTAACCGCTCCAACCGTTCAGCTGAAAGGGTCTCATTGTCTCCGTTAGTATCGGTTGTCATCGAAAGCCTTCCACCCTATCGTTATGCTGCAGCAGCACAATAAAATGCTGCGCCGTGCTTAATCGCGTGGTAGTCTTGTTACCGTAGCGATTAAAGTCACGATTTGGCATTGCAGGTATGCTACCTGCGAAAGGAACCTGATGTGAAGTACATGTTAACCTACGACTTGATGGAGTCGATGCGCCTTACCAATCAATGGCTTGGCGCTACCGCTCAAGCAGTCGGCGCACATCCTGCCCTTTCCATGACACCAAACCCGATGTTCAAGATGCTCGATGCCTGGGGTCAGGTAACCGAACGCTCTTTTGCCCGAATGGTTGCAAAACCTGATTGGAATATCCCGTCAGTCGTAGGCGATGACGGCCGCGACCACCTTATTGAGGTGACGTCTGTCTTGGAGCGCCCATTCGGCGACCTGATCCGTTTTAGCGTCACGGACAGGCCTGAGAAGGCCCGTAAAATCCTGCTGGTAGCGCCGATGTCGGGCCATTACGCGACCCTTCTGCGGTCCACCGTCATGTCGCTTCTGCCCGATGCCGAGGTCTATATCACCGACTGGCACAATGCGCGCGACATTCCGGTGTCCTGCGGCAAGTTCGACATTGAGGACTATACCCTCTACCTTGCTGACTTTATGCGGGAAATGGGGCCTGATACCCATGTGATCGCGGTCTGTCAGCCTGCACCGCTGGCGCTTGCCGCAACTGCCTACCTGGCCGAACAGGACCCCAAATCGCAGCCGCGCACGCTGACACTGATTGGTGGCCCGATCGACCCTGATGCGGCGGCCACGGACGTCACCGATTTCGGGCGTCGCATTACCATGGGTCAGCTCGAAGAAATGGCGATCCAGCGGGTCGGCTTCAAATATGCAGGCGTGGGGCGGATGGTTTATCCGGGCCTTCTGCAGTTGCAAAGTTTCATGTCGATGAATGCCGAAACCCACGGCAAGGCGTTTTTCGAGCAGATTCTGCGTGTCTCCAAAGGGGAGTCGGGCGATCATGACCGGCACAACAAGTTTTACGACGAATACCTCGCCGTGATGGACATGACGGCGGAGTTCTACCTCTCCACCGTGGCCCGCATCTTCAAAGAACGTGAAATTGCGAAGAACGAGTTCACCGTCGCAGGCGTCAAGGTAGACATCGGCAAGATCACAAACGTCGCGGTGAAAACCGTCGAGGGCGCGAATGACGATATTTCCGCCCCCGGCCAATGCGTTGCCGCGCTTGACCTCATGACCGGTGTGCCGGACGAGATGAAAGCCAGCCACTTGGAACCTGACGCCGGCCATTACGGCATCTTCGCAGGCAAGAGCTGGCGCAAGAACATCAGACCGCTTGTCCTTGATTTCATTGATGCAAATTCTGGTGGCAAAGCGCCCAAGAAGGCGCGGAAGCGCAGCAAAGACGACACGAATGTCACCCCGATCAAAACGGGACGCGTGGCGATCTAACGGCTACCCCGTGTGGTTGACTAGGCGGCCTAATCTGTCCGGACATAAGGCTACAGGACCTTAATCCAACCACTCAAGCATGGCCTCGGTCACCCGGTCGGGCTGTTCCAGCGTGGGCAGGTGGCCTGCATCCTTGACGATGACCAGCCGGGCATTCGGGATCAGGTCAGCCATATTCTCATGACGGCGCACGGGGCAAAGCGCGTCATGCTCCCCGCAAAGCACAAGGGTCGGAATACGCAGCTTGCGCAGCGTACCTTGCTGGTCAATGCGCCTTTGCAACGCGCGGGACTGGCGCAGGAAGACCCCCTCCCCCTGATCAAGGGCCATGGTCAGCATAACGTCCAGAACCTCCTGCCGTTGCGGTCCGGGGGCAAGGTAGTTTGGCTTCATCTCGTCGCGCATCACCTCAGCCAGCTTGCCGGCCATCACCTTGACGATCTGCGGTTCCCGACTGGCGGCAATTTGCGGCGTTTCGGCCAGCGGGTTGGTGTCCATCAATGCCAGCTTGCTGACCCGCTTTGGGGCCTGCCGGACGACCTCCATCGCGATGATGCCCCCCAGGGATAACCCGGCCAAAGCGAAACGCTTCGGTGCCGCGTTCAGGATATCCGTCGCGATTTGTTCAATCCGGTCGCGCTGGCCCACGGGCGGCAGGTGGATCGCCCGACCGCCGCCTAGAGCTTTGATTTGCGGTCCAAAAAGCCGTGCGTCGCACATCATGCCAGGCAACAGGACCAGCGGCTCCACCACCGGGTCGGTCAGCAAAAGCGGTGTTGTCATAGACGGTCGGCCGCGATCCTTGCCCCCTCCACCATGGAGCCGAGCTTGGCATAGGCAATTTCCGGGTCCACGGCGCCAAAACCTGCAAATGTCCCGAATCCGCAATCGGAGGAGGCGATCACGCGGTCCTTGCCCATGAAGGGCAGGAAACGCTCCAACCTTTGGGCGACAAGCTCAGGATGCTCGACAAAATTGGTGGTCGAGTCGACCACGCCCGGCACCAGCACCTTGTCCTCGGGGATCTCGGACGCGCGGTCGCGGAACACCGTCCATTCATGCCCATGACGCGGGTTGGACGTTTCAAATAGCAGCTGCGAGGCGTTGACCTTCATCAGCGTCGGGAAAACCTTCGCCATGTCGATATCGCAGACATGCGGCCCCTCGTAGTTGCCCCAGCAAATATGAACCCGGACCCGGCTGGGGTCGATGCCTTCCAGCGCCTGGTTCAACGCCTCGACATGGGTGCCCGCGATCTTGAGGAACTCGTCATCCGTCAGGTCCGCAAACAACATGTGACGCGAAAGGGCCAGGTCGGGGCAGTCAAGCTGCAGATAGAGGCCCGCATCGACAATCGTGCGGTATTCCTCAGCCATGACGTCGGCGAGGGCGGCCAGATATTCCTCCCGCGAGGGGTAGAATTCATTTTGCAAAAACAGCGAAATCACACCGGGCGACGCGGCATTCATGAAGCCCTCATCGACCCCGTGCTCTGCCATGCCAGCTTTGAGATTGGCGATGTCGGCCAATAGATCACCCTGCCCCTTGGACTTGACCGCGCCTGTACACATCGGACGGGCATATTGCGGGGTGCCGCCAGCCTCAGCCAACCGCTTGAGGAAGGAAGGGAAAAGCTTCAGATCGCCCGGCGCATTGCGCGGGCTGTCGCCGGAGAACCCGGTATAGCGGTCTTTGACATAGGTCGCATAGCTGATTTTGGACGTCTCGCCATCGCTGACCACCGAAATACCGGTATCGGCCTGACGTCCAACCGTGGCCATGCTGGCTTTGCGCATCGTCGTCGCGAAATCCGCGCTGTCATAGGCTTTGCCATGCTCACGGGCGAAGATGAAATCCACCACATCCTGAGTGCGTGGCAAGCTGCCACAATGGGTTGTTTTGATCTTCATGATTGTCCCCTTTTGATCGATAGTCTTGGCCGATGGATGACCCAATGGCAAGCGCGCTTACGCTACCCCGCCGTCCACCCACCATCGACCAGGATGGACGTGCCCGTCACCAATGCGGAGGCATCCGATGCCAGGAAAACCACCGCGCCCATGATGTCAGCAACCTCCCCCACCCGCGGCAATTTGATCTTGGCGTCAATCCATGCGCGCTTTTGCGGGTCGGCAAATGTGGCCTCTGTCAACGGAGTCAGGATGAAGGTCGGGCAGATGGAATTCACTCGGATATTTTCTGGCCCGAACTCGATCGCCATGGCCTTGTTCATGCCCTCAATCGCGTGCTTGGTGCTGCAATAGACGGCGCGTTCCTGCCCGCCGACATGGCCCATCTGGCTGGAGATTTGGATGATGGATCCGCCCCGCCCGGCCATCGAAATCGCCGCCTGCTGCGCCAGAAAATAGGCCGCCTTGACGTTGATCTCCATCACTGCGTCGAAGTCGTCAGGTGCCGTGTCGACTGTCTTGGAATGACGCGCCAGCCCGGCGGAGTTGCACAGAATGTCGAATGGCCCGTAATCGGCGAAGACGCGGCGGACGGCTGTCAGATCGGTAACATCCAGTGCCACGCCATCCGCAGAAAGGCCCGCTTCGCGCATCTCTGCCACCGTTGCAGCGACAGCGTCCCCGTTGCGGGCCGCGATCAGCACATCCGCGCCCGCCTCCGCCAACGCAACCGCGCAGCCAAGGCCAATACCGCGAGAGGCACCGGGCACAAACGCACGTTTGCCATCAAGACGAAAGGACGGAGTTTGGGGCAATGTCATGGGTCGGGCTCCTTCAGTTTGTGCGGACGTTACCCGGTTGGCGCACCCCCCGAAAGGGCGGAAAATCGGCATAGCGCTTGCGGCGCATATCCTTGCTTTCCGAGGGCTCCGCGCCTGCTGCCAGTAGCTTCCCACGCGGGGCGATGTAGCTGGAAATCGTGCGGCGCGGGACAGGCTCCCATGTCAGGTTGAAGGCGGCGAGCTTGGGGAAATACCACTGCTCCGAATAGTTCAGGTGGTCATGAATCCACCACGCCAGATCGCGCCAGTCGCGGCCCTGATCGTATTGATCGGCGAACCACGGGATCACGATGGACGCGCCGCCGATCCGGGTATCTCCCGTCCCGCGGTCCCATATATGACATTCGCCGGGATAGTCGTTGCGCGCGCAGTTCAGTTTGTTCTCATTGCCAAACCGGTTCAGCGATGGCGACCGGTAGCCCGACCGCACCGTGACGCAGCCGAAGGTTTCATGCAGCGGGTCCAGCAGCGTGGTGCAAAAGGCACGACCTACCTCGATGGCAAGATCGGGGTTCTCGGGAATGTTGGGCAGCCCATAGAAATTGCCAATCTCCGAATACAGAAATTCCCGCATGAAGAAGTATTTTGACAGCCGCACCCGCCCCAAAGTCTCCAGAGACCACATGGAGGCAGGCTTGCGCATCAGCCGACCTGATAGCCATTCCAGCAGAAGGCGCCGTCTTCACGTAGCGGCGAGAACGGGTTATGCGCGACCTCCCAGATATGGCCGTCCACATCGCTGAAATAGCCGTGATGCCCGCCCCAGAAGACGTCCTGCGCCTCTTTCAAAACCGTGCCACCTGCCGCTTTCGCCAGCGCCAGAACCTGCGAAACCTCGCCCTTTTCCCGCACGTTGTAGGCAAGCGAGATCGCAGCGCGCCCGGAAAGGCTACCTGGGGCCAGTCCCAGTTCCTCCTCCAGCCCGGATTGCGGGTAAAGGCCCAATGTTTGACCGATCAGATCAAAGGCGATGACGCCGTCCTGGCTTTCCACGCGTGTCCAGCCAAGCCCTTCGTAGAAGGCGGCTGCGCGGTCCATATCGGACACGCCCAGGGTGATGAGGCTGACCCTTTGGTCAAGTTTCATGGCAGATTCCTAATCCAGTCGGCGATGATCTTTGCCGTCTCATCCGTCTGGCCGGGACTGAGGATATCGCCTGCGATAACATGGTTGAACGGGTCGTCGTCGGGGCCCATCACGCGCGGCTCCAACGTGACCGGGCCGCCCCATTTCGTGGTCATTGCGCGCACGGTCTCGGCATCAATCACAGCATCATCGTCGGAGAAGATGAATAGCCCCGGCGTTGGTACATCGCTGTAATCCGCGTCGCGGGCATGTTTGACCACTGCCGCCATAGGGATCAACGCGGTCGTGGGATACAGCGTCGTCCAGTATTTGCCGTGGCCTTCGTTCTGCGGATCAAAACTACGTTCGGCGCCTGCCAGAAGCGTGCTGAGCGTGCGTGCCAGCGGCCATTCCAAGATCGTGGCGGTCGGGTTCTTCACGCGGAAATTGGGGGAGACGAAGACAACCCCCTTCATGCCCTCACGCAACGCCGGATCACGTGCCGCGATAGCCGCCAGCGTGCCACCGGTGGAGGTCGTCAGCAACACAACCTCCCGCCCCAGCCTGCGCCCGATGGCGATCCCCTCGGCCACATCTTCCAGCCAGTCGCCGGCAACAGGCTCCGCCATGGCAAGCCCGCCCCGGCCATGCCCCTTAAGGCGGCCATAATACAGGTTCGCGCCAAGCGCTTCCGCTACAATGTCAGGGACCGGGCGGATTTCCTCGGACGTGGCTGAGAAGCCGTGGATATAGACCAGCGCGATATCGGTCTGTGCGCCAACCTCCCCCGCCCAGATGATACGTTTTTCGACGCCTTCGGTAATGTCGTCGAACTGCGCCTCGGCCTGCGCCAGATAGACATCAAGATCCTCCGGCAGAATGCGCGGGTCAAACGCGATCTCGGTATCGACCGGCTCACGCGGCAAGAGGAACCATACTGCCGCCAGAAGAACCACGACCGCCAGCAGGGATCGGCCCAGCCATTTGCCAAAGCGCCTCATCCGGTGACCTCCATGACATTTCGGATGGCGTCCTCGATCAGCTTCAGTGCGGTCGGATCAGAAAACCGGTGATCGCCGTCTTTCAGGATCACAAGCCGCATATCCGGCCCCTTTGCATGACCAACAAGCCGGACCGCGACGGACATATCAACGTCGTTATCAACCGTGCCCTGCAACATCCGGGTCGGGAATGGCAGGTGCAGCGGGTCGCGCAGTACAAGGTGGTTGCGGCCATCCTCGATCAGCTTCTTCGTGATGATATAGGGCTCGCCATAGTCAGAAGGCAGCGCCACCTGCCCGGCTTCAAGCTCTGCCTTTTGCGCGTCGGTGAAGCCGGCCCACATGCTGTCCTCGGTGAAATCCGGGGCAGCGGCGATGGTGACGAGGCCCGCGACCTTCTCGGGAATGCGCTTAGCAAGCAGCAGGGAGATCCACCCCCCCATGGAGGACCCCACAAGAATCTGGGGCCCGTCGGTCAATCCGGCGATCGCTGCCTGCGCATCTTCCGCCCAATCGCCAATGCAGCCATCGGTGAAAGCCTCGGACGACTCACCGTGGCCGGAATAGTCGAAACGCAGGTAAGCCCGGCCCCTTTCGCGGGCCCATTGCTCCAGATGCACGGCCTTCGTACCGCCCATGTCAGACTTGAAGCCACCCAGAAACACCAATCCGGGGCCGACCCCTTCGGTCCGGTGATAGGCAATCCGGCGACCCGAATTACTGTTTAAATACGAAGGCATAGCCACTCCCACGGCAGGTTTTGAAGCAAGATAAGCGACCTGCGCAGCAAATGAAACCAAGAAGAAAGCATGTAAAATTAGGTTACCACCTTGTCACGTGACTTTTTAATCACCTATAGTATTTTCATGGACGCGATCTTCAAAGCCCTCAACGATGCGGCCCGGCGCGACATACTCGACAGCCTGCGCAAGCAGGACGGGCAGACGCTCAGCGATCTGGAGCCGCAATTCGACATGACCCGGTTTGGGGTCATGAAGCATCTGGCGGTGCTGGAAGAGGCAAAGCTGATCACGACCACGAAAGTCGGACGGTTCAAGCATCATTACTTGAACGTCCTCCCCCTGCAGGAGGTCATGGACCGCTGGATCGAGCCGCTGCTGGCCCGCCCCCTCGCCCGTGGTGTCCTGGATTTGAAGAAACAGTTAGAAGGAGCTGCCAACATGACCGACGCACCCGATTTCCGCATGGAAACCTATATCCGCTGCACCCAGGATGCCCTGTGGGACGCGCTGACCGACCCCGAACAGGAGGTGCAATATCATTTCATGAGCAACCGGATTGAGCGGGAGGGCAACCAGCTGATCTACTATACCCAGGACGACACTGTGATGCTGATCTGCACCGAGGTCGAGATGGACCCCAAGACCCGCATCCTGTCGACCTTCGAACCGCGTTTCGGCGGAGAAGATGCCCCACATTCGAAATTTGCCTACCTGATCGAGGTGGATGGCCCCTACTGCAAGCTCGCGCTGGAGCATTACAGCATCCCAGCCGGGCATGAGGGCGTCAAGGATGGCTGGCACCGGATGCTTGCGGGGCTGAAAACCTATCTGGAGACCGGCAAGCCCGCCAAATTCGGCCCCGCTGCCGCTTGAAGCCTCGCTAACCGCTCACATAAGACCCCTTTTTGGGCCGGTAGAATTGCTTTTGGTTGTGCAGCCGGCCCAAAAGCTCCTGCGTCTGTTTCAGGCGCTCCTCTTTTTCCGACAACCACAGCTCGGGCGCGTCATCGATGCTGAGCGATTTCTGTTTGTAGCGCAGTGCGTTTTCGATCAGTTCGATATCATCAAGCGACAGGTCGAATTGGCGATTATATCCCATGGTCGTCTCCTGCGGATTTGAAATGCATTTTGGTCTCCCACTGAAAATATAGGTCGCAATCCGCGATGTAAACGTCGCATAAAGGCAAACACTTGAACAGGCCAGTCTCAGCGCTTGACCTTTGACCATCACCTCGGCAAACGAGGCGCACATAACCCGCAACCGGGCGTTTTGTAGGCGCCAAACAGACGAGGAGACGGCCCATGGCCCCGATTTCCCTGACATTTCCCGACGGCAACGCACGCGAGTTTGACGCGGGCATTACCCCTGCGGAGGTTGCTGCCTCCATCGCAACATCGCTGGCCAAGAAGGCGATCTCCGCGACAGTGAATGGCCAGCATTGGGACCTGCAATGGCCCATTGAAGAGAACGCTGACATCGCGATCAACACGATGAAGGACGACGCGCCCGCGTTGGAGCTGATCCGCCATGACCTCGCCCATATCATGGCACGCGCGGTGCAATCCATCTGGCCCGATGTGAAGGTGACCATCGGTCCTGTGATTGAGAATGGCTGGTATTACGACTTCGACCGCGCCGAGCCCTTCACGCCCGAAGATCTTGGCGCGATTGAGAAAAAGATGAGGGAAATCATCAATCTACGTGACGCCGTGCGCACAGAAGTGTGGGACCGCGACCGCGCGGTGCAGTTCTACGAGGAAAACAACGAGCCCTATAAGGTGGAGCTGATCGACGCCATTCCGGGTGACGAGCCGCTGCGGATGTATTGGCACGGCGATTGGCAGGACCTCTGCCGCGGCCCGCATTTGCAGCATACCGGACAGGTGCCCGCAGATGCGTTCAAGCTGATGTCCGTGGCCGGGGCTTATTGGCGCGGCGATAGCGACCGCGCCATGTTGCAACGCATCTACGGGGTCGCCTTCCAGAATAAGGAAAAGCTGAAAGAATATCTGCATTTCCTTGAAGAGGCCGAGAAACGCGACCACCGCAAGCTGGGCCGCGAAATGGACCTGTACCACATGCAGGAAGAGGCCCCCGGCCAGGTTTTCTGGCACCCCAATGGCTGGACAATCTACACCACCCTGCAGGACTACATGCGCCGCCGCCAACGCGCAGGCGGCTATGTGGAGGTGAACACCCCGCAAGTCGTCGATCGCCGCCTGTGGGAGGCATCGGGCCATTGGGAGAAGTATCAGGAAAACATGTTCATCGTCGAAGTGGACGAGGATCACGCACGCGAAAAGGCCGTGAACGCGCTGAAACCGATGAACTGCCCCTGCCACGTTCAGGTTTATAATCAGGGCCTAAAGTCCTATCGTGACCTGCCGCTGCGCATGGCGGAATTCGGCTCCTGCGCGCGGTACGAGCCATCAGGCGCGCTGCATGGCATCATGCGGGTCCGCGGGTTCACCCAGGATGACGGCCATATTTTCTGCCGCGAGGACCAGATCGAATCCGAGACTGCGATCTATATCGACTTCCTGTCAGCCATCTATAAAGACCTCGGGTTCGAGAAATTTCGCGTGAAATTCTCTGACCGGCCTGAGACTCGTTCAGGCTCCGATGAGGTTTGGGACAAGGCCGAAGCTGCCCTTTTATCCGCCACCCGCGCCGCCGGGATCGAGCCCGAGATGAACCCCGGCGAAGGTGCGTTTTACGGCCCCAAGCTGGAATTTGTGCTGACCGACGCGATTGGCCGTGACTGGCAATGCGGCACCCATCAGGTCGATTTCGTGCTGCCGGAGCGGCTGGACGCCAACTACATTGGCGAAGATGGCGCCAAGCATCGCCCCGTGATGCTGCACCGCGCGACGCTTGGCTCTTTCGAGCGCTTTATCGGCATCCTGATCGAGGAACATTCCGGCAAGTTGCCGATGTGGCTGGCCCCCCGCCAGGTCGTGGTGGCCTCCATCGTCTCTGACGCGGACGCCTATGTGCTTGACGCAGTTGAGAAATTGCGCGCCGCGGGCATCCGGGCGGAGGCTGATATCCGCAACGAGAAGATCAACTACAAGGTGCGCGAACACTCCGTCGGCAAGGTGCCGGTCATCCTCGCCGTCGGCAAGAAGGAAGTGGAGGATGCCACGGTCACCGTCCGCCGCCTCGGCGAAAAGCACACCAAGGTGGAGCCGCTGGCGGCGGTCATCGAAGAGCTGAAAGCCAGCACCACACCGCCCGATCTGCGCTAGAGGCGAGGCCGGTTAAAGAAGGGCGTCCTGCACGTCCTTCTTCCAGCCCAGGTACAATCGATCCGCCTCAATCACCGGGCGTTTCATCAAGGTCGGATGCGCGGCCAGCAGGTCCAGCGGCGGTTTTGCCCGCTCGGCCTCATCCAAGCCACGCCAAGTGGTAGATCGCGTGTTGAGTAAATCCTGACCAAAGGCGTCGTAAAATTGGGCAAGTGTTTGCGGGTCCAGCGGGGTTTCGCGGATGTCGATCAAAGCCACGTCATGGCCCGCCTGCTGCAATGATTTCAACGCCTTACGGCAGGTGTCGCAGGCCTTGATGCCAAATATTTTCACGAAAACCCTCTTTGTTTACTTAAAGTTAACTTAGGCGGTTCTCCGCCCGTTGTATTTTCCATATTCAGTGTCGTTGAATTTTTAACAAAGGTAACTACCCTTTAGTATGTGACACAGACTTTACGTTTCGACCTTCTTCACGGATGTCCGAAGTAAGACTGCAAGGCACCGCGCCGCCGGATGTTCTGGGCGGATACAGAAGGAGAGACGGGATGGCCACGGGCACCGTAAAATGGTTCAACACCACCAAGGGTTTTGGATTTATCGCACCTGATGACGGGGGCAAGGACGTTTTTGTCCATATCTCAGCTGTCGAGCGCGCCGGGATGACCGGCCTGCGGGACGACCAGAAAATCCAGTATGAAATGATCGAAGGGCGCGACGGGCGTCAATCGGCAGGCGATCTGGTCGCGCTGGACTAACAGATTCGGCACCAATGATGTCGGCGACGGCCTGCGCTATGTGGGCCGCGCAATTTTTATGGCCGTACGCCCCCCGCCGGTCGCTCGCGAGGGTTTGACCGCAGCAACCCACAGATCGCGCTACGTTTCCATCTAATAAGGAGACGCCATGACCGAACTGATTACCCTGCTTTCCGTCTACTACCTCTGCGCGGCTGACGCGGCGGAGGGCACGCTGACCCAAAAAGAGCGGTTCGCCTGCAACGAGACCTACCAACAAGCCAAACGGCTGTTTCTGGATGACGCCGCCCTGCGCCAACCCGGCTCCCTCCTGACGCCCGAGCAGAACACGCGGGCGTTTCTGCGCTTCAAGGCGTGGGAGCAGGAGAATGC